>NZ_JBKBQY010000031.1:0-34082 GCF_046292185.1 Yoonia sp.
TCCAGCAACGCCCGCAGCACGGCGTTCAGCACCGGCCTGCCGGACCGGCTGACACGAAGGCTGTCGGGCGTCATCTCGACCATGCCCATATCAGATAACTCTTTGATTTTATGTGATAAAACTTCCATATCTAATCGCTCGATCAAGACACCTTCCGAAAGCCGCATCCCCATCAGCAACCTCTCGGTTGCCTGTGCTGCGTCATCCAGCAGGCTCCGCACCTTATCGCCGTTGCCGGATTTTCGAACCTGCGCCAGCCAGGCCAATGGCGCCAGACCCGCCTCGGTCGCATAACGCTGACCGCCCAGCGTCAGCCGCCCGTGCGCCCCTGGTCCGATCCCTGCATAATCGCCGTAACGCCAGTAAATCTGGTTGTGCAGGCTTTCGTATCCTGCCTTGGCGTGGTTCGACACTTCATATCCGGTAAACCCTGCGGCCGCACAGATATCCTGTGTCAACGCATACATATCCGCCGCCAGATCATCGTCAGGCAACCCGCGGAGCTTTCCTGCCGCATAGCGGTCGCCAAAGGCAGTCCCGTCTTCGATCGTCAGTTGATAAAGCGACAGGTGATCGACCGCCAGCGCCAGCGCCTCGCGCAGCTCCGCGGCCCAGGCTGCCAGGCTCTGCCCTTGTCGTGCATAGATCAGATCGAAACTGACGCGGTCAAACACATCGCGTGCGATCTCAAATGCGCGCAGCGCCTCATTCCGTCCATGCAACCGCCCCAGCGCTTTCAAATCAGCATCATTCAGGGCCTGAATTCCCATCGATACCCGGTTCACGCCGGCATCGCGATAACCCGCAAAGCGGCCAGCCTCGACCGAGGTAGGGTTCGCTTCCAGGGTAATCTCGATATCATTCGCCATCGGCCAGGTTGCCCGCACGCGCGTCAGAACAGCGTCCACAAGACCGGGGTCCATCATGCTCGGCGTGCCGCCGCCAAAGAACACAGACCGCAGGATGCGCCCTTCGGTCTCTGCGCCTAAGCGGCTAACTTCACTTAGATATGCGTCTTGCCAGGCTTTCTGGTCGATCTGTGCCACGACATGTGAATTGAAATCGCAATAGGGGCATTTCGCCTGACAGAACGGCCAATGAATATAAAGCCCAAAGCCCCCGTATTCCCAGTCCTCAGCCAAAGCAGCCCGCAATCAGTTTGCGGAATGCATCCGCACGGTG
Source organism: Yoonia sp. (assembly GCF_046292185.1). Lineage (GTDB taxonomy): Bacteria > Pseudomonadota > Alphaproteobacteria > Rhodobacterales > Rhodobacteraceae > Yoonia. The sequence goes on from NZ_JBKBQY010000031.1 coordinate 1,183, forward strand.
GCTGATCCTGTTCTTTTCCCAACGATCCATCTGGCCAAAGGTCACGTCAAAGCCATCGGGCTGGAAAATTGGGTCGTAGCCATGCCCCTGATCGCCCCGCATCGGCCAGCTGATCTGTCCGGGCATCACCCCTTCAAACACTTCATCATGCCCGTCAGGCCAGGCCAGGACCAATGTGCAACGAAACTGCGCCAGCCGGGGAAAGGGGGCTGCAACAGCCTCCAGTTCGGCCCAGGTGCGTTCCATCGCCATCACAAAATTGCGTCCCTGCGGCGTTTCCGCCCAATCTGCCGTATAGACACCCGGTGCGCCGTTCAGCCCGTCAATCGTGATCCCGCTGTCATCGGCCAGCGCGGGCAAACCCACCGCTTGTGCTGCCGCATGCGCCTTGATCCGGGCGTTACCGACAAAGGTTGTCTCTGTTTCTTCCGGCTCTGGCAGCGCATGATCGGCATTGCTGCTGATCTTCACGCCAAACGGCGCCAGCAGATCGGTGATTTCCTGCAGTTTGCCATTGTTGTGTGTCGCCACCAACAGCCGATCGCCGGTAAATTTCCGCATCAGCTCACCGCGGCCAATTGTATCGCGGTTAGCTCTGCGACGCCTTTTTCGGCTAGTCCCAGCAATCCGTCCATTTGTGCACGGCTGAATGTCGATCCTTCGGCCGACATCTGCACCTCGACCAGCCGTCCGCCGGTCATTACAAAATTGCCGTCAACGCCGGCTTCGCTGTCTTCGGGGTAATCGAGATCCAGCACTTCCTGTCCGGCATAGATGCCGCAGGAAATCGCCGCCACCGGGTCCACCAGCGGATCGCTGATGATCACGCCTGCCTTGATCAGCTTTTGCACCGCCAGCTTCAGCGCCACCCAACCGCCTGTGATCGAGGCACAGCGCGTGCCGCCATCGGCCTGAATCACATCGCAATCAATCACGATCTGCCGCTCACCAAGGGCGACACGGTCCACTCCGGCACGCAATGACCGCCCAATCAGCCGCTGAATTTCTTGCGTCCGGCCCGACTGGCCATTCTTCGCCTCGCGGCGCATCCGTGTATTGGTCGCACGCGGCAACATGCCGTACTCTGCCGTGACCCATCCCAGCCCGGTATTCTTCAGGAATGGCGGTGCCTTGTCCTCGATCGTCGCGGTGCACAACACATGGGTATTGCCGCATTTGATCAGGCAGGACCCTTCGGCATGCATCGTGACATTGGTTTCAATCGTCACGTTGCGCATTTCGTTGATATGGCGGCCGGATGGACGCATGGGAATACTCCTGTTGCTTGCACAGCGGGCATAGTATGCCCACATCTGAAATCCAACCCCGATTGACGATGCTGCCGGTTTGGCCTTTACTGCCACCGCCCTGAAAGAGGACAATTTGCCGGATCACACGCCCAACATTGGCCAGATGAATGAACGCTCGCGCGAGGTTTTCCGGCGCGTCGTCGAAGGCTATCTTGAAAGCGGCGCGCCGGTGGGCTCGCGCAGCCTGACCCGGACCCTGTCCGAACAGGTCAGCGCCGCAACAATCCGCAACGTCATGCAGGATCTCGAATATCTGGGTCTTCTCGGCAGCCCCCATGTCAGCGCCGGGCGGGTGCCGACCCAATTGGGCCTGCGGATGTTTGTCGATGGCCTGCTTGAAATCGGCGATCTGGACGGCAAAGACCGGCAAACCATCGACCAGACCATGCAATCGACCGATACCGATGTCGCGACGATGCTGGATCAGGTCGGTCAGGCGCTGTCGGGTGTCACCCATGGTGCCAGCCTTGTGCTGACCCCCAAGCACGAAGCCGCGATCAAACATATCGAATTCGTCTCGCTTAACAAGGACCGCGCGCTGGTGGTGCTGGTCTTTGCTGACGGCCATGTGGAAAACCGGATCTTCACGCCGCCACCCGGCCAGACCCCGTCCTCGATGCGCGAAGCGGCGAATTTCCTCAACGCGATTGCCGAAGGCCATACCTTATCCGAACTTGGCGACGTTATCGCGCGCGAAATCAAGACCCGCAGACGCGAGATTGACAGTCTTGCGGCCGATCTGGTTCAAAGCGGGTTCGCTCTTTGGGAAAATAAAGGCGAGGCAACAGAACGACTGATCGTGCGCGGCCGTGGCAATCTGCTGACCGAGGCGGAGAATGACGGCGATCTTGACCGTATCCGTAGCCTGTTTGATGATCTGGAACGCAAGCGGGATATCGCCCAGTTTCTTGATCTGGCGCAGGATGGCGACGGCGTGCGGATATTTATCGGGTCTGAGAACAAATTGTTCTCTTTGACGGGTTCATCTCTGGTCGTTTCCCCTTATATGAACGCCGACCGCAAGATCATTGGCGCCGTGGGCGTCATTGGCCCGACCCGGCTGAACTATGGCCGTATCGTGCCGATCGTGAATTACACTGCACAGCTGGTGGGCAAAATGATTGCCGACCGCTCTTGAAGGAAAGACAAATGGCCGAAAAAGACGCCGCATTCCAAAGCCTTGATGAAATGGCCGCCGAAGGCGATGCCATGGACCTGAACGCCGAGGCGAGCTTGGAAGAACTTGACGCCCTGCGCGCAGAGCGGGACGAATACCGCGATAAATTCATGCGCGCGCTGGCGGATGCCGAAAACACCCGCAAACGGGCAGAGCGTGACAGGCGAGAGGCCGAAAACTACGGCAGCACCAAATTCGCCCGCGATATGCTGCCGATCTACGACAATCTGCGCCGCGCCCTGCAATCGGCGGACGAGTCCGAGCAGGAGGTGAACAAGGCCTTGCTAGAGGGTGTCGAATTGACGATGCGCGAATTGATTTCAGTGTTCAAAAGGCACGGCATTGATCCGATTGTTCCGCAAGTCGGCGACAAGTTCGACCCACAGCTGCATCAGGCGATGTTCGAGGCACCGCTGCCCGGTACAAAGGCTGGCGATATCATTCAGGTCGCCGCCGAAGGGTTCATGTTGCATGACCGTCTGCTGCGTCCTGCACAGGTCGGCGTGTCGTCCACACCGGCATCGTGATCGGGCAGGATGGATCAATACCCCATCCTGCCAATCCCGTAGGATGGGTGATTTCACCCATCTGCCACCATCCCCCGCAATTCGTAAATCAAGGCTAACGCCTCTTTCGGCGTCAATTCATCCGGCATCACGCCTTTCAACCGCGCCTCCACCTGTGATGTCTGTTGTTTCGCAGGCGGCGGCGCGGGGGCCGCAGCAAACAGTGGCAGATCATCCACGAACGCCTTGCGCCCACCTTCGCGTTCGCCTTTCTCCAGCGCCTCCAGCACTACCTTGGCGCGGTCCACCACGACCTGCGGCAACCCTGCCAGCCGTGCGACCTGCACACCGTAACTGCGGTCTGCGGTGCCGCGTTTCACCTCGTGCAGGAAAATGACGTCACCGTCCCATTCCTTTACTGTCACCGTCGCGTTTTCGACACCGTCCAGCTTGGCCGATAGTGCCGACATCTCGTGATAATGCGTGGCAAACAGCGCGCGGCATCGGTTCACATCATGCAGATGTTCCAGTGTCGCCCAGGCGATGGACAGCCCGTCATAGGTCGCCGTGCCGCGCCCGATCTCATCAAGGATCACCAGCGCCTTGTCATCCGCTTGATTGAGGATCGCTGCCGTTTCCACCATTTCCACCATGAACGTCGACCGCCCGCGTGCCAAATCGTCGGACGCACCGACACGGCTGAAGATCTGGCTGACGATCCCGATATGCGCCGCGGTGGCTGGCACAAATCCCCCCATCTGCGCCAGGATCGCCAGCAGCGCGTTTTGCCGCAGAAAGGTTGATTTACCCGCCATGTTCGGCCCGGTCAGCAACCAGACCGGTGCCTCTGTCAGCGCGCAATCATTGGCGACAAAGGGCGCGCCCTGCTTTTGCAGTGCCATTTCCACCACCGGATGCCGCCCGCCGGTGACGTCGAATGCACGACTGTCGTCCAGTTTCGGCCTGACCCAGTTTTCGGTGCGCGCCAGATGCGCCAGCGCCGTGGCCAGATCCACCTCGGCCAACGCCCGCGCCAAAGCCCCCAGCGGCCCGGCCTGCGCGAGAATGGCGTCGCGCAGGCGAGTAAAAAGCCGCTTTTCAATTTCCAGCGCATGGCCACCGGCGTTCAGAATGCGGGTTTCGATCTCGGATAGTTCCACCGTCGTGAAACGTACCTGATTGGCGGTGGTCTGCCGGTGGATAAAGGTTTCGTTCAGCGGTGCGGCAAGCATCTTTTCCGCATGGGTGGCAGTGGTCTCAATGAAATAGCCCAAAACATTGTTGTGCTTGATCTTCAGCGACGTGATCCCGGTCTGTGCAATGAAATCCGCCTGCATCCCGGCGATCACCGACCGGCCCTCATCGCGCAGCTTGCGCGCCTCATCAAGATCAGCATCATATCCTGCCGCGATGAACCCACCATCGCGTGCCAGCAGCGGTGGTTCAGCGATCAGCGCCGCATCTAGCCGGTCTAGTAAAGCGTCATGCCCGGCCAGATCCTGCGTCACCTCGGCCAGCATCATAGGCAGGTCTGGATGCACCGGCAGGCGCGCTGCCTGTGCAATCGTGTTGCGGATCGCCGCCATATCGCGCGGCCCGCCCCGATCCAGCGCCAGCCGCGACAGGGCGCGGTCCAGATCGTGGGTGCCGCGCAACGCATCGCGGATATCGTCACAGAGGTGCGTTTGTTCGACCATGAAGGCAACCGCATCCTGCCGCGCTGTAATCGCCGCAAGATCGCAGCTAGGCGATGCCAGCCGCCGTTCCAGCAGCCGCGCGCCACCTGCGGTGACTGTCCGGTCAATGCAGTGCAGCAGCGATCCTTGCCGCCCGCCCGCCATGGCGTGGGTCAATTCCAGCGACCGCCGCGTCGCCGCATCGATCTGCATGGCGGATTTCTGCGTTTCACGCACCGGCGGGCGCAACAAGGGCAGGTTTCCGCGCTGGGTAATCTCCAGATATTCTGCCACCGCGGACATTGCCGCGACCTCGGCCCGCTCAAAGTTTCCGAAAGCGTCAAGCGACCCGACCTTGAACAGCGCACAAAGCCGCTTTTCCCCTGCCGTGCTATCGAATGCCGCCGCACCCAGGCTTGTCAGCACCGCGCCGGACTCAGACACCAGCCCGGCCCAATTTGTCTGCGCGCTGTCCACGACGATCACCTCGCGCGGGGTTAGCCGTGCCAGTTCCGGCCCCAACTTTGATCCCGCGCAAGGCATCACATGAAACGCGCCGGTTGAGATATCGACCCAGGCCAGCGCGCCCTGATCGCGCACCACGTGGAACGCGGCGAGAAAGTTATGCCGCCGTGCATCCAGCAGCGAATCTTCGGTCAGGGTGCCTGGGGTGACAAGGCGCACCACCTCGCGCCGGACGACGGATTTGTGGCCACGCTTTTTTGCCTCGGCGGGGCTTTCCATCTGCTCGCAAACCGCAACGCGAAACCCCTTGCGGATCAGGGTCAAGAAATAGCCTTCAGCGGCGTGGTGCGGCACGCCGCACATCGGAATGTCGTCGTCACCATGTTTGCCGCGCTTGGTGAGGGCGATATCCAGCGCCTCGGCCGCGGCGATGGCGTCGTCAAAAAACATTTCGTAAAAGTCGCCCATGCGGTAAAAGAGCAAGGCATAGGGATGCTGGGCCTTCAGATCCAGATATTGGGCCATCATCGGTGTGGTTGTGGCAGACATAAAACCCCCGGGAACATCTGCCGCACCCTATCCAGCGGATGTTAGCGACGAAACCCCGAAATGTATCCGTTGCGACTGTTGGCGGGAACCCGTTATGAATGGCGGGCAAAGGGGGGACCACATGGCCAAGAACAAACTGACCCGCGAAGATGCGCTGCATTTCCACATGCAGCCCAGCCCGGGCAAATGGGAAATTCAGGCCACTGTGCCGATGACCACGCAGCGCGATCTGTCGCTGGCCTATTCCCCCGGCGTGGCGATCCCGTGCGAAGAAATCTACGCCGATCCCGCCACTGCCTATGATTACACCAATAAGGGCAACCTGGTCGCCGTGATCTCGAACGGGACGGCTGTGCTGGGGCTGGGGAACCTTGGCGCGCTGGCGTCCAAGCCGGTGATGGAGGGTAAATCTGTCCTGTTCAAACGCTTCGCCGACGTGAATTCCATCGATATCGAACTGGATACAGAAGACCCTGACGCCTTTTGCAACGCTGTCCGCCTGATGGGCCCGACCTTTGGTGGGATCAATCTGGAAGACATCAAAGCCCCCGAATGTTTCATCATCGAACAGCGGCTGAAGGAAGAAATGGACATTCCCGTCTTCCATGACGACCAGCATGGCACCGCCGTGATCTGCGCCGCCGGGCTGCTGAATGCGCTTCATCTGTCGGGCAAGAAGATCGCGGATGTAAAGATCGTGCTGAACGGTGCGGGCGCTGCCGGGATCGCGTGTCTGGAATTGCTGAAATCCATGGGTGCGCGGCACGACAACTGCATCATGGCCGACACCAAGGGCGTCATCTATCAGGGCCGCACCGAAGGCATGAACCAATGGAAATCCGCCCACGCTGTCGCAACCGATGCGCGGTCGCTGGCGGATGCGATGCAAAACGCCGATGTGTTTCTGGGCGTCAGCGCCAAAGGTGCGGTCACGCAGGATATGGTGGCCAGCATGGCGCCGAACCCGGTGATATTTGCCATGGCGAACCCCGATCCCGAAATTACCCCGGAAGAGGCCCACGCCGTCCGTGAAGATGCCATCGTCGCCACGGGCCGCAGCGACTACCCCAATCAGGTCAACAATGTGCTGGGCTTTCCCTATCTGTTCCGAGGTGCGCTGGATATCCATGCCCGCGCGATCAATGACGAGATGAAGATCGCCTGCGCCGAAGCATTGGCAGCCCTTGCGCGTGAAGATGTGCCGGACGAAGTCGCGATGGCCTATGGCAAGAAACTGTCCTTTGGACGTGATTACATCATCCCCACGCCATTCGATCCGCGCCTGATTCACCGCATCCCTACGGCGGTGGCACGTGCGGGCATGAAAACTAGCGTCGCGCGGCGGCCCATCGTCGACATGGATGCTTACGAGGCATCGTTGAAATCCCGGATGGACCCGACCGCATCAATCCTGCGCAGCCTCAACGCCCGCGCCCGCGCTGCGCAATCCACCGTCATCTTTGCCGAAGGCGATGACCCCCGCGTCCTGCGTGCTGCGGTGCTGTACCAGCGGGCGGGCATGGGAAAGGCGCTGGTCGTCGGCCGCGCGGATGACGTGCGCACCAAGCTGACCGCCGAAGGTCTGGCCGAGGCTGTGGAAGAGATCGAAGTCGTCAACGCCGCCAACACCACCTATCTGGAAATCTATAAGGCATTTCTTTATCAGCGTCTGCAGCGCAAGGGGTTCGACGCGCAGGACATCCATCGCCTTGCCGCGCGCGACCGGCATGTTTTTGCCGCACTGATGCTGGCGCATGGTCATGCCGATGGCATGGTCACAGGCGCGACCCGCAAATCCGCGCATGTGCTGGAACTGATCAATCACGTTTTCGACGCACAGCCCCATGACGGTGCGGTCGGTGTCACCGCCGTGCTACACAAGGGGCGGATCGTGCTGATCACCGATACATTAGTGCATGAATGGCCGGACGAGAATGATCTGGCAGATATCGCCGAACGCGGCGCATCCGTGGCGCGCGATCTGGGGCTTGACCCGCGGGTGGCCTTCCTGTCCTTTTCGACCTTTGGGTCGCCCGTGTCGGAACGTGCCGAAAAAATGCACAAGGCTCCCAAGGTGCTTGATGCCCGTGGCGTGGATTTTGAATATGAGGGCGAGATGACCGTCGATGTCGCACTGAACCTCAAGGCGCAGGAAAACTATCCGTTTTCGCGGCTGACCGGCCCTGCCAATGTGCTGGTCGTGCCGGCGCGCCATTCGGCGTCGATTTCGGTAAAACTGATGCAGGAAATGGCGGGTGCCACGGTGATCGGTCCGATCCTGTCGGGCGTGGGTAAACCGGTGCAGATCTGTTCGACCGTTTCCACCGTGAACGACATCCTGAACATGGCGGTCATCGCTGCCTGCGGGGTCGATTAATGGCGATCTGGAACCTTGGGTCGATCAATGCCGACATCGTCTATGCCGTGCCGCATATCCCGGCGCCCGGTGAAACGCTGGGCACGACGGGACGCGAGATGTTTTTGGGCGGGAAGGGAGCCAATATGTCGGTCGCCGCCGCCCGCGCTGCGGCACGGGTTAACCATATTGGGGCGGTAGGCAAAGACGGGTTGTGGACCGCACAACGCTTGCTCGAATACGGCGTCGATACTCGCAATATCGCTGTGTTAGACACGGAAACAGCGCAGGCAATCATCATGGTTGATCCGGCGGGCGAAAATGTGATCCTGCTGCATCCCGGTGCCAATGTCGAAATTCCGCAGACGGTCCTTCAGACCGCCATGGCAGAGGCGCAGACAGGCGACTGGCTGGTGATACAGAATGAAACCAACCTGCAACGCACCGCTGCGGCCATGGGCCGCAAGATGGGCCTGCGCGTCGCCTATGCCGCAGCCCCGTTCGATGCAGACCGGGTGATGGCCGTGCTGCCGCATCTGGATTTCCTGATCCTGAACGCGGTCGAGGCGGAACAATTGCACGCGGCCACAGGCAAGACCCCCGCTGATCTGGACATCGCGGATGTGATCGTGACGCTGGGTGCGGATGGTGCTGAATGGTATGGTCCTGAAGGAAAGCAGCATTTTGCGGCGATCAAGGTCGACCCCGTCGATACAACGGGGGCTGGCGACACTTTCACCGGCTATGTGCTGGCGGGGCTGGACCGGGGGATGCCGATGGCGCAGGCTATCGCTCAGGCCATGCGTGCAGGTGCGCTGATGGTCACCCGGCATGGCACCGCCGATGTGATCCCCGATCTGTCCGAAGTGCAGGCATTCAACCCCTGAGGTCCAACATGTCCGAAGTCACCACACACCAGGCCCAGGAAGATGCCCGCAACGAAGACATCCTGATCTATGTCGACGGCCGGATCGTGCCCAAAGCACAGGCCGTGGTCAGCGTCTATGACAGCGGTTTCATGCTGGGTGACGGCATCTGGGAAGGGCTGCGGCTGTATGACGGGAAATGGGCCTTTCTGGATGAACATATCGACCGGTTGTTCGAGGCGGCCAAAGCGATTGATCTGGATATCGGGATGGACCGGAAAGGTGTCATAGGCGCCTTATCCGAGACCCAGAAGGCCAATGGCATGACCACTGATGTCCATGCCCGCCTGATGGTGACGCGCGGGGTGAAAACGCGGCCGTTCCAGCACCCCAGCCTGTCGCGTCAGGGGCCGACATTCGTGATCATCATGGAACATTCCAAGCCCAAGATCCCGCGCCCGATCACGCTGGCCACCGTGCCGCATATGCGCGGCCTGCCGATGACGCAGGACCCCAAGCTGAACAGCCATTCCAAGCTGAATTGCATCCTTGCCTGCATCGCCGCGCAAAAGGCGGGTGCGGATGAGGCGTTGATGCTGGACGTGCATGGCTTTGTGAACACGACCAACGCCTGCAACTTCTTCATCGTGAAAAAGGGTGCGGTCTGGACCAGTACCGGCGATTATTGCATGAACGGGATCACCCGCCAAAAGGTCATCGACCTGTGCCGTGCCAATGGCATTCCGGTGTTTGAACGTAATTTCAGCCTTGTCGATACCTATAGCGCGGATGAGGCGTTTCTGACCGGCACGTTCGGCGCGCAAACGCCTGTCAGCATGATCGACGGGCGCGTCATCGGCACCGGCGATCTGGGGCCGGTCACCACCCGCCTGCGCGCGCTGTACAAAGATCTGGTCGCCGCATCATGAGGATCGCGATGTGGTCCGGCCCGCGGAACCTGTCCACCGCGATGATGTATGCCTTTGGCAACCGGGCGGATTTCGCTGTCTGGGATGAACCTTTTTATGCGCCCTATCTGTTGGCATCAGGCGCGGATCACCCGATGAAGGCCGAGATTATCGCGGCGCATGAGACTGATCCGCAGATCGTGGCGCAGCGTGTTCTGGGGCCTGTACCGGGGGACAAGCCGCATTTTTACATGAAACACATGCCGCATCAGATGGTGCCGGGCGTCCCGTTGGATTGGGCTAAACATTGCGTGAATGTCCATCTGATCCGGCATCCGGCGCGCGTGATCGCAAGCTATGGTGCCAAGACCACCCATATGGTGCTGGATGACATCGGTTTCTGGCAGCAGGCCGCGATTTATGACGCGCTGGGCGGTGTGGTGATCGACAGCGCCGATATCCGCGCCGACCCCGAAGGGATGCTGCGCAAACTCTGTGCTGCGATTGGTCTGGATTTCGACCCCGCGATGCTGCACTGGCCCGCCGGTCCAAGGGCCGAGGACGGGATCTGGGCAAGCCATTGGTATGGGGTCGTGCATCAAAGTACCGGCTTTGCCGGGGCAGAGGGCGATTTGCCGCTGTTGGAGGGCGAGGCGGCAGCGCTTTGCGAACAGGCGCTGCCGTTTTATGAAAAGCTGGCGGCGGTCAGGCTGACCTAACCTTTCAGCAATTCGCCCAGCTTCATCGCGATACGGGCGTCGCCGGAGACTTTCAGCTTGCCCGTCACCACGCCGGTCATTGGGTTCAGCTTGCCTTTGACCAGTTTCGCGAGGTTGTCCTGCGAAATCCTGATTGTGCAATCGGTGGGGCGGTCGGTGTTGGATGTCGTGTTGTTTTCCAACACGACGACACCATCCGCCCCGCAATCGAATTTCAAAGACCCCTGCAACGGCGCGTGATCGACGCCCCGTTGCAGCAGGGCTGTGATCTCGTCCAGCGTCATTTCAGACGCCGGGCGCGGGACGCAAGCAGCTTCAGCCGCAAGGCGTTCAACTGGATGAAGCCTTGCGCGTCTTTCTGATCATAGGCACCGGCGTCATCTTCAAAGGTCACATGCGCCTCGGAATAAAGCGAGCGGTCAGACCAGCGTGCAACCGTGGTGGCAGAGCCTTTGTAGAGTTTAACCCGCACGGTGCCGCAGACATGTTCCTGGCTTTTGTCGATCAGCGCCTGCATCATTTCGCGTTCGGGGCTGAACCAGAAACCGTTATAGATCAGCTCCGCATAGCGCGGCATGATGCTGTCTTTCAGATGGCCCGCGCCGCTGTCCAGCGTGATCTGTTCGATGCCGCGATGCGCCTCCAGCAGGATTGTGCCGCCGGGGGTTTCATAGATCCCGCGCGACTTCATGCCTACAAAGCGGTTTTCGACGAGATCGAGGCGTCCAACACCGTGCTTGCCGCCAAGTTCGTTCAACTTGGTCAGGATCGTGGCGGGGGACATGGCCTCGCCATTGATCGCTGTGGCATCACCGCGTTCAAAGGTGATTTCCACCATTTCGGGCGTATCGGGCGCGTCTTCCGGCGCGACCGTGCGCTGATAGACATATTCGGGCGCTTCCTGACCCGGGTCTTCCAGCACTTTGCCTTCGGAAGAGGTGTGCAAAAGATTGGCATCGACGCTGAACGGTGCCTCGCCGCGCTTGTCCTTGGCGACGGGGATCTGGTTTTTCTCTGCGAATTCCAGAAGCTTGGTGCGGCTGGTCAGGTCCCATTCACGCCAAGGGGCGATCACCTTGATGTCGGGGTTCAGCGCATAGGCGGCGAGTTCAAAACGGACCTGATCGTTGCCCTTGCCAGTGGCACCATGTGCGACAGCATCGGCGCCTTCCAACGCAGCGATTTCCACCAGACGTTTGGAAATCAGTGGGCGTGCGATGGATGTGCCGAGCAGATAGAGCCCTTCATAAAGCGCATTGGCACGGAACATCGGGAACACGAAATCGCGCACGAATTCCTCACGCAGGTCTTCGATATAGATGGATTTGGCACCCATCATTTCGGCCTTGGCGCGGGCTGGTTCCAGTTCTTCGCCCTGTCCCAGATCGGCGGTGAAGGTCACCACCTCGCAGCCATATTCGGTCTGCAGCCATTTCAGGATTATGGAGGTATCAAGGCCACCGGAATAGGCCAGAACAACTTTTTTCGGAGCGGTCATGAAAGCAGCCTTTGCGTCAATATGTCTGGGGTCTGGCGTTATCGGGTTTTGCGGGCAGGGGCAAGGATCAGGCTAGCTGAACAGTCCCGCGACAAATGCCGCATCCCCGTCATTATAAAGTTCCAGCAGCGCATCCGAAGGTGACATCCAAATTGCCATATGGCCGGGTTCGGTCGGGGCGCCATGGGGCCGGACCGGTTGGGCCAGATAGATATGGCACAGCTTTTCCGCCCAAAGGTCGTATTCCGGCATGAAGGAAAACCGCCGGAATGTGCCGAGTTTGCGGGGGTGGGCGATGCGCCAGCCGGTTTCTTCGAACACTTCACGGTGCAGTGCGCGCAGGGGACTTTCGCCGTGGTCGATGCCGCCGCCGGGCAATTGCACCTGAAAATGCGGATCGCCTTGCCAAGTCAGCAGCAGCTTGCCACTGCGGGGCAGGATCGCATAGGCGCCGGGGCGTGATTTATACTTTTGCCCGGCTTTTGGGACCGTGCCATACCGTCTGATCATAGCTTTGCCTCTTGGACGCCGGGTTGCCGCGCCTATATAGGCGCGGTATGCCAATTCCTGACAATTAAGGAAAGCCCATGAGCCTCAGCGCCAAAATCGCTTGGGACGATACCGTCCTGCCGTTTCAACTTGATGCCTCCGACATCCGTGGCCGGGTGGCGCGCCTTGACGGCGTGCTGGAACAGGTGTTGCGCCAGCATGATTATCCGCCAGTGATCGAGGCTTTGGTGGCCGAGATGGCGCTGCTGACCGCGCTGATCGGGCAATCGATGAAACTGCGCTGGAAATTGTCGTTGCAGGTGCGTGGCTCGGGTGCGGCGCGGTTGATCGCGACGGATTATTACGGCCCGACGGATGATGGTGAACCTGCGCGCATCCGTGCCTATGCATCCTATGATGCGGACAGGCTGGATCACGATGCGGAACCGTTCAGCCATGTCGGCAACGGATACTTCGCGATCCTGATTGATCAGGGCGAGGGGACAACACCCTATCAGGGGATCACGCCCTTGGCCGGCGGGTCACTGTCAGCCTGTGCGCAGACCTATTTTGCGCAATCCGAACAGCTGCCGACCCGTTTCGCCCTGGCCTTTGGCCAGTCGCAAACCCCAGGTGAGGCCGCGCATTGGCGCGCCGGTGGTGTGATGTTGCAGCATATGCCCAAGGCGTCGCCCTTTGCCTCTGGTGAAGGCGGGTCAGGTGACGAAGGGCTGCTGGAAGCCACTGATCTGTTGAATGAGGATGAGGGCGAAAACTGGACCCGGGCCAATCTGCTGCTGGATACAGTGGATGATCTGGAACTGATCGGCCCTTCGGTCACGCCGACTGATCTGTTGGTCCGTCTGTTCCACGAAGAAGGCCCGCGTGTGTTTGACGCACAGCCGGTGACCTTTGGTTGCACCTGTTCGGCTGATCGCGTGAGGCAAAGCCTGTCGATCTATTCGGCCAAAGACATCGCCACGATGACAACGGATGAAGGCACGGTGACCGCCGATTGTCAGTTCTGCGGCGCGCATTATGTCTTCGCGCCGGAAACGCTGGGGTTTGAAGCCAAGGATGGTAGTGCCTGAACTGCACCAACGCCTGATGGATGCGCTGTCCCGACCGGGCCGCGCATCCAGTGATTTCGACCTCAATCAAGATATCGCGCTACCGCAGGGGCCATTGACCCCGGCAGCGGTGCTGTTTGTGCTGCGCGAGGATCGTGAAACCGTGATCCTGACGAAACGCTCCGCGCGATTGAAACATCATCCCGGCCAGATCGCCTTTGCCGGGGGCAAGCAGGACCCGATTGATGCCACACTGACGGATGCCGCTTTGCGCGAAGCCCAGGAAGAGATCGGGCTGCCACCCGCCTTGGTCGATGTGTTGGGTGTCCTGCCGCCGCATCAGACAGTGACCGGCTACCAGATTACCCCGGTTTTGGCGTTGCTACGCGAAGGGTTTCATCCGGTGCCAGAGGCAGGCGAGGTCAGCGAAGTGTTCGAGGTCCCTTTCGCGCATCTGGTGGACACGGATAATTACCGGATCGAAGGGCGGCGCTGGCAGGGCCGCAAGCGGCTGTATTACACGGCGCCTTATGGTCCCTATTACATCTGGGGTGCAACTGCGCGAATCCTGCGTGCCTTTGCGGAGCGCGTGACATGACACATGTGAAGGGGGACTGGCTGACAGATCCGGGGGCACAGCAAGTCTGTGCCGTCTTGAAGGATGCCGGATATCAGGCATGGTTTGTTGGTGGTTGTGTGCGCAATGATTTGCTGGGCGCGCCAGTCAGTGATCTGGATATGACCACCGATGCCTCGCCCGATGTGGTGATGCAGCTGGCGCGCGCGGCCGGGCTGAGGGTGATCCCCACCGGGATCGATCATGGCACGGTGACGGTGGTTGTGGCCGGCACGCCGTTCGAAGTGACCACCTTTCGTCGCGATGTCGCCACCGATGGCAGACGTGCGGTTGTCGCCTTTGCCGATAACATGGTCGACGATGCCCGCAGGCGCGATTTCACGATGAATGCGCTTTATGCGGGGGCGGATGGGGGTGTCGTTGATCCGTTGGGCGGATTGCCGGACTTGTTCGCGCGCCGCGTGCGGTTTATCGAAGATGCCGACCGCCGGATCAAGGAAGATTACCTGCGCATCCTGCGGTTTTTCCGGTTTCATGCCTTTTATGGCGGTGATGGGATCGATCCCGATGGGCTGGCCGCCTGTGCCGCCAATATTGACGGTTTGCAGAGCTTGTCGCGCGAACGGGTGACGGCGGAGATGCTGAAACTGCTGTCTGCCCCGAACCCCGCGCCCGCGCTGGGGGCGATGGCGGCGACAGGGGCCTTGGCGCAGATATTGCCGGGAGCGGATGCCGCACCTTTGGCTGTGCTGGTGCATATTGAGGAGGCGGCAGGGCTGACATTATCGCCGATCCGTCGCCTTGGTGTTCTGGGCGGTGATCCGGTCACTGATCTGCGGCTGTCAAAGCTGCAGGTACTGGCGCTGAAGCAGATGACATCTGACCTGTCGCTTGATGCGCTGGCTTACCATGCGGGGGCGGATGCAGCGATCAACAAGGCTGCGATCACGGCTGCGAGTCTGGGGATGGGATTAGCGGCCGACACAGTCCGCAGGGCAGAATTTGCCGCAAGCCAACGGTTTCCGTTGCAAGCCGCTGATCTGATGCCTGATTTACAGGGGCCAGCCTTGGGGCGCGCGCTGAAAATGGCAGAGGATCGCTGGATCTCATCCGGTTTTGCGCTGACCAAAGCCGCTTTGCTGCATGGGTTGCGCGGATAGTTTTCCTTTGACCGGAAAGGTTGTATCAGGGCCGCCTATCCGATGAAGGCAATCTCATGTTCCGGTTCTTTGAAAACCTCGTTGATCCCTATACGACCTATTCCGAGAACGACACGCCGCCCAAGCGGCTCTATGCGTTTCTGCGCGTCTATGCAGAGCCGTTCATGGGCGTTTTCTGGGTCACCGGCGCGCTGTCGATCATCGTTGCAGGCGTTGAAATCTGGCTGATCGCCTACCTGGGCCGTCTGATTGATATCCTGTCCGGCGGTACCCCGGCGGAGGTCTGGGCACGGAGCGGCACGGAACTGATCCTTGTCGCGCTGTTCATCCTGACACTGCGCCCTGCGGTTCATATCGTGCAGGTGATGCTGCTGAATAACACGATCCTGCCAAACTTTGGCACTTTGGTGCGTTGGCGCGCGCATCGGCATGTGTTGCGCCAATCGGTGGGGTGGTTCGAGGATGATTTCGCCGGACGGATCGCCAACCGGATCATGCAGACCCCACCTGCGGCGGGTGAGGTGGTGTTTCAACTCTTCGATGCGATTACCTTTGCTATCGCCTATATTATCGGTGCGATCATTCTGCTCGGCGATGCCGATATGCGGCTGATCCTGCCGCTGCTGGTCTGGCTGATCCCCTATCTGTTCCTGCTGCGCTGGGTCGTGCGCCGGATCGGTCCCGCGTCAGAGGCATCGTCCAATGCGCGCAGCGTGGTGACGGGCCGTGTCGTGGATAGCTATACCAATATCCATTCGGTCAAAATGTTCGCCCACCATGACAGTGAGATCAACTACGCCAAAGACGCGATTGAGGAAGCCCGACGCACCTTCCAGCGTGAAATGCGGCTTTATACGCTGATGGATGTGGTGCTGATGCTGCTGAACGGTGTGCTGATCGTGGGCGTTGTCGGCTGGTCGATCTGGCTGTGGGGAATGGGTACGGCCACTATCGGTGTGGTGGCGGTGGCCACATCGCTGACCTTGCGGTTGAACGCGATGTCAGGCTGGATCATGTGGGCGATCAGCAACTTTTTCCGTGAACTGGGTGTTGTCTCCGAAGGCATGCAGACGATTGCCCAGCCGATCAGGCTGCTGGACCAGACCCGCAATGAACTGCAGGTCACGGGTGGGGCCGTGACGATCAGCAATCTGTCACATCATTATGGCCGCGAGGCGGGCGGGCTGGATCAGATCAATCTGACGATTGCGCCGGGTGAAAAGGTGGGGCTTGTCGGCCAGTCTGGTGCAGGGAAATCGACGCTGGTGAAGCTGTTGTTGCGGTTCTACGACGCCGAACAGGGTGTGATCGCGATTGACGGGCAGGACATTTCCCAAGTGACGCAGGACAGTCTGCGCCGTGCGATCGGCATGGTGCAGCAGGATTCATCCTTGCTGCATCGATCGGTGCGGGAAAATATCCTCTATGGCAATCCCGAGGCGGATGAAGCGCAGATGATCGCCGCTGCGAAACAGGCCGAGGCGCATGCCTTCATCCTTGATCTGGAAGACAGCGAGGGGAACAAAGGCTATGACGCCCGCGTTGGCGAGCGTGGTGTGAAACTGTCCGGTGGCCAGCGGCAGCGGATCGCCTTGGCGCGTGTCATGCTGAAGGACGCGCCCATCCTTTTGCTGGACGAAGCGACCAGCGCACTAGATAGCGAGGTAGAGGCCGCCATTCAGCAAACGCTATACGGCATGATGGCCGGCAAGACGGTGGTGGCGATTGCGGACCGGCTTTCGACAATCGCACAGATGGATAGGATCATCGTCATGGAACATGGCCGCATTATCGAGGACGGGCCGCATGATGAACTGCTGGCGCAAGGCGGCCAGTACGCGCGGTTCTGGTCGCGCCAGTCAGGCGGGTTTCTGGGGCAGGATGCATCATGATCAAACCTGAACGCTGGATTGACCCGTTTCGACGCGCCGAAGGGCCACCGCCGCAAACATTGATGGCCTTCCTGAACTGGTGCCTGAGCGGGGCCAGACCGATGATCGGCGCCGGTGCTTTCGTTTCGGCGCTTGCCGGCACGTTGGAGGTTGCGACGGCCCTGATGCTGGGTTGGGTGATTGATGCGGCCATCGCCAGCAATGCGGAGGCATATTTCAGCACTAACCTATGGCTCTTGCTCGGGGTCGGTGCGTTTTTCGTGATCCTGCGACCCATCATTCTGGGCCTGTCGGGGATGTTTCAGGGAGTCGTGCTTGGCCCGGCGCTGAACAATCTGGTGCTGTCGCGCCTGCACCGGCATTCGCTGGGGCAATCTGTCACCTTCTTTGACAACGATTTTGCCGGGCGGATTTCGCAAAAGCAGATGCAGGGCGCACGGGCGACGACGGATTTCGTGGTCGATATGATCCAGACCGTCGCCTATGCGCTGGCGTCCTTGGTCGGGTCTGTCGTGTTGCTGCTGACGATTGATTACCGCACGGCGGGGGTGCTGGCATTGTGGGTGCTGGCGTATGCCGTGTTGATCAGCTTTTACATGCCGCGGATCCGCACAAGATCGCAGGCACGCGCGGCGAAACGGGCCATGGTGACGGGGCAGGTTGTCGATACGATCACCAATATCAAAACCGTCAAACTGTTCGCCCATGACGCGCATGAAGACCGCGCCGCGACGGATGCGATGGAAACCTATTGGGGCTCTGCCGTGCATTTCGGCTGGCTGTCCACATCGTTCCGGTTCTGGCTCATGGCGCTGGGCGGGCTATTGCCGGTGCTGCTGGTCGGCACGACGCTGTATTTCTGGTCGGTGGGTGCTGCGACCCCGGGTGATATCGCGGCTGCCGGGGCGATTTCGCTGCGGCTGGCGCAAATGACCGGCTGGGTCAGCTTCACGCTGATGGGCATTTATGCAAATGTCGGCGAGATCGAGGATGCGATGCAAACCCTGTCGCCTGCGCATCAGTTGACCGATGCGCCGGATGCCGAGATATTGCAGGCTGATCAGGGTGCAATTGATCTGCGCGATGTGACGTTCAGCTATGGCGGCGGGCCGGGCGGCCTTGAGAACGTCAGCCTGTCCATCGCGCCGGGCGAAAAACTGGGGATTGTCGGGGCCTCTGGCGCGGGAAAATCTACATTGGTGGCCTTGCTTTTGCGGCTGTATGATACGGAACAGGGGCAGGTCCTGATCGATGGCCATGATATTCGCGACGTGACGCAGGAAAGCCTGCGCCGCCAGATTGCCATGGTCACGCAGGAAACGGCGATGTTCAACCGTTCTGCCCGCGACAATATCCGCTATGGCAAACATGACGCGACGCAGGCTGAGGTGGAGGCCGCCGCCGTGAAGGCCGAGGCGCATGAGTTCATCCAGTCGCTGCGCGATCACAAGGGGCGCAAAGGCTATGACGCGCATCTGGGCGAACGTGGCGTGAAACTGTCCGGCGGGCAGCGCCAGCGCATCGCCATCGCCCGCGCGATCCTGAAGGATGCGCCGATCCTTGTGCTGGACGAGGCGACGAGCGCGCTTGATTCCGAGGTCGAAGCGGCGATTCAAGATTCACTTGATGCGATCATGGACGGCAAGACCGTCATCGCCATCGCGCATCGCCTGTCCACACTGGCGGTGATGGACCGGATCGTCGTGCTTGACGGCGGGCGCATTGTGGAACAAGGCACCCATGCCGAACTGCTGGCGAAGGACGGGCTTTATGCCCGCTATTGGAACCGGCAGTCGGGTGGATTCATCAATGTGCAGGATGCTGCGGAATAAATGCTGACAATCGAAAGCCTGACACATCTGGGCCTTGGTCGTGCCTCTGACGGGCGGTCTTTGATCCCCCGCGTGCTGCCGGGAGAGGAAATTGACGTAGCCCAAGACGGAACCGTGCGGATCGTGACGCCATCGGTGGACCGCGTGGCACCGCCCTGCCGACATTTCAAAACCTGCGGCGGTTGCGCCATGCAACATGCCAGCGATGATTTCGTCGCCGCGTGGAAACATGACATTGTGCAGCGCGCCTTGCAGGCGCATGGGCTGACGCCGGAGTTTCGCCCGATTGCCACATCGCCTGCGCAATCGCGCAGGCGTGCGAAATTTGCGGGACGGCGCACCAAAAAGGGCGCACTTGTCGGATTTCATGGCAAGGCATCGCATACGTTGATCGATGTGCCCGATTGCCAATTGGTGACACCGGCCCTGCTGGCCAGTTTTCCGGCATTGCAGGAACTGACCGTGCTGGCCGCGTCCCGCAAGGGCGAGGTTGATCTGACGGTCACCGAAACCGCCCATGGCCCCGATGTGCTGGTTGGCACGGATAAGGACCTGACCCCCGATTTACGCGTCACCTTGGCGGGTTTGGCCAATGCACATGGGCTGGCGAGGCTGGTGTGGAACGATGAACCGGTTGTGACCATCAATCCGCCAAATCAGGATTTCGGTGGCACAAACGTCGCGCCGCCACCCGGCGCATTCCTGCAAGCCACCAAAGCGGGCGAAGCGGGACTGCTGACGGCGGTGGATGAGATCACAGCCGGGGCAGGGCGTATCATCGACCTTTTCGCGGGCTGCGGCACCTTTACGCTGCCACTGGCGCAACGGGCCGAGGTTCATGCCGTCGAATCAGATGCCGCCATGCTGCAGGCGCTGGACCGTGGCTGGCGCAGTGGACACAACCTGCGCCGCGTCACGACCGAAGCGCGCGATCTGTTCCGCCGCTCGCTGGAGCCTGACGAGCTTGCCAGCTTCGACGCCGCCGTGATCGACCCGCCCCGCGCCGGGGCAGAGGCACAGATCGACGCGCTTGCCCGGTCCGACATTCGCACAATCGCCATGGTGTCCTGCAATCCCGTGACCTTTGCCCGCGACGCAAAGGTTCTGATTGCAGCCGGATTCACCATGCCCTGGGTGAAGGTCGTGGATCAGTTCCGCTGGTCGCCCCATGTTGAAATCGTGTCACCGTTCACACGAAAATGACCCCTGCGACAGAATTTCTACTAGGCTGAACGGAATCTTCATTCTATTGCTAGACAAAAGCGGCGAAGACCGCGTTTATTGGGCAGAGATATGATTACACGACGTTCCATGATGATCGGCGCAGCGGTAGGTATTGCCGGATGTTCCAGATCAACCGCACCAGAAATTCCCCGTTATTTCGGACCAGAGGTCACACGCATCCAGGTGTTCAAGCAACACCGTACGATGCAATTGCTGCATAACGACACGCTTTTGCGGCATTACAAGGTTGATCTTGGCTTCAACCCCTCCGAACACAAGCTGCAGGAAGGCGACGGTCGCACGCCAGAGGGTGCTTACCGAATCGACCGGCAGAACCCCAACAGCCGCTTTCATCTGTCTGTCGGGATATCCTATCCGAACGTGGACGACGTGGCGCGCGCCCGCGCGATGGGCGTGAAACCGGGCGGTGACATCTTTATCCACGGCACGCCCGATCAATGGGCCGGTGTGCCCGACTGGACATGGGGCTGTATTGCGGTGACCAATACAGAGATGGAAGAAGTCTATTCCATGGTCGGTCTGGGCACAAAAATCTTTATCTATGCCTGATCAGGATAGACGGTCCTGACCCGGTCGGGTCAGGAAAAACCGCCGCCAAAGCTTGGCGCTGTGCCCATGTTGAGGGTCCACCACAATTTTCCGGCTGGTTCCTGATGCCAGGCAAAGCCCATCAGCCGTGCATCGGGGTCCATGATCACGCTGCGCGTGCGATCCTCATTCATCCAGGCGGTCAGTGTGGCCAGTTCGGATTCGTAGGATTCCGATATTGTTTCGCCGAGAAAACGACCGGTAAAACCGGCGCGCTGGGCGCGCAGGACCGGGCTGGACCCGTCAGCACCGAACAACCAAGGCCGGTTTTGCACCGACATGTCGCGCGCATGGGTCGCCGCCGCTGCTGTTAGCTGCGGATCAAGTGCTACGGGCGCGACTCTGGCAGCCTGACGCAAGGAATTTACACTGTCCAACATGCGAAAGGCGACTGCGGCCTCTTCGCCGGGGCCGATGATATAGGCTGTTGCCACGGGCAGGCCATCAGGCCCAAGCGGGCGAGTTGGCGCGGCGGCACAGGCTGTTACACCGGTTGCGACCAGCCCGAGGATCAGTGCGCGTCTGTACATGCGAATACCCTTTATTGCGGTTCCGCATTCTTTAGCGGCAATATCATCCGACTACAAACACACATCGACGTTATTGCGTAGGGAATTCTACCAAGCGACGCATTATTGTCCGGCACTGAACAGGCGATGCCGCAATCGGGCAACAATTCCGAAACGACGGGTCTGCGGCCCGGATCGGTAAAGCGGGGCGTTCACCGGTGGTTCGGCATCCTTGCGCGGCGGCGCAACCCTTGGGGGTTTCACCACACGAGGTTCGGAATTCAGTACGTAATCATTCGTTTCATTAACCAGCCGCGTCAGCGTCTGCCCGAGTTCCTTTGACAGGGGCGCCGGGCGTGCCGTTTTGATTTCACGCAGGGGTGCTATCATGTCAGCCCATTCGCGTGCCGATTGAATCCTTTCCCGAGGCAGCACATTCATGGCCTTGTCGATGGCGGCCAGAAAGCCCGGCGTGTAGGCATCGAACCTGCCGGACAGCGGCACACATGGGTCTGGATTCTTGCTCGCAAATTCGGCCATACGGGTTTGGCTGTTGGGCGGGGCCTGTCCGCTGATCAGATGATAGAACGTCGCCGCCAACGCATATAAATCGCTGGATGGCGATTGCTTCCCACCGACGAAATAGAACTCTTGCGGCGAATATCCGTCCTTGACGACCAAGACCGTAGATATCATCCGGCTTTCGCGGCTTGCTTCTTCGCGCGCGGCCCCAAAATCGATCAGCACGGGGCTGCCCCATTTATCCAGCAGAATATTGTCGGGCGAGATATCACGATGGAGCAGGTCCCTTTGATGCACCAGATCGACCGCATCCAGCAATTTGATCAGCACCTCCCTGACCTGATCCGGCGTCAGCTGTTCGTGCCTGTTGTTGATCACATGCAACAGATCGCGGCCATCGATAAGGTCCAGCACCATATAGGCCGTGTCGTTGTCTTCGAATATCCGGTGGACGCCGACAATATTGGGATGACGCATCTTGGCGATGCTACGTGCCTCGCGGATGAACATATCCACAATGGCGCGATGCTTAGACAGATAGGTATGGGACCGGGGCAGGACCCGTTTGCCTTCGCGCCGGCAGAATACCTGCGGAAAGCATTCCTTGATCACGACCTTGCGTTCCAGATAATTATCCCGCGCAAGATAGGTGATGCCAAACCCGCCACTGCTCAGCGGACGCAGGATCGTGAACTGATCCTGTAACAGCACTGTTCCCTTGGCCAGTGCCTCGGTCTCTCTGGCAGAGTCCGCATCCAAGATGGAAGGCTTTGCAGCAATCATCAATCACCAAATATACGCACCAACACGATGCGCTCCTTACACAAACTCACGAAAATTAATCTTTTGAAATATATATGTAATCTATGCGTTTCGCGGGCTTTCGCCCAGTCCGTCCAAGACGCGCTCAATAATTGTTACAAATAATTGACGATTCGAGCAATAACCTATCTCTGCGGCAAATGGCAGCGCGCAGTAAGCGATGTCACTGTTCAGCAGACGCAACGCCCGCCGAACATGAACTGAATCTTACTTCAGCCAACCCTGCAGGTTCTTGTCAATCACCCCACATAGCGCGTCGATATGCGCAGCGTCATCGTTGAGGCAGGGAATATATGTGAAATGTTCGCCACCGGCCTCCTCAAAGCTTTCCTTGATCTCTTCGTTGATCTCTTCCAGCGTTTCGATGCAATCGGCGGAAAAGGCGGGCGCGCAGACTGCGATGTTCCTGATGCCATCTTCCTCGGCCAGGCGTGCGACCTCTTTCACGGTATAGGGTTTCAGCCATTCCTCTGGCCCGAAACGCGACTGGAAGGTGGTTTTGATCTGGGTATTGTCCCAGCCAAGCCTTTCTTTCAGCAGCCGCGTGGTTTTCTGGCACTGGCAATGGTAAGGATCGCCTTCGCGCAGATAGCGTTCGGGCACACCGTGGTAAGAACAGATCAGCATTTCCGGCTTGGTTTCAGCAGCGGCATAGGCTTTTTCAATCGACTGCGCCAATGCCTCTATATAGGCGGGTTCGGCGAAATAGGGTTCGACGATCCGCGCGATTGGTTGCCATTTTTCGTCCATCAAGGCGCGAAAGAACTGGTCATTGGCGGTCGCCGATGTGGCGCCTGCGTAATGCGGGTAAAGCGGGAAGAACAGGATCTTGGTACATCCGGCCTCGACCATTTCGCGGACCTTGGATTTGGTCGATGGATTGCCGTAGCGCATGCAGAAATCAATCCGCACGTCGTCGCCGTAGCGGTCCACCATCTGTTTCCTGATGGCATCCGTCTGCGCCTTGGTGATCGTCATAAGCGGGCTTTCGTTCGCCTCTTCGTTCCAGATGGATTTATAGGCGGCACTGGATGAAAACGGTCGCTTTGTCAGGATCACCAGTTGCAGCAGCGGCTGCCAGAGCCAGGCTGAATAGTCGATCACCCGTTTATCGGACAGAAACTCGTTCAGATAGCGGCGCATCGACCAGTAATCTGTCGCGTCAGGCGTTCCAAGGTTGGCCACAAGGATACCGACACGTGCCGGCTTGATCGCGGGATGATCCGGCGCTGCATGCGCAGGGCATGTCGCAGGGCGTTCCGTCTTGTCGGATGTCTGTGCGTCGAACATGGTCATGAGCTTTCTGCTATCGTCAATCTAGCGGCAGTTAAATAGTTTACGTGATAAATCAATCTTTGGACCTCTCAAGCGGCAATTCTTTCGCGCCAAGCGCGTCCGCAAGCCTGCTTTTTGCGCTGCCGGGGCGCAGGGGCTGCGGTTGGTTGTCCGCCGGGGCCCAGCCCGTCAGGGTGATCATTTCAAATGTGGCATCGACGCGGCCCGCCGCATTGCGAAAATGCTGTGCATAGATGCTGGAGGCTTGGGTCAATACCTGCCGCCGTGTCAGATGCCGGATGCGTTGGGTCAGCGCGTTGGTTTCGCCCATCTTGCGCAGATCATGCATCAGGTGGAACATATTGGCATAGCTGACATTCAGCTTGTTGCCATCCGCCACCGGCAGGGCCAGCCCGGCCCGTTGCAGCAAAGCGCCCAAATCGCGGATTTCGCCCATCGGCGCGACGCGCGGCGAAAGGCCACCGGTGATCTGCGCTTCAGCCTCTGCCAAGGCGCTGCGCAATTCGTGCAAGGTTTGTCCGCCAAGACAAAAGGCCAGCAACAAGCCGTCGGGCCGGAGCGCGTGGCGGCATTGCACCAGTTGCCCGACCGGATCATTCGCCCAATGCAGCCCCATAATATGCAGCACCAAATCATGCGCGCCGGGTTGCAGTGCCAGCGTATCGTCGTCAGCCACAATCGTGGCATCGGGAAAATGCGCGCGCCAGTAATCGGAAAAACCGGTGACAATCGCGGGGGCGGTAAAGGTTCTGTTAACCTCTGTCAGTCTTTCATGCAGTTCGTCGGCGATCGCATCGTGCAGGAACAAATGGTCCGGCAAGGCGCGGGCGCGGTGGCGCTGCAACGCGCTGCGGTCAACTAATACGGGCGGCGTGGTCATTTAGTTCATGTAGGGTGCAATCATGCGGATGCAAAGCATCATCAAAGCAATCTACCCCGCGCAATGCGTCGCATGCGATGCGCTGACAGAGGTGGAAAACGGACTGTGCGGCGCGTGCTGGCGCGAAACCCAGTTCATCGATGGCACGATCTGCGACACCTGCGGGGTGCCTTTGCCGGGCGAGTATGACGGTCCGTTTGCAATGCGACGATTGCATGGCGATCGCGCGGCCGTGGGACAGGGGGCGTGCCGTTCTGGTCTATGCGGGGATCGGGCGCAAAATGGTGCTGGGGCTGAAACATGGGGACCGCACCGACTTGGCGCAGCCTGCGGGAATCTGGATGGCGCGGCTGACGCAGTCGCTGATCCGGTCTGACACGGTGATCGTGCCGGTGCCTTTGCACTGGGTGCGTCTGTTGCGACGGAGATATAACCAATCGGCCCTGCTGGCGCAGTCCTTGGGGCGACAGATGAAAAAGCCCGTCTGCGTCGATGCCCTGTTGCGCCCGCGCAGGACCGCATCTCTCGAAGGGCACAGCCGCGACGCCCGGTTTGCCGTGCTGTCCGGCGCCATCCGCGTCAATGCCAAGCGGATGGCGCAAATCAGGGGAAAACCGATACTTCTGGTCGATGATGTGATGACCTCCGGCGCCACGCTTGCGGCTTGTTCAGAGGCTCTTTTGGACGCGGGCGCTGCAAATGTGTCGATGATAACACTGGCACGGGTCGTCAAAGATGCCTAAGTCACGCATGATCCCGCCAAAGGAGCGCTGTCATGCAAAACGTCGAAATCTATACCAAACCGACCTGCGGTTTCTGCCATATGGCCAAACGTATTCTGGCATCCAAGGACGTCAGCTTTACCGAGGTGGACATCACGGCCCAGCCGGATAAACGCGCCGAGATGATCCAGCGCGCCAAAGGCGGCAGCACTGTTCCGCAGATTTTCATTGGCGGGAAACATATCGGTGGCTGCGATGATCTGATGATGCTGGACCGGCAGGGCAAGCTGGACGCTTTGTTGTCGGCATGAAGGCGGGGCTGCTTCAGCTGACGTCGGGCGACGATCCGGTCGCCAATCTGGCCATGACGCGTGACCTGATTGCGCAGGCGGTGGCACAAGGTGCGGGGTTTGTGCTAACACCAGAGGTCACCAATTGCGTCTCTCAGGACCGCGGGCATCAGCAAGCGGTGCTGCAGATGGAAAGCTATGACATCACGCTGGCGGGCCTGCGTGAAACGGCGCGCGACCATGCGATCTGGCTGTCAGTCGGATCGCTGGCGATCAAGACGCCGGATGCTGACGGGCGTTTCGCGAACCGGTCTTTTCTGATCAGTCCGGCGGGCGATGTCGTGGCGCGCTATGACAAGATACATATGTTCGACGTGGATGTGTCTGCCACGGAAACTTTCCGCGAATCGGCAGGGTATCGGCCCGGCACGCGCGCTGTGCTGGCGACGACTCCTTTTGCCAAGATCGGGTTGACGATCTGCTATGATGTACGTTTTCCCTATCTCCACCGCGCTTTGGCCCATGCCGGTGCAGAGGTTTTGCTGGTCCCCGCCGCCTTTTCACCTGTGACCGGGGCGGCGCATTGGGAACCCTTGCTGCGTGCGCGGGCCATTGAAACAGGGTGTTATGTTCTTGCATCGGCGCAAACCGGGGAACATGGCGTCAGCAAAGGCAAGCTGCGCCAGACCTATGGTCACGCGATGGCAATCTCTCCCTGGGGCGAAGTTTTGGTCGATATGGGAACCGAAACAGGTGTCGCCATTGTTGATCTCGACCTTGCGAAAGTGGCAAAGTCCCGGCAGCGCATTCCTGCGCTGACCCATGACCGCCCCTTTGAAGGACCCTGATGGCCGACGCCGCGACCAGCCTTGCCGTAACATTGTTCAGTGAAATTCTGGCAGTGGATCAGCTTGCCCGGCATTCCGTGGCCAAGGTCCTGCCAAAAGGCATGGAGTTGTCGCACTTCTCTGTCTTGAATCACCTTGCGCATACGGGCGCTGAACGGTCGCCCGCACAATTGGCCAAGACGTTCCACCTGACGCGCGGTGCAATGACCAACACCCTGCACAAGCTGCAATGGGCGGGCTGGGTTCATATCCGGCCCGATTGGGACGATGCACGGCGCAAGATGGTGTCGATCAGCCCATCGGGGCTTGCGGCGCGCGACGCTGCGATTGCCGCCATCGCGCCGGTGATCGCCGAAGCTGTCGTCAAAGTTGGCGAGGAAAAGGTCCGCATCGCCTTGCCCGTGCTGCGTGAAATGCGCCTCAAGCTGGGCCAGATCGACTAATCCTTGATTGCTGCCGTGACGTAATTGACTGACAGATCACGGTCGCTGATCGACCAGTCAAACCGCAGTGGGTTGAACACATAGCCTTTGCGGTCGACAGGCTTCAGTCCGGACTTTTCCAGCAGCGCGAATAATTCGTCGGGGGTGATGAACTTGGACCATTCATGGGTGCCTTTGGGCAGCCAGCGCATCACCCATTCCGCGCCGATGATCGCCATGGCGAAAGATTTGGGATTGCGGTTGATCGTCGAACACAGATGCAATCCGCCCGGTTTCAGGAGTTGCTGGCAGGCCGTCAGATAACCCAAGGGGTCGGCCACATGTTCGACCACTTCCATGTTCAGCACGATATCGAATTGTTCGCCGGCTTCTGCCATCGCTTCGGCTGTGGTATGGCGGTAGTCGATATCAAGGCCGGATTGCGCCGCATGCACCTGTGCAACCGGAATATTGCGTTCTGCCGCATCCGCACCCACGACCGTAGCACCAAGTCGTGCCATCGGTTCGCAAAGCAACCCGCCGCCGCAACCGATATCAAGCAAACGTAGCCCGGCAAAGGGCGCAGGTGCTTGCAGATCGCGCCCGAATTCTGCGGCAATCTGGCGCGTGATGTAATCGAGCCGGACCAGGTTCATCATGTGCAAAGGCTTGAATTTTCCGTTCAGGTCCCACCATTCGGCGGCCATCGCCTCGAATTTGGCGATCTCGGACGGGTCGACGGTGTTGGTGGTGGACATTTTGTGGCTCCGGTCGTGACAGTGGACATGGTTTATGGTTTCAAATCGCGATATAGGATGAAAATGGACAAAGTCGTAGGACAAAACCGCCAAGGTGCCCACCTTTATCCCCCCGTTGATCCGTTCGATCAGCGGATGCTGGATGTGGGCGATGGGCACCGCCTGTATGTCGAACAATGCGGCAATCCGCATGGCATTCCCGTTGTGGTGCTGCATGGTGGCCCCGGTGGCGGTTGTAGCCCGGCGATGCGCCGCTATTTTGATCCGTCAGTTTTTCGCATCGTGCTGTTTGATCAACGCGGCTGCGGCAGATCGCGCCCGCATGCCAGCGTTGAGGCGAACACCACATGGCATCTGGTCGCCGATATCGACCTGATCCGAAAGACTTTGGGCATCGACCGCTGGATTGTCTTTGGCGGGTCATGGGGGGCGACACTGGCGCTGATCTATGCGCAGGCGCATCCCGTGCAGGTCGCGGCGTTGACCTTGCGGGGCGTGTTCCTGATGACCCAACCGGAACTGGACTGGTTCTATGGCGGCGGCGCGGGCAAATTCTGGCCCGACCTTTGGGCACGGTTTTCGGGGATGATCCCGGCGGATGAACACCACGATCTGATCGGCGCCTATCACCGGCGGCTGTTTTCGGGCGATCTGAATCTGGAAACCCGCTTTGCCCGCGCTTGGGCATCATGGGAAAACGCGCTGGCGGCGATGGACAGCGACGGTCTGACCGGCGAAAGCCCGGCGGATTACGCGCGCGCCTTTGCCCGTCTGGAAAACCATTATTTCCACAATGCCGGGTTTCTGAGCGCGGATCAGCAAATCCTGCATCCCGCGCAAATGGCAAAGATCGCGGATATCCCCGGGATCATCGTGCAGGGTCGATATGACATGATCTGCCCGCCGGTTTCGGCCTACACGCTGGCGCGGGGCTGGCCCAAGGCGCGGCTGGCGATGATCGGGCGCGCGGGGCATGCATTGTCCGAGCCGGGCATAACTGCTGAATTGATGCGCAGTATGGATGTTCTGGGCGCGCAGCGGTCGGTGCTGGGCCTTTAAGCTTTACAGTTGCGGATCAGAGGGTAAGCTTGTTCAAGTAAAACGAGGAATTGACGGTTGAGCAACGTCCTGACGATTATTTTGCAGCGGCTTGCACTTGGTTTTCTGACATTGCTGATTGTTTCAGTGGTCATTTTCGTGGCGGTGAACCTGCTGCCCGGCGACTTTGCGCAATCTATCCTTGGCCAGGGTGCCACGCCGCAATCCGTGGCCGCGATCCGGCAGGATCTGGGTCTGGATCAGCCGATGGTCACGCGCTATTTCAACTGGCTTGGTGGTGCATTGCAGGGCGATTTCGGCAACAGTTTCGCGCAGGCGAGTTTCGCCAATTTCACCGGCAGCGCATCTGGCGCAGGCAGCGTTGCGCAGCAGATCGCGCCACGTTTCGCCAATACGATGTTCCTTGCCGCGGTCAGTGCCGCCATCGCCGTGCCTTTCGCGATTATTTTGGGGGTGCTGGCAGCGCTTTACCGCAATTCCGTGTTTGACCGGGCGACCAACATCTTTACGCTTTCGTCGATTTCAAGCCCTGAATTCTTTCTCGCCTATGTTCTGATCCTGTTTCTGGCGGTGCTGAACCCGATCCTGCCATCGGTGTCAAATATCTTTTCGGGGATGTCATTCGGCGAAAGGCTGGAAAAAACACTGCTGCCGGCCCTGACGCTGACGTTGGTCGTGACGGCGCATATGATGCGGATGACACGGGCCGCGATCATCAACCTTCTCGCCTCGCCCTATATCGAGATGGCGCGGCTGAAAGGCCTGTCGCCGATGCGCGTGATCGTCCGTCACGCGTTGCCCAATGCGCTGGCCCCTATCATCAACGTTGTGGCAATCAATCTGGCCTATCTGATCACCGGTGTCGTCGTCGTCGAGGTGGTCTTTGTCTATCCCGGTATCGGCCAATTGTTCGTCGATAGCGTGAAATTCCGTGATATTCCGGTGGTACAGGCCTGCTGCCTGATCTTTGCAACGGCATATATCCTGCTGAACCTCACCGCCGATGTGATGTCGATCCTGTCCAACCCAAGGCTGAGGCATCCCAAATGATCATCTGGTTTGCTGCCGCCCTGATAGGTTGCGCCGCTCTGGCATGGGGGTTCCGTTATGCCGGGCAGCTTGCCACCGGTCGCGCGCCGGTTTTTCGGGATATGCCTTTCAGCGTTGCCTATGGCTATATCCTTGCCGCGGCGCTGCTGGTCTGGCTGGTCTGGGCCTATAAGCAGGGGCACAGTGCCGATCCGCTGGTCGCCAACAAGTTCTTTTTTCTGCGGATCGCGGTTGAAGGGTTCATCATTTTTGCTATCGCGGCATTTCTGTTCCGGCTGTTGGGCCGCCATGTCGGTACGAACCAGACTAAGAGGCTGTTTCGCGCCATGCCGCTGACTGCCGCGTTTGGAATCATGATCATCCTGATCTATGTTTTCGTGGCTGTCTTTGCCGGGGTGCTAGCCCCTTATGGACAGGCAGAGATCATTCGCGGCGTTGCCGCCAACATCATGCCGGGCGGTGATATCGCGATGGGTGGCAATCCCGACTTCCCGTTGGGCACCGACCAGATCGGACGTGATATCCTCAGCCGGTTGATTTACGGTGCGCAGAACACTGTCGGTATCGCCTTTGTGACGACGGTGATCGCCTTTCTGCTGGGCGGCAGCATGGGTTTTCTGGCGGCGACGCTGGGTGGCTGGCTGGATCAGTTGCTGTCGCGCATGGTCGATGTGCTGATGGCGATCCCTTCGCTGATCTTTGCGCTGCTCTTGATGACCATCGCCAGCGTCTGGGCCCCCCGCCTTGGCATTCCGCAGACATATTTCATGGTCCTGATCATTGCCGTGATCGACAGCACGCGCGTTTACCGGCTGGCGCGTGCCGTTGGGCAGAACATCGTCGTGATGGATTATATCGAGGCGGCAAAGCTGCGCGGTGAGGGCCTGGGTTATCTGATGTTCAAGGAAATCCTGCCCAATGCCACAGCGCCGCTGCTGGCTGAATTCGGGCTGCGGTTCTGTTTTGTCTTCCTGACCATCGCGTCGCTGTCTTTCCTTGGCGTCGGTATCCAGCCACCCCTAGCCGATTGGGGCACGATGGTGCGCGATCTTGGTGGGTTCGTGAATTTCGCGCAATTCGCGCCCATGACGGCGACGCCGCCCCTGCTTGCCGCTGGTGCAATTGCCCTGCTGGCGGTGGCGGTGAATTTCGTGGTCGACTGGGCGTTGCATAAATCATCGGGGTTGAAGGACTGACATGACACAAGACCCCCTGCTGAAAATTCGCGGAATCCGGATTGACGGGCGCAGTGACGAAAACTGGACCCCAATCATCAAAGGCGTGAACCTGACCTTGCAGCGCGGGCAGGTCATGGGGCTGATCGGTGAATCCGGAGCGGGCAAATCCACGCTGGGGCTGGCTGCGATGGGCTATACCCGCGATGGCGTGCGGATCAGCGGCGGAACGGTTGAATTTGACGGGGTCGATCTGGTGAAAGCCTCTGCCGCAGTCAAGCGTGACCTGTTGGGCAAGCGTATCGCCTATGTCGCGCAATCGGCGGCGGCGAGTTTCAACCCGTCGCACCGCCTGATCGACCAACACGTCGAAGCCCCGGTGCAACACGGCATCGCGGGACGCAAGGACAGTGCCGAGGATGGCATCGCGCTTTATCGCAAACTGCGCCTGCCCAATCCCGAGGAGATCGGATTTCGCTATCCGCACCAGGTGTCCGGCGGGCAATTGCAGCGCGCCATGACCGCAATGGCGATGTCCTGCCGTCCCGATCTGATCATTTTCGATGAACCGACAACCGCGCTGGATGTCACCACGCAGATCGAGGTGTTGTCCGCGATCCGCAATATCGTCGCGCAATACAACACGGCGGCGATCTATATCACTCACGATCTGGCGGTCGTCGCGCAGATGGCCGACCGGATCAAGGTGCTTCTGAAGGGTGAAGAGGTGGAAACCGCCGAAACCCGCGTCATGCTGAAAGCACCAACACAGGAATATACCAAATCGCTTTGGGCGGTCCGTAGTTTTGAACGGCCTGCCAAACCCGCCGTGCAAACCGGCGCGGTGCCTTTGGTCAGCGTTCGGGATGTCGATGCGGCCTACGGCAAGGAAAAGGTCCTGCATGATGTCAGTTTCGACATGCATGCAGGGCGAACCGTCGCCGTCGTCGGCGAAAGCGGTTCCGGCAAATCGACGACGGCGCGCTGTATCACGGGCCTTTTGCCACCCTCTGCCGGGCAGATCCTGTTTGACGGCAAGCCACTGCCCGCCGACTACCGCAAGCGCAGCAAGGACCAGCTGCGTCAGATCCAGATGATCTATCAGATGGCCGACACCGCGCTGAACCCGCGCATGGCGATCGGCCAGATCATTGCGCGTCCCGTGCAGTTCTACCTTGGCCTGACCGGCAAGGCAAAACGCAGCAGGGTGGATGCGTTGCTGGAACAGATCGAACTGGAACCTTCTGAATATTACAACCGCCTGCCATCCGAATTGTCCGGTGGGCAGAAACAGCGGATCGGGATTGCCCGCGCTTTGGCGGCTGAACCGCGTTTCATCATCTGTGACGAAGTGACATCCGCATTGGACCAATTGGTCGCCGAAGGCATCCTGCGGCTTTTGGCACGGTTGCAGGACGAGCTGTCATTGTCGTATATGTTCATCACACATGATCTGGCGACGGTGAAAGCCATCGCTGACGAAGTGGTCGTCATGAAAGACGGCCGCGTGGTCGAACAAGGACCCAAGGACGAAATGTTCAGCCCGCCACACCACGCCTATACGGATTTGTTGCTGTCATCGGTGCCGGAAATGGACCCTGACTGGCTGAGCAATCTGCTGGCGGAACGCGGTGTGGATAATATCGGCGATGCAGCCGTCAATA
>NZ_JBKBQY010000032.1:0-34040 GCF_046292185.1 Yoonia sp.
ACAATGAAACCGCAGCGCGCGCCATGGGCAAGGATGTCACCGCACGGCATCTGCAGATCTTCATCCTCGGCTCTGCCATCTGCGGGGTCGCCGGTGCGATGATGATCACGCTGGACGGGCAATTGACACCATCAAGCTATCAGCCGCTGCGCTATACCTTTCTCGTCTGGGTCATGGTGATCGTCGGCGGGTCCGGCAACAACTGGGGCGCGGTGCTGGGCGGTCTGCTGATCTGGTGGCTCTGGGTGCAGGTCGAACCGATGGGCCTGTTGTTGATGGATTTCGTGACCAGCGGCATGACCGATGGCAGCCCGCTCAAGACACGGTTGCTGGAATCTGCCGCCCATATGCGGCTGCTGACCATGGGCGTGCTGATGCTGATCGTGCTGCGGTTCAGCCCGCGCGGGCTGATCCCCGAACGGTGACTTGTTCTTAACCTCTGCCCTGCTAGAAGGGGCAGCAGGTGGCATGCGGGGACGTTATGGTCGTGATCTTTCGGTGGCTGGTCAGGCTGACCACGGGGCTTTTGGTGCTGATCGTGGCGGTGGCGGGGCTGGCCTATTACTTTGCCACGCGATCCCTGCCTGATTACAGCGCCAGCAATACCGTTGCGGGACTATCCGCGCCGGTAGAAATCGTGCGCGACAACGCCAATGTGCCGCATATCTTTGGCGAAAGTGATGCCGATGTGTTCTTTGGCCTTGGCTATGCCCATGCGCAGGACCGGCTGTGGCAGATGACGATGCTGCGGCGCACCGTGCAGGGGCGGCTGTCGGAACTTTTCGGCGAACGCACGCTGGAGATAGATGAGGTGCTGCGGCGTTACGACCTTTATGCCGCCGCCACGGCATCGGTCGCAGCACAGGATGACCGCACCATCCAAGCGTTGGAGGCTTATGCCGCCGGCGTCAACGCTTGGCTGGATCAGGTGAACGAAGGTGCATTGGGCCGGGGCGCACCTGAAATGTGGCTGTTCAACCATGCCATCGCGCCATGGCAACCCGCCGATTCCATCGCGATCCTGAAACTGATGGCGCTGCAACTGACGTCGAGCCTTGAAAATGAGGTGCTGCGCGCCCGTGTCTCCCTCGTCGTCAGCCCTGACCGGCTGCGCGATATCCTGCCCGATGATCCGACCAGCGGCGTCGCGGCCCTGCCCTCCTATGCATCCCTTGTGCCGGACGTGCCGGAATATACGCCCAATACGCGCATGGCCTATGACCCGCTGATGCCGGTGCCGCCACGCGCATTGGCAGGCGCATCCAATGCATGGGCCGCCAATGCGACGCGGTCCGCGACGGGGTCCACATTGATGGCGAATGACCCGCATCTGGGGCTGACAGCGCCCAGCATCTGGTTTCTGGCGCGGCTGGAATTGCAGGATGGCGGCGTGATCGGCGGCACCATCCCCGGCGTGCCGGTGATCCTGTCCGGGCGCAGTGCCGATCTGGGCTGGGGTCTGACCACCGCCAATGTCGATGATCAGGATATCTTTCTTGAACAGGTGAACCCCGACAACCCCGATGAATATCGCGGGCTGGACGGCTGGCAAAGGTTCCGCAGCCGCGATTCCATCATCAATGTCAAAGACGCACCCGCCGTCACCATCCGCCTGCGCTGGACCGAAAACGGGCCGGTGATGCCGTCCGATCAGTTCGACCTGCGGACAATCACGCCCCCCGGCCATGTCACGGCGATTGGCTGGACCGCGTTGTCAGGCGAGGATACATCAATGACCTCGGCCATGGCGCTGATGCGCGCAAAATCCGTGGATGACGCGATTGCCGCAGGCGAACTGCATATTGCCCCCGCGCAGAACATCACATTGGCCGACCGCGACCGCGTGGCGATGCAGACCATCGGCGCGATGCCTGTCCGTGACGCAAACCACCAAAGTCAGGGCCGCTATCCCAGCTTTGGCTATCTGCCGGAAAACCGCTGGCAGGGCACCTTTCCTTACGCCGACAACCCGCGTTTCGTGAACCCGGCAGGCGGGATCGTCGGCAATACCAACAATAAGATGATCGACCGCCCCTTTCCCGACCACGTATCCTTCGACTGGGGCGACACCCAGCGCGTGATCCGCTGGCGCAACCTGATGCAGGCGCGCGAGGTCCATACACGCGACAGCTTCATCGAAGCGCAGCTTGACACCGTCAGCGTCACCGCGCGCACCCTGCTGACCTTCATGGGGGCCGATCTGTGGTTCACCGGCGATGCCGCCCCCGATGGCACACCCGAACGGCGCAGGCAGGTCGCGCTGGAATTGCTGGCGGCGTGGAACGGCGAAATGAACGAACATCTGCCCGAACCGCTGATCTATGCCGCCTGGGCGCGGGCGTTTCAGGCACGGGTGATCCGCGATGAACTGGGGCCGCTGGCCTCCGAATTCACCCATCTGGACCCGGTGTTTCTGGAACGGATTTTCCGCGATGTAGACGGGGCATCCGTCTGGTGCGACGTGATCCAGTCCGCGCCGGTGGAAACCTGCACCGATATCGCCAGTCAGGCGCTGGATGACGCGCTGATCTGGATCGCCGAAAACCACGGCCCCGCGATCGAGGCTGTGCGCTGGGGCGACGCGCATGAGGCAACACATGACCACCCCGTGCTTGGCACCACGCCGATCCTGGGCTGGATCGTCAATATCCGCCAATCCACCAGCGGCGGCGACAATACATTGATGCGCGGGCGCACCCGTGGCACCGGGCCAGCGCCGTTTCAGAACGTGCATGCGGCGGGCTATCGCGGGGTCTATGATTTCGCCGATCCGGATTCATCGGTCTTCATCTCATCCACCGGACAATCGGGGCATCCGTTTTCGCGCTATTACGATAATCTGGGCGAATTATGGCGGCGCGGCGAATATATCCCGATGTCGCTGGACCCCGATCTGGCGCGCGCCGCAGCCGTCGGTGTCACCACGCTCACCCCCGCCGAATAAGCCACCGGCGGGGATGCGGTTAAAGGCGGTTGAACCGCTCTTCCTGCAGCGCGGTCCAGAATACCGTCATCCGGTATCCGTCTTCCAGTTGTTTATCCTCGGTGACGATCCCCGCCTCGAACAGCCAGGCGCGTTTGCGACCATCGGCAAAGCCCAGCGTCAGCACGGCCTCCTTGCGCGGGTCTTTCAGCTTTTCGGGAATCGCGGCCAGCAAGGCATCCATGCCTTCGCCGGTGATCGCGGAGACCGCGAACAGATCATCGGTGCGCGCGGCCTGATTGACACGGGCCTCGCGCGGTTCACCTTCCAGCAGATCGACCTTGTTCCAGACCTCGATCAGCGGCGCGCCTTCGGCGACGCCGAGTTTCTGCAGGATGGCCATGACGTCGCGCGATTGTTCTTCGGTCTGGTCGTGGCTGATATCGCGGACATGCAGGATCAGATCGGCGTCCAGCACCTCTTCCAATGTCGCGCGGAAGGCGGCGACCAGTTCGGTCGGCAGGTCCGATATGAAACCCACTGTGTCGGACATGATGATTTCATCGCCCGTCGGCAGGGTGATCTTGCGCATCGTCGGGTCCAGCGTGGCGAACAGCATGTCCTTGGCGAACACATCCGCCCCGGTCAAGCTGTTGAACAGCGTCGATTTGCCCGCATTGGTATAGCCAACCAATGCCACAATCGGGAACGGCACCTTGGCGCGTGACGCACGGTGCAGCGCGCGGGTCTTGCCGACCTTTTCCAGCTGACGGCGCAGGCGCACCAATTGGTCGTCAATCGCGCGCCTGTCCGCCTCGATCTGCGTCTCACCGGGGCCGCCCACGAAACCAAGCCCGCCGCGCTGGCGTTCAAGGTGGGTCCAGGCGCGCACCAGCCGGGTGCGCTGATAGGACAGGGCCGCCATTTCGACCTGCAACACACCTTCCGAGGTGCGGGCGCGGTCGCTGAAAATCTCCAGGATCAGCCCGGTCCGGTCCAGCAGTTTGACCCCCCAGGCCTTTTCCAGATTGCGCTGCTGGACGGGTGTTACCGGCCCATCGACCAGCACCAGTTCCACATCGGCGGCGGCAAAATTGGCCTTCAATTCCTCGATCTTGCCTTTGCCGAACAATTTGCCCGCATGCATTTTCGGCAGGCGCACGATATCGGCCCCGACCACATCAAGGTCAGGCAGGGCCGCGGCCAGCGCCACAGCCTCGGCCAATGCGGGCACGGGCGCGCGGCGCGTCTGGTCGGATTTGAGTTCCGGGTGCAGCACCCAGGCCCGTGTGACGGGCGTGTCGTGTTCTTGCAAAACTATTCTTCGCCTTCATAAAGGCTGATCGGTTGTGCGGGCATGATCGTGGAAATCGCGCTTTTATAGACCAGTTGTGATTGTCCGTCGCGGCGCAGCAGCACGCAGAAACTGTCAAACCAGGTGATCACACCCTGCAATTTCACACCATTGACCAGAAAGATCGTCACCGGCACCTTGGTCTTGCGGACGTGGTTCAGGAATGCATCCTGCAGATTTGCTTTGTCGGCGGCCATCATGACACCCTTTATTGTTCTTGCGGCCGCAGATCGGCCCCCCATATCGCATGCAGTATGTCGTGCCGGATCAGGACTTTCCAGCCCAAAACGAAACAGCCCGCCAGATCAGCGTTGCCAGATTTCGGGGTTGAACAGCGCGATAATCGCCAGCGTTTCCAGCCGGCCCAGCACCATCGCGGCGGCCAGGATCATTTTCGCCGCATCAGGCAGGTCGGCAAAGGATATCGGGCTTTCCGCCGCGACCACGGCCAGCGGCCCGGTGGTGGACAGCGCCGCCACCGACAGGACCATAGAGGTTTCGAACGTCACCCCAGTCAGCGACAACAGCACCATCACCCCCGCCAGGCTCAGCGCGAACAGCATGAAGAACACCCAGGAGATATAGGCGCCCTGTTTGCGGATCCGCCGCGCCTCGCGCCCGCCACCGCCCACGGATGAGGGCGACAGCAGCCGTTCCTGTTCGCGTTCCAGATGCCGGAACAGCGCATAGATCCGCAGCAGTTTCACACCCCCCGCCGTGGTCGCCACGCCGCCACCGATCAACGCCAGACCGATCAGGAACAGGCCCGGCGTGCTGAGCAGCGACCAATCCGTCGCCTGATCCCAATACCGCGATTCAAACCCGGTGGTGGTCAGAAACGACGTGACGGTGAACAACCCGCCCCAAAGTGCGGTCAGCATCTGTATGACGCTGGCCGGGGCCAGATCCTCGGGCGCCAGCACGAAATGGCGCAGGAACAGCACCCCGGTGACAAGCCCGCTCAGCACGATGGCGGTGATGAATTCGGGGTCGCGCCACAATACCCGGTCGCGTTCACCCGCCAGACCGCGCGAAAACGTCAGCCGCGACAGCGCAAAGACGAAAAAGGCAAAGACCAGCACTTCGCCGGTGACCCCCGATGAAGCGGCATAAAGCCCGCCCACCGGCGTGATCCCCGATGTGGACAGCACCGCCATCGCATGAGACAGCGCGACAAAGGCACTGTCGCCCGCGGTCATCAGCCCGATCCACAACGCCAGAGTCAGCCCCATATAGACCGGCGTCAGCGCCAGCGTATAGCGGATCAACCGTTCCGACGGGTCCGTGACGGCCCCGATCTGGGTAAAGGTGCTGGTGGTGCCCTTGCCGACGGCGGCGGTGGCGCGCACCTCGAACCCACCCAGATTCATCGGGGCAAAGATCGAAACGGCGGTGATCCAGACCAGCAGACCGCCCAGCCAACCCACCGTAGACCGCCACAGGTGCTGGGACTGGGTCAGCCGGTCCGCAGTGTCGTAAACGCTTGCCCCGGTGGTGGTAAAGCTCGACACCATTTCAAACCAAGCGTTAAGAAAGCTCTGGGCCTGGATCGCCTCGTAAAACGGGATCGCGAACATGATCGGCAGCACGCTGAAGGCGGCCAGCAACCCGGTCAACTGGCTGCGCGCCACGTTGCCGGGTGCGTAATTCGACATGGTCAAAGCGATCAGCAGGGTCAGCACGGAAAACAGGATGCATCCGTAAAAAAACACCCGCATCGTGTTGAAATCCTGCACAGCAGCGGCATGGGCCGCCGGCACCAGCATCGCCACGGCGCCCAGCCCCATCAGCACCACGAAAAACGGAAGGCGAATGATCCACTGCATCAGAAAAAGTCGATCGAGACCTGCAACAGCCGTTCCACCTCTGGCACATCCGGGGTCATGGCGAAAATCGCGATCACATCGCCTTCTTCGATGCGGGTTTCGGCGGTCGGGCGGATCACCTTGCCTTCCTTGGTCATGGCCCCGATCAGCACGCCTTCGGGGAAATCCACATCCTTGATCTTCTGGCCCGCGATGGGGGACGTGCCCAGCACCTGCGCCTCGATCACCTCGGCCTCGGCATCGCCGATGGAATAAACGCCGCGCACCCGGCCATGCCGGATATGGCGCAGGATGGATGACACGGTGACGGATCTGGGATTGATATAGGCGTCGATATCCAACGGCCCCATCAGCGGCACCAACGTCGGGTCATTGACCAGACAGATCGCCATGGAACAGCCCATTTCCTTGGCCCGGACAGAGGCAAGAAGGTTGGTTTTATCGTCATCCGTCACCGCCAGCACCGCATCGGCATTGGCGATCCCCGCCTCGTCCAGCAGCGCGACATCCAGCCCGTCACCATGCAGCACGATGGTCCGGTCCAGCGTATCGGCGGCGCGTTCGGCGGCGATGCGGTCTTTCTCGATCACCCGCACCCGGACGCGATCCGTGCGCGCCTCCAGCGCGGCGGCGACGCCAAGCCCGACATTGCCGCCACCGATGATGACGATCCGTTCCTGTTTCGACTGGGTCTTGCCAAAGATTTCCAACGTGCGGTTCAGGTCCTGGGTGTGGGTGAAC
Organism: Yoonia sp.; assembly: GCF_046292185.1. Lineage (GTDB taxonomy): Bacteria > Pseudomonadota > Alphaproteobacteria > Rhodobacterales > Rhodobacteraceae > Yoonia. The sequence goes on from NZ_JBKBQY010000032.1 coordinate 6,845, forward strand.
AGATAACAGGCATCGCCCGCGAAAATCTGATCGCCCGCCGATGGCACGAACAGGACACCATCGCGCCTGATCCCCACGACGATGGCGCGCAGGGTGGAAAACAGATCGGTCAATTGCCGCAGCGGCGTGTTGATGACCGGGCAATCATCCTCGATCGTGATGCCCAGCAATTGCGCGCGCCCGTCAAGGAAGCTTTCGGTGTCAAAGGCCGCAGGGGCGGCCAGCCGTTGTAGCGCGGCCTCGGCCACTTCGCGTTCGGGCGAGATCACGACATCGATGGGCAGGTGGTCGCGGCGGTAAAGATCGGAATAAGACGGGTCCAGATAGGTCTGCGCGCGCAGCCGCGCGATCTTGCGCTGTACGGCGAAAACCGAATGGGCGACCTGACAGGTGACCATATTCACCTCGTCCGAATAGGTCGCGGCGATGATCATATCGGCGTCGCGCGCCCCGGCCCGTTCCAGCACGTCAGGATGGCTGGCAAACCCCGCCACCCCCTGCACATCCAGACTGTCCGTCGCCCGGCGCACCAGTTCGGGATTGTTGTCCACGACGGTGACATCGTTGTTTTCGCCCGACAGGTGGCGCGCGATCTGCCAGCCGACCTGACCCGCGCCACAGATGATGACTTTCATTCAGCGGCACCTTCGATATAGGCGACGCGCCCGCCCGATTTGGCGGATGTCACCACGCCCAAAGATTTCAGCTTGCGGTGCAGCGCGGACCGTTCCATCCCCACGAAAGACGCCGTGCGGCTGATATTGCCGCCGAAACGGTTGATCTGGGTCAGCAGATATTCGCGTTCGAACAATTCACGCGCCTCGCGCAACGGCAGGGTGGCAAGGCCGCCCGCCAGCACGATCCGGCTGTTGTCGTCGGTGTTTTCCTCGGTCGAGGGCAGTTCGCGCGCCAGAATATCGCCGCGGCTGTCGCCCAGGATCAGCACCCGTTCCATCACGTTCTTGAGCTGGCGGACATTGCCCGGCCAATGCATCGTCTGCAAAAGCGCGCGCGCATCATCGGCCAGTTTGCGCAACGGCAACCCCTGCACCGAATTGAAAAGCGAGATGAAATGTTCCGCCAGCACCGGAATATCCTCACGCCGCTCATCCAGCGCAGGCACGGCGATGGGAACGACATTCAGCCGGTGAAACAATTCCTCGCGGAACACGCCCGCAGCGATGGCTGCCGACAGATCGCGGTTGGTACTGGAAATCACCCGGAGATCGACCTGCACCTTGTCATTGCCGCCGACCCGCTGGAACCGTTGATCCACCAGCACGCGCAGGATTTTCGACTGCGTGCCCAAGGGCATATCTGCCACTTCGTCGAAATAAATCACCCCGCCATTGGCCTCTTCCAGCAGGCCGGGTTCGATACCGCGCCCCGCGTCCTCACGGCCGAACAGCACCTCTTCCATCCTATCCGGCGCGATGGATGCGGAACTGACCGTGATAAAAGGCGCCGCCGCACGCGCCGAATTGGCATGGATATACCGCGCAGCAATTTCCTTGCCCGATCCCGCAGGCCCGGTCAGCATCACGCGGCCATTGGATTTCGTCACCTTATCAAGCTGCGATTTCAGCGTGCGGAACGACGCGCTTTCCCCGATCATCTCTGCGCTGACGCTTTCGCCACGTTTGAGTTCGCTGTTTTCGCGGCGCAGGCGCGATGTTTCCATCGCCCGCCGGATCACGACCAGCAATTGATCGATATTGAACGGCTTTTCGATGAAATCATAGGCGCCCTGCTTGATCGCCGCGACCGCAATTTCGATATTGCCATGGCCGGAAATGATGACAATCGGCACCTCGGGGTGGTCGCGCTTCACCGCCTTGAGGATATCGATCCCGTCCATGCTGCTGTCTTTCAGCCAGATATCAAGGATCATCAGCGCCGGCGTTTCCGTGGCGATCTGCGCCATGCATTCATCGGATGTGCCCGCCAGCCGCGTGGTAAAGCCTTCGTCGCGCAAAATATCAGAGATCAGTTCCCGGATATCGCGTTCATCGTCGGTAATCAGGATATCGCCCATATCGTCCTCATGCTGGTATTTTTGCTTTTTGGTCTCGCGCCACCACCGCCGGTAGCTGAATCACGGCCTGCGCGCCGGCATGGCTCTGGCCGTCGAAAACCGCGGCATCGGTCAGGGTCAGGCTGCCGCCATGTTCCTCGATGATCTTTTTGACGATGGGCAGGCCAAGGCCGGTGCCCTTGTCGCGCGTCGTGACATAGGGTTCAAACAGCCGCGCGCGGTCTTCCGGCAGGCCGATGCCATTGTCGGAAATGGTGATCATGGCGCGGCTGTCGTCGCGGCTCATCGCGATGCGGATTTCCGGTTTGAACCCTTCTGTGCCATGCCGTTCGATATAGGTTTCCGTGGCTTCGCCCGCGTTCTTGATCAGGTTCAGCAGCGCCTGACTGATCATCGTCGCATCCATATCCGCCAGCACCGGATCATCCGGCAGGTCAGAGGTGATGCGCACCTGCGGCTGGCCCGCGCGTTGCAGGGCGACGGCATCGGACACGACCTTGGTCAGGTCATTCAGCACCAGCACCGGTTCGGGCATCCGGGCGAACTTGGAAAATTCATCAACAATGCGGCGCAAATCATTGGTTTGGCGGATAATCACATCGGTCATCTGATCCAATGCATCAACATCATCGCCCACCTGTTTGCGAAACTTGCGTTTTATCCGCTCCGCCGACAATTGGATCGGGGTCAGCGGGTTCTTGATCTCATGTGCGATGCGGCGCGCGACATCGCCCCAGGCGGCCATGCGCTGCGCACTGACCAGATCGGTGACATCGTCAAAGGCCACAACATAACCTTCCAGCGCGCCCCCTTCGGTGCGGCGCGGCGACATGCGGACCAGCAGGCTTTCCTGTGTGCCCTTGCGGATCAGATTGACCTGCCCCTGCACGCTGTCATGCCCGGACTGGCGGACCTCATCGAACAGGGTGGCGAATTCCGGCACCGCGACGGTCAGCGACGTATCGGCGGGGGCATCACCCACCGACAGCAACCGCCCGGCAGAGGGGTTTACAAAGGTCACACGCCCATCGGCATCCAGCCCGACGACACCCGATGTGACCGAACTGAGCACGGAATCGAACAGCCGCCTGCGCCGTTCGGACATGCGGTTGCTTTCCAGCAATGCCTCGCGCTGGCCATGCAACTGGCCGGTCATCTGGTTGAAATAATGGCCCAGTTGCGAAATTTCATCATCGCCGTCATCCTCGATCACGCGGACATCCAGATCGCCGGACCCCACCCGCTGCGACGCCGACACCAGCCGCCCGACCGGACGCGACAGACGTTCTGCAAACCACAGCCCGCCCCAGATCGCCCCCAGGATCAGGATCAGCGCGAAACCCAGATAAAGCAGGCCGAACTGGAACAGCATCCGGCCCCGGTCGCTGGCAAGTTGTTCATATTGCTGCACGGTTTCGGTGGTTTCATCCAGCAGGGCCAGCACATTGCCGTCAACCGCGCGGGTGACATATAAAAACCGGTCGGGAAAGGTTTCCAACGGCAACAGCGCGCGGAATTCATTCGATGCCGCATCTTCGATGATCAGCAGACGTTCATTGCGGGCGCGGATGAAATCCTCTGCACTAGGCTGTTCATAGTGAAAATCGTAAGACCCGACCGCCCGCGCGGCAATCGTGCCGGCGCTGTCGATCACGAATGCCTCACTCAGCCCGCGGTCGATCTGGCCCTGCACCTCGGCCAGCGCCAGCCGCAGATCGCCGTCATCCATGAACAGATCGCGCGCGCGTTCGCGGTTCAGATAGGCGGCAAGGCCCTGCGCATCGCGGGTCAGGTCCTGGATATGTTCCTCTTCATAGGCCTGCGCCGTGGTCAGCGACGTGCGCAGCACATTGCCCACAGGTTCCGAGAACAACCCGTCCAGCGCCACCGACAGCAAAAGCACCGAAAAAACCGCCACCAGCACGGTGGGGATCAGCGCAAAGACCGCAAAGACGCTGGTCAGCCGCAGATGCAGCCGCGATCCGGCAGATTTGGCACGCCGCGCCGCGATCATCCGCGCGACCAGCCGCATCACCAGCGCCATGACGATCAGCACATAGATCAGGTCAACCAGCAGCACCAATTGCAGTTGCGGCGATGACGTGCCCTGCCCCAGCGGCCCGACCACGATATAGGTCAGTGCCGCCAGCACGGGTGCCACGACGACCAGGGTCATGGTCAACGCATTTTGCACATGGCGCTGGCGGAACCAGCGGCCAAGGCGGGTAAAATCCAGTTTCAGCAGGGAACGCTGCACGCGTGCGCCTTGTCATCAATGTGGGGTCGCCCCCAGGTTACCGCTATCTTCATGGCCCAGATTACAGTCTGACGCAGATGGGCCACGGTTCTGTTGCGGTTTTACATCAATTTGCGGCGGCGTGTCACGCGGATATCAAGGTCTGTGATCTTCTTGCGCAAAGTATTGCGGTTGATCCCCAGAAGGTCCGCACATTTCGCCTGATTCCCGCCCGAGGCATCCAGCGCGATTTCGATCAGCGGTCCTTCGACCTCTTTCAGGATACGGTTGTACAGGCCCGGTGGCGGCAGCACCCCGCCATGCAGGTCAAAATAACGCCGCAGGTGTTTGCCGACGCTCGCCGACAGTTTCTCACCTTCACCGCCGGACCGCAAAGGTTCGATCGCGGGCTGGTTGCCCAGCACCATTTCGACCTCCTGGCGGGTGATCTCTTCTTCGGCGGCGGTGAATACCAACCGGCGCACGGCGTTTTCCAACTGGCGCACATTGCCCGGCCAGCTATAGGCGCGCACCATGTCCAGCGCCGCCGGGCCAAAGCGGCGCGCCGGTGCGCCATCGCGTTCCGCGCGGGCCAGAAAATGTTCCGCCAACAGCGGGATATCATCGACACGTTCACGCAGGGACGGCACCGCGACGGTGACACCGCCCAGACGATAGAACAGATCCTCGCGGAACTTGCCTTCCTCCATCCGCGCCATCAGGTCCGATTGCGATGTCGCCATGATCCGCGGCGCGTTATCGCCCAAGGTATCAAGCATCCGCACGATCCGGCCCTGATCACTATCGGACAGATCACTGACCTCATCGAACAGGATCGTGCCGCCGCGCGCGCGGCTCAGGATCGTGGACGGCCCGTCCATCCCTTCCAGATCAGTGGCAGAGACGGTGATGAAAGGCAGGCTGCGCCGGTCGGAGAAATCATGCACGGCACGCGCGATCAGCGATTTTCCGGTCCCGCTTTCGCCGGTGATCAGCACCGGCAATTGCGTGTTCATCACCCGCGCGACAAGGCGGTACAACGCCTGCATCACCCCCGTGCGCCCGACCAGCGGCAGATCACCGGCCTGTTCGCTGGCATTAATGTCCGGGCTGCGCACCGGGCCCGCGCGGCGCTTGGTTTCCAGCGCACGCGCGGCGCGTTTCATCAGATCGGGCAGATCGAAAGGTTTGGGCAGGTAATCATAGGCATCGGCTTCGGCCGCCTGAATCGCGGTCATGATCGTATTCTGCGCTGATATCACGATCACCGGCAGGCCGGGGCGCAGCGCGGCAATCTTGGGCAATTGTTCCAACCCGTTGCCATCGGGCATGATCACGTCGGAGATTACCAGATCGCCCTTGCCCTCATCCACCCAGCGCATCAGCGTGACCAGCGATGATGTGGCATGCACCTTGCAACCCGCCCGCGTCAGCGCCTGTGTCAGGACGGTGCGGATCGTACGGTCGTCATCGGCTACCAGAATTGTCCCGTCCATCATGTTTCTCCTGTGTTGTTCTTATGCGCGGCGCCGCCCGTCACCTGCATCTTGATGCAGGCCACGATCATGTCTCATCCTCGGTCTCTTTCGGTGCAAGCGGCAGCGAGATACGGAACACCGTGCGCCCCGGCACGGAATCCACCGAAATCCACCCGCCCGCATCGCTGATCAGCTTGGACACCAGCGCAAGGCCCAGCCCGGTGCCGTTTTCCTTGCCCGATACGAAAGGTTCAAACACATCCGCTGCGATGCTGGGCGGCAGGCCGGGACCATCATCGATAATCTCGATCTGCAGCGGCAGGCGCGATTGGGTGCCATCGTCGCGCCTGACGCGCAGGGATGTGTCATAAAACGTATGCAGCCGGATCGCGCCACCGTCCCGGTTCGCCTCTGACGCGTTTTTCAGCAGGTTCAGAAAGACTTGCAGCAACTGATCGGCATCCGCCATGGTGCGCGGCAGGGACGGATCGTAATCCTCGATATACAGCATATGCGCGCCGAACCCGACCGAGGCGCTTTGCCGCGCGCGGTCCAGCACATCATGGATATTGACCGGCTTCAGCAAAGGCGGGCGCAGATTGCCGAATTGTTCGACCTGTTCCAGCAATTTGACGATCCGGCGGCTTTCCTCGACGATCAGATCGGTCAGTTCCTGATCCTCCTTGGTCAGCCCCATCGACAAAAGTTGCGCCGCCCCGGTGATCCCTGCCAGCGGGTTCTTGATCTCATGCGCGAGCATTTCCGCCATGCCTATCGCCGATTTCGCCGCCTTGGCAGACGACAGGTTTTGGGTGATCCGGCTGGCAATCTCGCGCGGGCTGATCATCACGATCATCACGCCGTCAGTGCCCTGCAGCGGTGAAAACTGCACATTGCATTGCATCGGTGCATGTTCACCGCTGCCGACATCCACATCATTAACGAAAAGCGATGACCGGTTGGCGCGCGCGCGTGCGAATGGTGCCTCCAACGGCGCGTCGATCAGCACCTTTTCCCAGATCCGCTGGCCCACCAGCGACCGTGTCGACAGGTTGAGGAAACTTTCCGCCGCCGGATTGCTTTGAATAATCACGTCATCGCCATCCAGCAACAAGGCCGGCACCGGCAGGGATGACCAGAGCGCGCTATCCTCGATCATGCCGCCACCCGCATCGCCAAGGCATCCGGCAGATCGCGCAGCACCGCATCGGGGTTGGTTTCGGTCAGGATCGCCTTGCGCAAATCCGCAGGCGTGCCCGCATCATCCATATACCAACCCAGGTGTTTGCGCGCCACGCGGCGGCCCATGTCAGCGCCATAAAATGTCAGCATTGCCGTGTAATGTCCCGCAACCATATCATAAAATGCATCACCTTGCGGCACTAGGGGAACCGGCCCGCCATGCAGCGCCGCCGCCACCTGCGCCAGCACCCAGGGCCGCCCCTGCGCACCGCGCCCGATCATCACCCCGTCGGCACCCGATTGCGCAAGCGCGTCACGCGCCGCCTGCGGGCCGGTGATATCGCCATTGGCGATCACCGGGATCGTCACCGAATCCTTGATGTCACGGATAGCGCGCCAATCGGCGCTGCCCTTGTAAAACTGGCAGCGCGTGCGCCCGTGGATCGTGACCAGCCTGATCCCCGCATCCTGTGCGCGCCGCGCGACATCAGCCGCGTTCAGGCAATCATGATCCCAGCCCAGCCGTGTTTTCAACGTCACCGGCAGTTTGACGGCGTTCACCACAGCCTCGATCAGCCGCAGAGCATGATCCGGGTCGCGCAGCAGCGCCGAACCGGAATAGCCATTCGTCACCTTCTTGGCTGGGCAGCCCATGTTGATGTCGATCATCGCGGCACCATTCGCCTCGATCATCCGTGCCGCCTCGGCCATCCAATGCGCCTCGCGCCCCGCGATCTGCACCGCGGTGCCTTGCTGGTCGAATCCCAGCTCTGCCCGTTCGCGCACGCCCGGTTTCGCCTGCACCATTTCCTGACTGGCGACCATTTCGCTGACAACCCAGCCCGCGCCAAAGGACGCGACCAATTGCCGGAACGGCAAATCGGTGATCCCCGCCAGCGGGGCCAAGGCCACCGGCGGCTGCAAGGACAAACGGTCGATGCTGATGCTATTATTGTAAGCCAAGGATTTCACATGCGCCTAAAGGGTGTGCGTTGCTGTTGAAATAGGCCGGATCAGGCCACATCACAACGCCATGCAGGCCGAATTATCCGTGTTCTATAGCAGATGATTAAAAAACAGGCAATCCGCCCGGTAAAGAGACGAATTGCGCCGCAGCGCGCAGCGCCTTACACCCATGTTAGCAGCAACAGGACCGACATGACCACCAGTGCCATCATCGTCGCCGCAGGCCGTGGCACCCGCGCGGGCGGGGAGATTCCCAAGCAATGGCAGATGCTTGGGTCGCGCAGCATCGCCGCCCATGCGATGCAGCCCTTTGCCGATCACCCCGGTATCGCCAGCCTCGTGCTGGTTGTTCACCCCGATGATCCCGGCGATCTGTGGCGGGATACGCCACAAGCGCAGATCATCGCCGGCGGTGCCACCCGCAAGGCCAGCGTCATGGCAGGCCTCGCCGCCCTGCCCGCCGGCACCACGCAGGTGCTGATCCACGACGCCGCGCGCCCCTTGGTCAGCGCCGCGATCATCGATCACGTTTTGTCAGCACTTGAGACGCATCAGGGCGCGGCCCCTGCCGTCGCTGTCACAGATACGCTCTGGCATGGCGCGGCAGGTCACGTCACCGGCGTGCAGGACCGCACCAATCTCTACCGTGCGCAGACACCGCAGGGGTTTCACCTTGCGCCGCTGCTGGCCGCGCATCAGATGCATGATGGTGACGCCACCGACGATGTGGGCGTGGCCCGCGCCGCCGGGCTGGACGTCGCCATCGTGGCAGGCGATGAAAGCAATATCAAAGTCACCACGCCCGGCGATTTCGCCCGCGCGGCCAGATTGATGGGACAGGATATGGATATCAGATGCGGCAATGGCTATGACGTGCACCGCTTCGGCCCCGGCGATCATGTCTGGCTTTGCGGTGTGAAGGTGCCGCATGGGCGGTCCCTGCAAGGGCATTCCGACGCCGATGTCGGCATGCATGCCGTGACGGATGCGATCTATGGCGCGCTGGGTCAGGGCGATATCGGGCAGCATTTCCCCCCGTCGGACCCACAATGGAAAGGCGCGGAAAGCCATATCTTCCTGCGCCATGCCGTCGGGCTGGCACAGGCACAGGGGTACAAGATCAGCAATGTCGATTGCACCCTGGTCTGCGAATACCCCAAGATCGGCCCGCATCAGGCGGCCATGAAATCCGCCCTCGCCGCGATCATGGGGCTGGACGCCGACCGGATCAGCGTCAAGGCCACCACTTCCGAACGGCTGGGTTTCACAGGCCGCGAAGAAGGCATCGCCGCCATCGCCACAATCACATTGGTAAAACCATGACACATCTGATCGCCACGTTTTTCTATATCGGCCATCTGCGCCCCGGCCCGGGCACTTGGGGGTCGCTCGCCGCGCTGCCCGTCGCTTACGCGCTGGTGATGCTGGCGGGGCCTTGGGCGCTGGTCGCGGGTATCATCCTCGCCTACGCGCTTGGCTACTGGGCGACCGGCGTGGAAACCGCGGGCAAGGCCGATCACGACCCTTCTGAGATCGTGATTGACGAAGTCGCGGGCCAATGGATCGCCCTGCTGCCCGTCGTCTTCGGTGCGGCGATGCGCGATGCCGACCTGCTGGCGCTCTGGCCCGGCTGGGTCGCGGCCTTCGCGCTGTTCCGGCTGTTCGACATCACCAAATGGGGGCCCGTCGGCTGGGCCGACCGGATGCACGGCCCCACCGGCGTGATGCTGGATGATGTGATCGCCGGTCTGATGGCCGCCATCGGCGTCGTGGCGCTTGCCGCGCTGTTCCATCTGGTGCTGCTATGACAGCCGCCGCCGTGCTGGATGCCGCCCGCGCGCGCGGCCTGATGATCACATGCGCCGAAAGCTGCACCGGCGGCATGGTCAGCGCCGCGCTGACCGATGTGGCCGGATCATCCTCTGCCTTTGACCGGGGCTTTGTCACCTATACCAACGACGCGAAAATGCAGATGCTCGGGGTGCAAAAGGCCACGCTCGACGCCCATGGCGCGGTCTCCGAACAGGTGGCGGCGGAAATGGCGCAAGGCGCGCTGGGTCATTCCGACGCGCAGATCGCCGTGTCGGTCACCGGCATCGCGGGGCCGGGCGGGTCCGAACACAAACCCGAAGGGCGCGTCTGTTTCGGCATCGCCACCGCGTCAGGGTGCCACACGGAAACGGTGGAATTCGGGGCGTTGGGCCGCGAACAGGTGCGCCGGGCCACGACCAATCACGCCCTTGATTTGCTGCTGGGCGCCTTGTCGTCATAAAGCTCATGCGCGCGGCGTTCAAAGGCGCGCACGATCCGCTGCATCGCTTCGTTGAAAAACATCCCGGCAGCGCCCTGCAACAACCGGTTGCGAAACTCGAAATCCACAAAGAACGACACTTCGCAGCCGCCATCCACATCGCGGAAATTCCACTGGCTTTCCATATGTTTGAACGGGCCGTCCAGATAGGCGGTGTCGATCCGGCGGATATCTGGCCAAAGCGTGACCTGTGATCCGAATGTTTCGCGGAACACTTTGAACGAAATCACCAGATCGGCCAGCATCACGATATGATCGCCGTGGTCCGTCGTGCTGCGAATGCGCGCCGCAGCGGTCCAGGGCAGGAATTTGGGGTAATTCGCGACATCGCCAACAAGGGCATACATCTGATCCGCGTCAAAGGGCAGAATCCGGGTCTCGGAATGTTGTGGCATGGTCAATCCATTCGCTGCTGCCTTGGTGTCGGCCAAAACGGCAGCGGTTTCAAGGGCCGCAGGGCAGATTTGCACCATTGTCGCAGGCCCGGATTTGCGCCACAACAGCCCTGCCCCAACAGCCGGAGACAGCGATGCCCGCCGACCACCCTCCTTACGTGATCGACCAGATGATCAGCGCGAAATCCATCGCCGCACGGATCGAAACGCTGGCCCGCGACATCGCGGCAGAATTTGCAGGCACCGACAAACTGGTGGTCGTGGGCCTGTTGCGGGGATCATTCGTGTTCATCGCCGATCTGGTGCGCGAACTCGATCTGCCGGTCGAGGTGGATTTTCTCGAAGCGTCCTCCTATGGCGACGGCATGGAAACCAGCCGCGAGGTGCGGATATTGAAGGACCTGCGCGGCCAGATCGAAGGCCGCGATGTGTTGGTCGTCGAAGATATCGTGGATACTGGACACACATTGGCCCATGTCACGCGGTTCCTGCTGTCGCGCAATCCCGCCCGGTTGCGCACCATCGCCCTGCTGGATAAACCGGCAAGGCGCGAGGTTGATTTCAAGGCCGACTGGACCGGCTTTGAAATCCCCGATGAATTCGTCGTGGGCTACGGCATCGATTACGGGCAACGCAACCGCAACCTGCCCTATATCGGCAAGGTCAGGTTCACCTGATGCACCCGATCTGGCTGGTGCGCGCCAAACGCTGGGTGCAGAACCCGCCATCGCCGGGCCGGATCAAATTCATCGCGGCGATCATCGTGCTGTGCCTGCTGCTGCTGATCGTGGAACGGACCCTTGGCTGGCCAGAGGCGCTGACCCCCAACAACCTGCGGCAGATGCGCTGACGTTTTCGTGTTTATGGATTTGGCAACGCCCGGACTAACGTAGCGTCATCCTCAGCAACCGGAGATTGCCATGCGCCGCCACGTTTTCATTGTTACCGCTGTTTTCATGTCCACCACCGCCCTGCTGGCGCAGGATCTGACCGAAGATCAGGAACGCGCGATGACCGCGCGGCAGGCGCATATGTCGCTTTACGGCTTTTACCTGACCCCGCTGGGCCAGATGGCGCAGGACCGTATCCCCTATGACGCGGATGTCGCCGCTGCCGCCGCCAGCAATCTGGCCGCCATGGCCGCCATCGACCAAAGCCCCTTCTGGGTCGATGGCACCGACAGTTCACTGGAAAACAGCCGCGCGCGGGCCGAGATCTGGACCAATCCCGACGGCTATCTGGAGGTCAAGCAGAACATGGAAGATGCGACCGCCGCGCTGGCACTGGTCGCAGGTGACGGGCTTGACGCACTGAAAGGGGCCTTTGGCCCGGTCGGGCAATCCTGTGGCGCCTGCCACGAAAATTTCCGCGCCCCAGCAAATTAATGGCCCGCTGGCCTTGGATCGTGGGGATCGTCGTGGTCGGCATCGGCGCAGGCTGGGTCGTCACCAGACCCAGCCCCCTGCCCGCCAACGCCCTTGACGGGATCACCGGTGATGCCGCGCGGGGCGAAATCACCTTTGCCGCCGCGGGCTGCGCGTCATGCCACACAGCACCCGATGGCCCGCCCGATGTGCTGGCCGGTGGCAAGGCATTTGCCAGCGATTTCGGCACGTTTATCGCGCCCAACATATCCCCCGATCCGGTACATGGCGTGGGCAACTGGTCCGATCTGGACCTCGCCAGCGCGATCACGCGCGGCGTGTCACCCGACGGCGCGCATTATTACCCGGCCTTTCCCTATACCAGCTATATCAAGGCCGATCTGCAGGACGTGGCCGACCTGATCGCCCATCTGCGCACCCTGCCCGCCGATGCGACACCCAGCCAGCCGCATGATCTGGGTTTTCCCTACAACATCCGTGCCAGCCTTGGTCCGTGGAAGGCGCTTTACCTGCGCGATACCTGGGTGATGGACGCAGACACCCCAGAACTGGAACGCGGGCGGGAATTGGTCGAGGCTTTGGCCCATTGCGCCGAATGCCACACGCCGCGGAATGCCTTGGGCGGGCCGGACCGCAGCGCATGGATGACAGGTGCGCCCAACCCCAGCGGCGACGGGCGTATCCCAGACATCACCCCTGCCGGACTGGACTGGTCGCAACAGGATATCGCCGAATACCTTAGCAGCGGGTTCACCCCCGATTTCGACAGCGCCGGCGGCACTATGGCTGATGTGATCCGCAATACCGCGCAACTGACCGATGAAGACAGGCTAGCGATTGCCGCCTATCTCAAGGCCCTGCCTTGAGATCGTGGGACGCCGCCCCGCACCCCCCGGATCAAGTCAGGGACAGGCTTCGTATTTTTGGAAAAAAGAAGTGAAGGCGTCAGGCGATCCCGAGTTTTCTGTTCCTTGCATCCCGCAGGCGCGCGAAATCATCACCAGCGTGATAAGATGACCGCGTCAGCGGCGTGGCGGAGACCATCAGGAACCCCTTGCCATAGGCGGCCTTTTCATAGCCTGCGAATTCCTCTGGCGTGACGAAACGGTCAACCCGGTGGTGTTTCGGCGTCGGTTGCAGATATTGGCCCACGGTCAGGAAATCGATATCCGCGGCGCGCATGTCATCCATGACCTGCATGACAGATTGCTTGTCCTCGCCCAAGCCCACCATGATGCCGGATTTGGTGAACATCGACGGGTCCAGTTCCTTGACCCGCTGCAACAGCCGCAGCGAATGGAAATAGCGCGCACCGGGCCGCACCTCGGGGTACAGCCCCGGCACGGTTTCCAGGTTATGGTTAAACACATCGGGGCGGGCTTTCACCACCACCTCCAGCACCGCCGGATCGCAGCGGATGAAATCGGGCGTCAGGATTTCGATCGTCGTGCCGGGCGACTGGCGGCGTACGGCGCGGATGGTCTGGGCGAAATGTTCTGCACCGCCGTCTTCGACATCGTCGCGGTCCACCGATGTGATCACCACATGGTTCAGCCCCAGCTTTTTCACCGCATCGGCGACGCGGCCCGGCTCGAAAACATCCAAGGCTTCGGGTGGTTTGCCGGTGGCGATGTTGCAGAAGGTGCAGGCGCGGGTGCAAACCTCGCCCATGATCATCATCGTGGCATGGCCCTGTGACCAGCATTCACCGACATTGGGGCAACCCGCCTCTTCACAGACGGTGACCAGTTTATGTTCGCGCATGATGTCGCGGGTGGTTTTATAGCCTTCAGACGTCGGTGCCTTGACCCTGATCCAATCCGGTTTCTTGGGCTGGGGTGCGTCGATGCGCCGCTGCTTTTCGGGATGGCGTTGCGCCGGGATCTTGAGATCGCGTGGGGACATCGGTTTGCTCCGCTCAGATATGTTATACAGGTAGCCTTGCGCGCAGGATTTGTCCAATCCCAAGCGCGAGCGCATGACAGGGCTGCGTGCAGCACATGCGGCTAGCCGATCAGCGGGCCGGAATCGCCCTGGCTTTGCCGGTAATGCCGCGCCAGCCGGTCAAGGGCGATGCGCAGAACGATCTTGCCCGACCGCGCCGACCAGCCCATGCATTTCTCGGTCGTTTCCAGCCCTTCGAGCAGGCAGCAACAGCGCAGCACCACATCGCCCAGCCCCGGCCCCAGATCATGCAGCGCGGCGCGGACCCGTTCATGCGCAGCGCGGGCGGCAGGCGTGGCATCGGCGCAGATGGCGGGCATCCGGCCCACGGCGGCATATGTCCAGTCCAGATTGCCGCCGGTGGCCAACTGCGCCAGTTCAAAATCCTCGCGCAGCCGTTCGCCGGTGACGACCATGTCACGGGTCAGAAAATAGCCGCCGTCGCGGTCGCGCCTGCGCGCCAGCCCGATCAGCGGGCTTTCGGCGGGGGTATATCGCGCGGGCCTTGTCCGGCCGGTTTCTAGCTTCATCATCGCCCAGCCGGTATCGGTATCGTCGCCCGCGAGCTTGTCGGCGAAACCGCTGGCGCGGTTTTCACCTTCGGCGGTCAGACGGCGCAATGCGGCACGGCCCAGCCCGGTGATGTAATAGCGCGCGATCTTTGCGTCGGGGTCAAGACAGGCGATCCAGTCCTTCAGCGCCATGGCCTGCGCGATTTCACGGTCCACCGATGTCGTGCGCAACTGGTCGCCTTCGGCAGTTTCGCGCACCACCACAGCGGTGTCCAGATCGCGGGCGGCGGCCAGCACCGCGCCCTGTTCACATAACCTGCGCAGGATGCGGCACGCCTCTTGGTCGATGCGCTGTTGCGTCAGGGCGAAACCGCCCGCGGCTTCTGTCGGGTTGCTGTCAGACGTCATTGATATTGTTCCCTTTTGATGTTCCCCGGAACCGGCGCTGGCCTGCGCCGATAACGATTTAAGCGCCCCGTCGATCAGCAGATCATCGCGGCGGATTTCCAGTTTGCGGACCTGCCGCAAAATGGTGGACGGATGGCAGGCGCAGGCGCGCGCCACGGCCCGGATCGACAGGCCCGATTCCGTATGGGTCAGATAATTGCGGGCGGCATCGGGCACCCATTGCGGGAAGGGATCGGCGAAATCCGGCCCGGATCGTGCATTCATGATCTGTTTCCTTTCCCCGCAACCATCCCGGTCGAGGCAGAGATTCCCGTCAGATGTATCATCGCCTACTCTTCCTAAAATTGTATGGTTACGCATTTGTTAACGCCATTCTGGCTGCGTCAACAATAGTTACCAATGCACTAAGGTTTCGTAAGCGGAGCGTTCTTAACTATTACAGAACAGGCAACACCCGCATTGGTTGTGCGATACTCGCGCCATCAGACCTGCAACCAAAAGGATTGCCCCATGCTTGATGTCATGACCCGGATTCGCCAATTGCACCGTCCCGCGCTTTTGGTGCGCGCCGCCCGTTTTGGGCTGGACCATTACCGACGCGATGCGGTGCTGCGCCGTTTGCTGAAAACCGACAAGGTGCCGCGCCCGGCGGCGGCGGTGATGGCGCTGCTGAGCCGCGAGGCGACGATCAACGCACGCCGATTGTCCGGCAAGGGCGATTATTCAATGGCACGCCATGTGGAATTGCTGATCGCGATCAATGCAGAGGCACGTCTGCTGATCGCCGCAACCCCGCGTGCGCTATGAGGCGCGCGGGGTACATCTTCCCCGCGGGGAAGATCGCTAAACCTTCCCCGTGGGGAAGGTCAGGCAAAGGCATCCGGCATCGCGGCCTTTTTATCGGCGACATAGGCGCGCAGACGCGCCTCGATTTCCGGGTCCAGCGGGGGCTGCTGATAGGTATCGATCAGCCGTTTCACCCGCAGGCTGGCTAGCGCCTGGGTGTCGCGCGCGCCTTCTTCGTCCCATGTCTCGAACGGTTTGTAATCAAACAGGTCCGACCGCCAGAAGGCGGATTTGAAATTGGCCTGCGTATGTTCGCAGCCCAGAAAATGCCCGCCCGGCCCGACCTCGGCCAGCGCATCCATCGCCTGCCCGTTTTCGGACATATCCACGCCGCGTGCGAAATGGTGCAGTGTGCCCAGTTGATCGGCATCCATGACGAATTTTTCAAAACTGGCGACCAGCCCGCCTTCCAGCCAGCCGCAGGCGTGGAGCATGAAATTCACCCCCGACAGCAACCCCATATTGAGGCTGTTGGCGGTTTCATAGGCGGCCTGCGCATCGGGCAGTTTCGACCCACAGAACGACCCGGCAGACCGATACGGCAGGCCCATCCGGCGGGCAAGCTGGCCCGCGCCATAGGTGATCTGGCTGGCCTCTGGCGTGCCAAAGGTGGGCGCGCCGGAATTCATGTCGATAGAGGCGACGAATGTGCCGAAAATCACCGGCGCGCCGGGGCGGATCAATTGGGAATAGGCGACACCGGCCATCACCTCGGCCAATACCTGCGTCAGGGTGCCTGCGACCGACACCGGGGCCATGGCACCGCCGACAATGAATGGGCTGATGATCGACGCCTGATTATGGCGGGCGAACACCTCCAGCGCGCCCATCATGACGCTGTCAAAGGTCAGCGGCGAATTGATGTTGATCAGCGATGTCAGCACCGTGTTGTCGCGCACGAATTCCTTGCCGAACAGAATCTCGCACATCTCGACGCTGTCCTGCGCGCGGCTGGGTTCCGTCACCGACCCCATGAAGGGTTTATCGCTGAGGGTCATATGCGCCAGCAACATATCCAGATGGCGTTTGTTCACCGGCACATCCGTGGGTTCGCAGACCGTGCCGCCGGAATGGTGCAACCATTTCGACATATAGCCCAGTTTCACGAATTTTTCGAAATCCGCCATCGTCGCGTAGCGCCGCCCGCCTTCGGCATCGCGGACGAAAGGCGGGCCGTAGACCGGGGCCAGCACCAGATTCTTGCCGCCGATCACCACGTTGCGGTCGGGGTTGCGGGCATGTTGCGTAAATTCGGACGGGGCCGTCGCGCAGAGCTTGCGCGCAAGGCCGCGCGGAATGCGGACACGTTCGCCGTCGATATCCGCCCCGGCATCGCGCCACAGGTCCAGCGCGGCAGGGTTATCGACGAAATTCACCCCGATCTCGGCCAGAATCGTTTCGGCATTCGCCTCGATCACTTGCAACGATTCCTCGGTCAGGACCTCGTAATTGGGGATGTTGCGTTCGATATATTTCGCGGTCTCGACACTGACAGCGGTGCGTTCTGCGCGCCGCGCGGCCCCGCCGCCGCCACGGGCACGGCGTGGTGATGTGACTGCTGTATCAGACATGGCGATTCCCCCAAGGTTTGCGCCTTTCTACCGCCACGCGGCCCCTGCCCCTGCCGTGTTTGCGCCGCCTCAGGCGTGAAAACGACATTCCCCGCCTCTTGCGCAGGATCGCAACTGGCTTTACCGGAGAGCACATGGAAAACATCACTTATGAACGCCTGCTGATCATTGATTTCGGCTCTCAGGTCACCCAGTTGATCGCGCGGCGCTTGCGCGAATTGAATGTCTATTGCGAAATTCACCCGTTTCATAACGTGACGGATGAATTTCTGGCCGAATTCGCGCCCAAGGCGGTGATTTTCTCGGGCGGTCCGGCATCCGTCTTTGCCGATGGCGCGCCGATGCCACCCAAATCGGTGTTCGACCTTGGCGTGCCGATCCTTGGCATCTGCTATGGCCAGCAAGTGATGATGCATGTCCTTGGTGGCAAGGTCGAACGCGGGCATGGCACGGCAGAATTCGGCCGCGCCTTTGTGACGCCGGTGGAGAAACTCGACCTGCTGGAAGGCTGGTTCCTGACCGACCGCGAACAGGTCTGGATGAGCCATGGCGACCATGTGTCATCTATCGCGCCGGGCTTCGCGGTCTATGGCACATCGCCCAACGCGCCATTTGCGGTCACGGCGGATGTGGACCGGCATTTTTATGCCGTGCAATTCCACCCCGAAGTGCACCACACCCCGAACGGCGCGCGTTTGTATGAAAACTTTGTCCGCATCGCGGGCTTTTCCGGCGACTGGACCATGGGCGCTTACCGCGAACAGGCGATTGCCGCGATCCGCGAACAGGTCGGCGATAAACAGGTGATCTGCGGTCTGTCGGGCGGCGTTGATTCCTCTGTCGCTGCCGTGCTGATCCATGAGGCGATCGGCGATCAACTGACCTGCGTCTTCGTCGATCACGGTCTGCTACGGCAGGGCGAGGCGGAAGAGGTCGTGACCATGTTCCGCGACCATTACAACATGCCGCTGATCCATGCCGATGAACGCGAATTGTTTCTGGGCAAGCTGGACGGTGTCAGCGACCCCGAAACCAAGCGCAAGATCATCGGCGGGCTGTTCATCGACGTGTTTCAGAAATACGCCAACGGGATCGAAGGGGCAGAATTTCTGGCGCAAGGCACGCTCTACCCCGATGTGATCGAATCGGTGTCGTTTTCGGGTGGTCCGTCCGTGACGATCAAAAGCCACCACAATGTCGGTGGGTTGCCCGAAAAAATGGGCCTGAAACTGGTCGAACCCCTGCGCGAACTCTTCAAGGACGAAGTGCGTGCCTTGGGTGCCGAACTCGGCCTGCCGCCCAGTTTCATCGGGCGTCACCCTTTCCCCGGCCCTGGCCTGGCAATCCGCTGCCCCGGCGAGATTACCCGCGAAAAGCTGGATATCCTGCGCAAGGCCGACGCGGTCTTCATCGACCAGATCCGCAAACACGGGCTGTATGATGATATCTGGCAGGCCTTCGTCGCGATCCTGCCAGTGCGCACCGTGGGCGTAATGGGCGACGGACGAACCTATGATTTCGCCTGCGCCCTGCGCGCGGTGACATCGGTGGACGGGATGACGGCGGATTATTACCCCTTCAGCCATGATTTTCTGGGCGAGACCGCAACACGGATCATCAACGAGGTGACGGGGATCAACCGCGTGACCTATGATATTACCAGCAAACCCCCCGGCACGATCGAGTGGGAATGAGTGAATGACGATACGCCGCCCCTGATCCTGGGCGGCGTTTTTTTCTGCTGTCAGCCCAGCAAAGCCAGCAGCAATGCTCCGGCGCCAAGGCTTGCGCCGAAGACCGGTAGCGACCACAGGTGGAACTGCCACCAAATCCCCTTTTGCCCGCCAAGCCGCAGCGCGATCAGATTGGCCAGTGACCCGATGGCCAAACCAAAGCCGCCGACGTTAACCCCCCAGGCGAGCGCGCGCCAATCCTCGGCGAAAGGGGCCAGAAAAATCGCCGCCGGGACATTCGACATGACTTGCGACAGCAGCGCCCCCACAGCATAGGCCGCGTCGGCCCCATCCATCGCTGCGGCGGTCAGGGCCGCCAAGGTGGGAACCTGACCCAGCAATCCCAAGTTGACAAACATCAGCACAAAAACCAGCAGCAGCGGCCAATCCACCCCGCGCAGCAGATTGCGAAAGAGCAACGCAAAGACCGCCAGAACAGCACCCGCCCCGATCAGCGCATGGCCCGCATTCACCGCCAGCAGAAACATCGGATAGGCCGCCAGTGATAGCATCATCAGCCCGCGCTGTAGCGGCACAGCGCCCGTGGTGTCGTGCAGAACCAGCCGCGCCCGGCCAAAGCCAAGGGGGATCAGCGCAAGTACGATGATCAGCATCGCCCCGGCCATCGGCAGCATGGCAAGGGTAAATTCCACAAATCCCGCCCCGGACCGTTGCCATAAAAACAGGTTCTGCGGATTGCCCACCGGCGACAGCGCAGAGCCCGCATTGACCGCCAGCGCCTGAAAGATCACCAGCCGCGCCACCGGCAGGTTCGCCACACGCGCCAGTCCAAGGGTCAGCGGCACGGTCACGAACAGGGCCACATCATTCGTGACCACTGCCGAAAGCAGCGCCGCAAACAGCACCAGCGCAAAGGCCAGCCCACGGGTGCTGCGCAGTTTCGCGATCATCATCCGGCCCAGACGGTCGATCAGGCCCGAAATTTCCAACCCACGGCTGAGCACCATCAGCCCTGCCAGCGCCGCAACAGTCTTCCAATCCACCAGCGCGATCAGATCAGGCAATGGTGCGGGGACCGCCCACAGCATCACCGGTAAAAGGCCGATCAGGATAACCAACAGCCATTCGGCCGTCAGCCATTTCCTTATGCGCGGGAAAATATCTGTCATATGCTGATGGAGCGGGAAAGCCCTGCCTTGTCAACGTGGGACAGGCTGAGAACGGTATATTGAGCCGTTATTTACGACGGAATTTGGTGCACCCGACAGGATTCGAACCTGTGGCCTCTGCCTTCGGAGGGCAGCGCTCTATCCAGCTGAGCTACGGGTGCCTTAGGCGGTTCTATAGCGGGGCCGGACGGGCCTCGCAATGTCAAAAGTCAGGAAAACAGGTCGTGGCACAATTCCAGCGCGTCGATCAGAACGTCGACTTCCTCGGGCGTGTTATAGACACCGAATGACGCGCGGCAGGTGGCGTTCTGGCCGATATGTTCCATCAACGGCATGCAGCAATGCGCCCCGGCCCGCACGGCGACGCCTTTTTTGTCCAGCACGGTGGAAATGTCATGCGCATGTGCGGCCCCTTCCAATGTGAAGGAAAAGATCGCGCCCTTGCTGTCGGAATTGCCCTGCACCTGCACCCAGTTCAGCCCGTCCAGCCGGTCGCGCGCATAATTGCGCAGGCCGCGTTCATAATCGGCGATATTCTCCATCCCCAGCCCAGTCATGTAATCCAGCGCAACGCCCAGCCCGATCATCTGCACAATGCCGGGTGTGCCGGCCTCGAACTTCATCGGGGGGTCGTTCCATGTCACCGTATCGCGGCTGACCTCGCGGATCATGTCGCCGCCGCCTAGGAAGGGGCGCATTTCGTCCATACGTTCGCGGCGCACATAGATCGCACCGGACCCGGACGGGCCGTAAAGTTTATGCCCCGTGATCGCATAGAAATCGCATCCCAGCGCCTGCACATCGACGGGCATATGCACGGCGGCCTGCGATCCGTCCACCAGCACGGGCACGCCCTTGGCATGCGCGCCGGCGGTGATCGCCTTGATATCCACCACGGTGCCCAGCACGTTGGACATATGGGTGATGGCGACCAGTTTGGTCTTTGGACCTATCGCGTCGATCACCTTTTGCGGGTCCAGATCGCCGCGCGCATCGGTTTCGACCCATTTGATCACCACGCCCTGCCGTTCGCGCAGGAAGTGCCAAGGCACGATATTGGCGTGATGTTCCATGATCGACAGCACGATTTCATCGCCTGCTTCCATCCGGGGCATAGCCCAGCCGTAGGCGACCATATTGATCCCCTCGGTGGTGCCGGAGTTCATGATGATCTCATCCTCTGACCCCGCATTCAGAAAGCGCGCGATGGTGCTGCGCACACCCTCGTATTTTTCAGTCGCGAGGTTGGACAGGTAATGCAACCCGCGATGCACATTGGCATATTCGTGGGAATAGGCCTGCGTGACCGCATCGATCACAACCTGCGGTTTCTGCGCCGATGCGCCGTTATCAAGGTAAACCAGTGGCTTGCCATTCACCTGCCGCGACAGGATCGGGAAATCGGCGCGGATTTTGGGGATATCTAGGGTCATGCGGGGACTCCGGTAGGGGCGACGCCCAGAACTGACAGGACGATACCTGCGATCAATGCCGTGGCGATCAGCGCGAAAAGCATGACCAGAATGGTCTTGCCGATGCTTTCGAACCCATGCATCACATTGACGAAATTCAGCACACAGCGGATCAGGATCACGAGAGAGATGATACCGAAATAGCCCGCGATCATCGGGCTGATGATCACCAGCAGGACCTGCACCGCTTCGAGCGAGACGCTGACAGCCTGAAACAGGACGATGACCTTGAGGGAATCGTCGACCGTACCCTGCCCGCCCATCATCCGGCCGATGTGGTAGATCGTGTAAACCAGCAGAAACAGGAACACGAGGATGATCGCGGCATAGCTGAAGGGCGTCAGCCCCATGCCTTGCCCTTCCAGCGCGACAGGCACCGGCGACACCGCCTGCAGCAGCGCCAGCATCAGCACGTTCAGCACCGCCACCAGCAACAGGGCCGCCCAGAGGTTGGCCAGACTGATCTGCCATGTCAGCACATGGCGCGCGGCATTGGCAGGGTCGGTGATCGTCCCCCAGAGGGCGCGCAGCGCAGATTGCGGTGTCATGTTCATCGTTCGCTTTCTGCTTCGCGCATTGATTGCACCCAGATGACCGCAAAGGCGATCAGCCAGAATGCGCCAATAATATTCGTCTCGATCCCCGGCCCGACAAAACCCCGCATCATGCCGTGCAGCAGGATCGCGGGGGATGTCGCCAGCATCGTCCAGAACAGGGCGACACGGGCACCATACATCGTGCCTTTGCCGCCGAACAGACGCGCCACAAGATGTGTGACGGCGGCGAGGAAATACAGGAACAAAGGCCAGACCATCAGCCAGGCCAGAAATTCATAGGCCATCAGCCGGTCAAGCGCCGGCACCTCTGCCCCCGGTGCCAGATCGAAACCTGCGGCCATCCGCGACAGGCGCGGCCATTGCGCGATGAAGATCAGGAAACAGGCAATCAGCAGATAGGCGATTGCCCGGTCTTCCCGCCTGCCCTGATCCAGAATATCGCGCATCACCGCACGCGGCGCGCGCCATGTCCGCACGATGTCGCTGGTGACGGGCATCAGGCCCGCCGCGCCAGCCAGCCTTCCAGCCGGGTTTGCAATTCTTCGGCAAGGTCCGCGTCTTCGATTTCGGCCAGCGCTTCGGCGAGGAACGACAGCGTCAGCAGATTGCGCGCATCATGCAAGGGCACACCGCGCGAGCGCAGATAGAACAAAGCCACCTCGTCAATCGCCCCGGTGGTGGACCCATGCGAACAGGCGACGTCATCTGCGTAAATCTCAAGCTCTGGCTTGGCGAGGAACTGGCTGTCGTCGTCCAGCAGCAAGGACTGGCTGATCTGATAGCCATCGGTTTTCTGCGCGCCTTGTTTGACAAGGATCTTGCCTTGGAACACGCCGACCGCGCCGTTGCGCAGGACTTTTTTGAACACCTGACGGCTTTCGCCGCGCAGCGCGTCATGGGTCACGAATATGGTGTCATCATGGTGGAAATCATCGCCATCCCCGACGCAGGCACCCGCCACATGGGCGATTGCATCATCGCCGCGCATGTCGATCACGCATTCATTGCGCGTCAGCACGCCGTTGAAGGCCAGCGTGAAGGATTTGAACACGGATTCCGTACCAAGCTGCGCAAAACAATGCGTCACGGCCCGGCGTTCATGATCATTGCCTTGCACGCGGATGTGGTGGAATTGCCCTTTGCTGGCGATATCCACCTCCAGACAGGTATTCAGTCTTGCGGCACCGGGGCCGGTTTCAAGCAAGGTCAGGCGCGCGCCGTCTTCCACCCGGACGACATGGTGCAGGGTGACGTCGGATGTTTCGGACTGGTGCAGATAGGTGATATGCACGGGCCGCGTCACGGCATCCGTCGCACGGATCACGATCCCATCTGTGGCAATCGCGGTGTTCAGCGCGGCCAAGGGACGCGGCACGGGATTTTGCCCGCGCTGTTCCAATGTGCCGTAAAGGTCCTTGGCCCAATGGATATCGGCCTGCGTCGCGGCGGACAGATGGTCGATTTCCAGCCCCGTGCCGGTCAGGTCGTCCGATTGGCTGGCATCGAAGATACCATCGACAAAGACCAGCGCGATCTTGTCCACGCCCGCGAACAACGGCCCTTCACCATTGTCGAACAGTGCCGCCGCAGGGGCGTCGATCGCGACCAATGACGCAGGGTCGGTGTAGCGCCAGTATTCATCGCGCCGCGTGGGCAGGCCCATGGCGCTGACCCGCGCCAAAGCATCGCTGCGCGCCGCCTGCGCCCAGACTGCCCCGTCCGGCACGCTGACAGCGGCCAGCCGGTTGGTGGTGGTATCCAGTTTCAATTGCGCAACTGCCATCAGGCCGCCCCTGCCAACAGATCGGCATAGCCGTTGTGTTCAACCTCTAGCGCCAGTTCCGGGCCGCCGGATTTGATGATTTTGCCTTCCGACAGGATATGCACGAAATCGGGTTTGATATGGTCCAGAAGGCGCTGGTAATGCGTGATCACAAGGAAAGACCGATTGTCCGACCGCAGCGCGTTCACGCCGTCAGCGACCAGTTTCATCGCATCGACATCCAGCCCGGAATCGGTTTCATCCAGAATGCACATCTTGGGTTCCAGCATCGCCATCTGCAGGATTTCGTTGCGCTTCTTCTCGCCGCCCGAGAAGCCCACGTTGACGGGCCGCTTGAGCATTTCAGCGTCGAT
Organism: Yoonia sp.; assembly: GCF_046292185.1. Classification (GTDB taxonomy): domain Bacteria; phylum Pseudomonadota; class Alphaproteobacteria; order Rhodobacterales; family Rhodobacteraceae; genus Yoonia. The sequence goes on from NZ_JBKBQY010000032.1 coordinate 31,142, forward strand.
CTTAAGATCTTTGGCCTTGGCGCGGACTTCCTTGAGGAAATCACCCGCGCTCATCTCTTCCTGCCCGCGCGCCTTGCGCTGTGCGTTCACGGCGGTGCGCAGAAAGGTCATGTTGCCGACGCCGGGAATTTCGACGGGGTATTGGAACGCCAGAAACAGGCCGGCGGCGGCGCGTTCTTCAGGGTGCATATCCAGCAGATCGGCACCTTCCAGTGTGGCGGACCCGTCTGTCACCGCATATCCGTCCTTGCCGGACAGGATATAGGACAGAGTGGATTTGCCCGACCCGTTCGGCCCCATGATCGCATGCACTTCACCCGGCTTGATCGACAGCGTCAAACCGTTGAGGATTTTTACCTGCGCATCTTCTTCAAGTTCGGCGTGTAGGTTGTTGATTTCCAGCATCTTATTCTTCCTTACTTCATCACTTGGCCGCGCATGCCGGGTCCGTCAATCTTGCCCTTGCCGCGCGTTTCGACGCGTTGCGCCATTCCGTTCAATACCACGTCGCTGTCATCGGCGATCAGCGTGCCGCCGACCATGCCGTCGACAATCACGCGCGCGCCGCCGCGCATATGCAGGTTGCCGTTGATCATGGTGTTCCGCAGGACAAGAGCGTCCTCCTCGATCACCAGATCACCAAGATGCATCCCTTCGACGCGTTTCACCCCACCGATCCTTCCAACGAGATTGCGACAAGCGCCTGCGCTTCCATCGCGAATTCCATCGGCAGGGCCTGCAACACTTCTTTGCAGAACCCGTTGACGACCAGCGCGACGGCTTCTTCCTCGTCCATGCCACGGCTGCGGCAATAGAACAATTGATCGTCGTCGACCTTGGATGTCGTCGCCTCATGCTCAACCCGCGATGAATTATTCTTCACCTCGATATAGGGCACGGTATGGGCGCCGCATTGATCGCCGATCAACAGGCTGTCGCATTGGGTATAGTTGCGGCTGTTCTTGGCGCGCGGGTGCATCGACACCAGCCCGCGATAGGTGTTCTGCGCCTTGCCCGCGCTGATCCCCTTGGACACGATGCGCGATTTGGTATTCTTGCCCAGATGCACCATTTTCGTGCCGGTATCAGCCTGCTGCATGTTGTTGGCGATGGCGATGGAATAGAATTCACCCTGGCTGTCATCGCCGCGCAGAATGCAGGACGGGTATTTCCATGTCACGGCAGAGCCGGTTTCGACCTGCGTCCACATCACCTTGGCCCGGTCACCCCGGCAATCGGCGCGTTTGGTGACAAAGTTATAGATCCCGCCCTTGCCGTTTTCATCACCGGGATACCAGTTCTGCACGGTGGAATATTTCACCTCTGCATCTTCCTCGACGATGATCTCGACCACGGCGGCGTGAAGCTGTGCCACATCGCGTTTGGGTGCGGTGCACCCTTCGAGGTAAGAGACATAAGAGCCCTTATCCGCAATGATCAGAGTGCGTTCAAACTGGCCGGTGTTTTCGGCATTGATCCGGAAATAAGTCGACAATTCCATCGGGCAGCGCACGCCCGGCGGGATGTAGACGAACGAGCCGTCGGAAAAGACCGCCGAATTCAGCGTCGCATAGTAATTGTCGGATTGTGGGACGACGGAGCCGAGGTATTTCTTCACCAGTTCCGGGTGATCGCGGATCGCCTCTGATATCGAACAGAAGATCACGCCGGCCTTTTTCAGTTCGGCCTGAAAGGTCGTGCCGACGGAGACAGAGTCAAACACCGCATCCACCGCGACCTTGCGGCCTTCGGCGGGCATGTTTTCCGCGCCTTCGACACCGGCCAAAATCGCCTGTTCCTTCAGCGGGATACCCAGTTTGGCATAGGTCGCCAGCAATTTGGGATCGACATCATCCAATGACTTGGGCTTGATCGCCATGCTTTTCGGGCGGGCGTAGTAATAGATGTCCTGAAAGTCGATTTTCGGATAACTGACCATCGCCCATGTTGGTTCTGTCATCTGTTCCCAGCGGGTGAAGGCCTGCAGACGCCATTCGGTCATCCATTCGGGTTCTTCATTCTTGGATGAAATCAGCCGCACGATATCGGGGTTCACGCCTTTGGGGGCGTAATCCATCTCGATCTCGGTTTCCCAGCCGTGTTTATAGGTGCCAGACAGGGCTGCGACCGCATCGACCGTGTCCTGATCGACACCTTCCTTGACTTCGATTTTGTCCAAAACAGTCATTGTCTTCCCCTCATGCCGCACGCAACCGCGCGCGTTTCTGTGTCCAGGCCTGCGCAAAGCGCAAGACCTCTTCTTCTGTTGTGTCCAGCCCCAGCGACACCCGCAGCGCGCAGGCCGCATCATCGCCATCCAGACCAAGCGCGTGCAACACGCGGCTTTGCTTGACCTTGCCGGACGAACAGGCCGATCCGGCGGAAACGGCAAACCCTGCCAGATCCATCGCCATCACCTGTGTTTCGCCTTTCCAGCCCGGTGTTACAAAACACGTCGTGTTCGGCAAGCGTTCCAGACCTTTCCCTACAAAAATAGTATTCTTTTCGGCAGCCTCAATGGCCTTTTCTAGAATATTTCTAAGTTGCGCAACCTGTTCCCAGCGCCCTGCCGCCAGATCACGCTGTGCTGCCTGTGCTGCAGCGCCCATGCCCGCGATGGCGATGACGTTTTCGGTGCCGGACCTGCGGCCCATTTCCTGCCCACCGCCCTTGATCTGCGCGGCAAGGTCATGCCCGCGGGGCATAATCAGCGCGCCGATCCCTTTGGGGCCGCCGAATTTATGCGCCGACAAGAACACCATCTGCACGCCGGACCATGCATAGGAAAACGGTATTCTGCCGAACCCTTGGGTGATGTCCGACACCGCCAGACCATCCGGCAGGCGCTGCACGATCCCGGTTTCGGAATTGGCCAGTTGCAGCGTTGTGCGTGCCGGAT
>NZ_JBKBQY010000033.1:0-33799 GCF_046292185.1 Yoonia sp.
TGGCGACCGGCATGGGTGCTGACCCAGATTGCATCGGCACCTTCATCGGTCAGGCGCGCGGCGTCGTCGGGGCGTCCGACGCCTTTGACCACCAAAGGACCGTCCCAGCTATCGCGCAGAGATTTGAAATAATCCCAATCGGGTGAGGTGCGGAGCAAATAACCGATATGCTGATTGGCAGGCAGGGTCGCTTTGATATCGCTGTAGCTTTCCATCAGGCGCAGGCGCGGCATGCCGGTCTTGCGAATGCCCAACAGCCAAGCCGGACATTGCGCCGCCTGCAGCGCCAGCCGTGGCGTCAGACGTGGCGGTTGTGTCAGCCCGCCGCGCGTCTGGCGTTCGCGCCGCGATGCCACCGGCACGTCGACTGTCAGGATCAGCGTATGGAACCCTGCATTTTTGGCACGCTTCAGGATATCGTCACGGATCGTTGGGTCACGCGGCGGGTATAGCTGGAACCAGCCTTGGTCCCCGGCATGGGGCCCAACGGATTCTGGCAATTGGCTCGCCACGGTGGACAGCCCATAGGGAATCTGTTCGCGTGCGGCCATCCGTGCGAGCATCTGTTCCGCCCCCGGCCAGATCAGCCCTGACATGCCCAGCGGGGCGATGCCGATGGGAATCGGATGAGATTTGCCTAGCAAAGTCGCCGTCAGGTCCGGTGTGAATTCGCCATGCAGGATCGAAGGGTTGAACAACACCTGATCAAGCATGGTGCGGTTACGTCGCTGTGTCGCCTCCACCCCGGTGGCGCTGTCGAGATATTCCCAGACGAAATGCGGAATGCGCCTGCGGGCGCGGGATTTGAGATCTGCGATGGCAGGATAGCGTGCATGTGCGTTCATGATCCGGACGTTAGGAGGGATGTCGTGCCATTTGCAATGGCAAGATGTGGCCCACAGCGTGATATTTCTGCGCGGGTGAGGGGCTGGAACGGAAGTAGAACAAGGCTTTTCTTGGCGGGCGGATGACGGTATGGATAGAGGATGAATGATTTTTCCGAAGATGATGCCTTTGAAGCCGCCGCCGTCCCGCTGAGCCAGCGGGCGATGGCGCGCCCTGCGATGCCAGCGGCGACGCCCTATCTGGATGGGCTGAACCCGGCGCAACGGCAGGCGGTTGAGACGCTGGACGGGCCGGTGCTGATGCTGGCGGGGGCCGGAACGGGAAAGACCAAGGCGCTGACCAGTCGGATTGCCCATGTTCTGGCGACACGCAGCGCGCGCCCGCAAGAGGTGTTGGCGGTGACCTTCACTAACAAAGCCGCGCGCGAGATGAAGCACCGGATCGCCAATCTGATGGGCGAGGCGGTGGAGGGCATGCCATGGCTTGGCACTTTCCATTCGGTCAGTGCCAAGCTGCTGCGCCGCCATGCTGAACTGGTCGGACTGCAATCCAGTTTCACGATCCTTGATAGTGACGATCAGCTGCGCCTGTTGAAACAACTGGTCGTGGCGTCGGATATCGACGAAAAACGCTGGCCGCCGCGCATGCTTGCCGGGATCATCGACGGCTGGAAGAACAAGGCGCTGACGCCGGACAAGGTGCCGGTGGCGGAAAGTGGCGCGTTTGATGGCAAGGGTGTCGATCTTTACGCCGCCTATCAGCGACGGTTGCGCGACCTGAACGCCGTCGATTTCGGCGATATCCTGTTGCACATGGTCACGATTTTTCAAAAGCACCCCGATGTGCTGCAGATGTATCAGACCCGTTTCCGCTATATTCTGGTGGACGAATATCAAGATACCAATGTCGCCCAATATCTCTGGCTGCGCCTGTTGGCGGCAGGGCACAAGAACATCTGCTGTGTGGGCGATGACGACCAGTCGATCTATGGCTGGCGGGGTGCCGAGGTCGGCAATATCCTGCGATTTGAGGCGGATTTTCCCGGTGCCCATGTCGTGCGGCTGGAAGAAAATTACCGCTCTACCCCGCATATTTTGGCCGCTGCGTCGGGTGTGATCGCCGCCAACAAGGGACGGTTGGGCAAGACGCTGTTCACGTCGGTCAAGGAAGGCGAAAAGGTCCGCCTGATCGGCCATTGGGACGGCGAGGAAGAAGCGCGCTGGATCGGCGAAGAAATCGAGGCGGGCCAGCGTGGCACACGGGGGATGGCCCCCATGGGGCTGGACAGCATGGCGATTCTTGTGCGGGCCAGCCACCAGATGCGCGCGTTCGAGGATCGGTTCCTGACCATCGGCCTGCCTTACCGCGTGATCGGGGGGCCGCGTTTTTATGAACGGATGGAAATCCGCGATGCGATGGCCTATTTCCGGCTCGCCGTCTCGCCCGCCGATGATCTAGCGTTCGAGCGGATCGTGAATACACCAAAACGCGGGTTGGGCGACAAGGCGATCCAGACCATCCAGCGTACGGCGCGCGCGAACGGTGTTTCCTTGATCGAGGGCGCGCGGCTGGTCTGTCAGGGCCGCCTTTTGGGCGGCAAGGGGCTGAAGGAACTGACCGAACTGGTTGCGGGGCTGGATCGATGGCACGCGCAGGTCCTGGCCGAGGCCGATACCCATGTCGAACTGGCCGAGATGATTCTTGATGAATCCGGTTACACCGGGTTCTGGCAGAACGACAAGACACCCGAAGCGCCTGGGCGGCTGGAAAACCTGAAGGAATTGATCAAGGCGCTGGAGAATTTCGAGAATCTGCAAGGGTTTCTCGAACATGTCAGCCTGATCATGGATAATGAAACCGAGGAACAGGGCGAGAAGGTCAGCATAATGACTTTGCACGCCGCCAAGGGGCTGGAATTTCCATCCGTGTTCCTGCCGGGTTGGGAAGAGGGGTTGTTTCCCTCGCAACGGTCGATGGATGAAAGCGGGCTGAAAGGCTTGGAGGAAGAACGCCGTCTGGCCTATGTCGGCATCACCAGGGCCGAGGAATTGTGCACCATTTCCTTTGCCGCGAATCGTCGGGTCTACAGGCAATGGCAATCGCAGATGCCGTCACGCTTTATCGATGAGCTGCCCGTCGATCATGTCGAGGTGTTGACCCCCCCTGGTCTTTATGGCGGCGCTTATGGTGCTGCGGGCATGGCGGCCAGCGCATCGCCCGCGATTATGGGGGCAATGGGGTCTGACCTGCATCAAAAGGCGCATGATGCTGATGTTTATAATTCACCCGGTTGGCGGCGATTGCAGACGCGCAGCCAGCAACGCGGCGTGACGATGCCGTCCGAGGCAAGAAATATGACGATTGATGCAACTGCTGTGTCTGCCTTCAGCGTCGATGACCGCGTGTTTCATCAGAAATTCGGCTATGGGGCCGTGCGCGGGATCGAAGGCGACAAGCTGGAAATCGCCTTTGACAAGGCTGGCACTAAACACGTCGTCGCGCGGTTCATCGCCAGTGCCGATGCGGCGGATGATGTGCCGTTTTAAGCCGCGAGCATCGGCCATAACGATCCTATCAGCAAAACCGCCATTGTGACGTTGAACACCCGCAACCGCCGTGCCGTGCCCAGCCAGCGGCGGACCTGCACGCCGATCCAGGCCCAGATCGTCACGGCAGGCAGGTTCGTGGCTGCGAACACCACAGCGACGATCAGCGACCCGATGGCCGCGCCGCGATCCTGCGGCGCATAGGCGCTGATCGCGGTGATGGCCATGAACCAGGCTTTGGGGTTGACCCATTGAAACGCCGCGGCTTGAAAAAAGGTAAAAGGGGTGCCGGTAACCTTCTTTGCCTCCGGCGGGACAGCATTTGCAATTTTCCACGCCAGCCACAGCATATAGACGGCGCTGACGATCTTCAGGATCAGGTTCAGCGCGGGATAGGTCACGAATACCTGCAACAGCACGACGCCTACCATCCAGACCATGAACGCGTGGCCCAATGATATACCCAGCACATGTGGCACCGTCCGGCGTAGCCCGTAATTGGCGCCCGAAGCCATCACCATCAGGTTGTTCGGCCCCGGTGTGACTGAACTGGCAAAGGCAAAGCCGATGAGGGCGATCAATATTTCATAGCTCATTGCGCAACAATAATCGGTGTATCGCACAATGAAATTGCCAAGCGACGCGCAGTTGGATTATTCATGCAACTAATGACGCAAAATGACCCTATCACCGACCGAATATTGCGCATCCTGTCAAAGCATGGTCGCATCAGTAACCTGCAATTGGCAGATAAGGTCGGCCTGTCGCCCTCTGCCTGTCTGCGCCGGGTGCAGGAGCTCGAACGCAGCGGCGTGATCACCGGTTATCGCGCACGGCTTGATCCGGGCAAGACCGGGCGGCATATGTGGTTTATGTGGCCGTCGGGCTGTCGGAGCATACCAAGGCGGCACAAGCCGGGTTTGAACGCGCGATGAAGGGTGCCGATCAGGTAACCGAATGCCACAATATTGCGGGGGCGTTTGAATATATCCTGCGGGTAGAAGTGGCCGATCTGCCCGCCTACAAGACGTTCCACACCGACATTCTGGGCACCGTCCCGCATGTGCGATCGATCACCAGCTATATGGTGATGGGATCACCCAAGGATACGCGGGCATAATCGCTTTAGATTTCTCTTTTCCGAAAATGCTGAACTGGCCCCGGACTTGATCATGGTAATCCGGATGAAAACAATACCGGGCGAGGGGCAGTGTCCCTTGCCGACTGCGCATAAAAAAACGGCCATGCCCGGGAGGAGGTGGGCATGACCGTTTCTATGATCAGCGCCTCCTTGCGTCTGGGAGGAGAAGAAGCAAGGCGCGTCCTCGCTGGTGTTGCTCGGGAGGAGGTGAGCGTGACCAGCGGTAAATCGGTACCAACCCGGGAGGAGGTGGGCGGTCCCGAAACTCGTTCTCTAAAGTGGCGGCACCTGGGAGGAGGTAGGTGCCGCCACCTTATTGATGATCCCTGCCCGGGGAGGAGGTCGGGCGCGGGATCTGTCAGATCTGCCTTTTCAGGGAGGAGGCAGCAGATCCGATTTCTGAATTCATTTGCCGTAAGCGGCTTCCAAGGCGATTGCCTTGATATCTGTGCGAGACAGGCCCAGATCGCTCAGGTCACGATCGGACAGGCTGCTAAGTTCGCGCAGGGTTGTCATGTACACGTTGCGCTTAGCCAGCTTGTCGGCCAGGGTGACGCGAAAGCCTGACAAACGCTCTGCGAATGGGATGTTCGCGGGGAGGGTGATATTGAAGGTTGTCATTTTGCTACTCGTTTCTGTCTGGTGTCGTTGGCGTCTTTGCCGTCTTGTTGTGACCATCATGTATGATAATGCTGCGCTTGCACAACGGTCGATACGGCAATGCTGCTATGCAGAAAGTGCATAAGTATTGCTGACCTAACGTCATAACTCTGTTGCAATATTAGGCGTGGCATAGGAAGCCGTTGTGAAATGCCTAGAACGTGCCAGAACCTGCTGGAAAAACAGGCAGAATAAAAATCGGAGGCCCTATCATGGCTGTTACGCGTGACGAAATTCTAGAAACATTGGCCCGACTCACATTGCCCGGTGGTGGCGATATCGTGTCGCGCGACATGATCCGCGCCTTGACCATCGACGGCGCAAAAGTCAGATTCGTGATCGAGGCAGCGGACCCTGCGGAAGCCGCCAAAATGGACGGCCTGCGCCGGGCGGCTGAGCAGATCGTGCTAGCCTTGACAGGGGTGGATCATGTCTCTGTCGTGCTGACCGCGCATGGCCCCGCGCCCAAATCGGCTGAACCACCGTCACTGAAGGTGGGTCGCCATCCGACCCCGCAGGCAGGGCCCGCCAAGGTCAGCGGCGTTGATCGCATTATCGCCATCGGGTCCGGCAAGGGTGGTGTGGGCAAATCTACCGTATCTTCTAACCTTGCTGTCGCGCTGGCGCGGCAGGGGCGGCGCGTTGGCCTGCTGGATGCTGATATCTACGGGCCGAGCCAGCCGCGTATGATGGGCGTCAACAAGCGGCCGGCCAGCCCTGACGGCAAGACGATCATGCCACTGCAGGCACATGGTGTGACGATGATGTCGATCGGGCTGATGATGGACCCGGATAAGGCAGTCGTCTGGCGTGGTCCGATGCTGATGGGCGCTTTGCAGCAGATGCTAGGGCAGGTGGCCTGGGGCGAATTGGATATCCTGCTGGTCGATCTGCCGCCCGGAACCGGCGATGTGCAACTGACGCTTTGTCAGAAGACCGAACTGACCGGTGCGATTGTGGTCAGCACGCCGCAGGATGTCGCACTTCTCGATGCGCGCAAGGCGCTGGACATGTTCAACACGCTGAAGACCCCGGTGCTGGGTCTGATCGAAAACATGTCTACATATATCTGTCCCAACTGCGGGCACGAGGCCCATATCTTCGGTCATGGTGGTGTCGCGGCAGAGGCGGACAAGATCGGCGTGCCGTTTCTTGGTGAATTGCCTATCGATCTGGCTACCCGTCTAGCAGGTGATGCCGGGACCCCGATTGCCGCCGGGGATTCGCCCATGGCAGAGTCCTACGCAGCCCTTGCCCGTCGTCTGATCGCAGGCGGTATGGCGTGATCATGATTCGCCGGGCGACTGCGGATGATTTCGACGCGCTCTGGCCAATCCTGCGCGATGTCTTTCGCGCTGGCACGACCTATGCCGTTGATTCCGCGATCAGCCGGGACGCGGCTTGCGACTATTGGATGAACCAGCCCGCTGCGACCTTTGTCGCGGTGGCAGATGACCGGATTGTCGGCACCTATTATATCCGCACCAATCAACCCGGCGGCGGCGCGCATATCTGCAACTGCGGTTATATCGTGGCCCCAGCAGCCCGCGGGCAGGGGCTTGCCGCGCAAATGTGCCTGCATAGTCAGGATCAGGCCCGTGCGATGGGCTACTTGGCGATGCAATTTAATTTTGTGCTGGCCAGCAACAGCGGTGCGGTGCGGTTATGGCACGGGCTGGGCTACGTCACGCTGGGCACGATCCCCGACGCTTTCCGCCACCCGGAACTAGGTCTGGTCGCGGCCCATATCATGTATAAAGCGCTATAAGCCTCGGTCTTCCGGGAATGCATGGAATCCATCACGATTCCGAATCGTTCCGTGATCGATCGTGAGGTGATTCCTCTGAATATGGATGAAAGTCGCTGCGCTGCTCGCGACATTTCCTAGGGTAGTGCGATTTTTCTGCATCAATCCGCAAACTGGATTGGCTACATCATATAGTGTTGTCGTGTAAAGACTTCACTACATGCACGATAAATGCGTTCGACTTCACGCTGCATATCACTGGTGATCTGCCAGCTTTGCCCATCAAGTTCCATAAATTCCCAAAAAGTTGTTGATCGTGATTGCCAGTGATGGCACAACAAGGACAAGGTGATGTCGGACACGACAACAACGGGGCAAATCAAGAACCCCAACCGGCAAAAGCAGGTTTCATACAGGCTTCGGCAGCACCAAAAACGATCCGACGCGTGAGCGAGCAGACATCCCCCCAGGTGGCACGCGTAGTCGGACTTACCCAGCGATGGGACGAGGATGGCGGATTGTGCAGTGGCAGCAGCGCAATCCGCCATTTTTACATCCGGGGCTTGGCCCCGGCGGGCAGTAGGGACGTAGGGCGTGGATCTGAGTTTCACAGGCGAACACACCCAGAAGGTGGACAGCAAGGGGCGCATGTCGATCCCGGCTGATTTTCGTCGCGTGCTCGAACAGGGCGATCCCGAATGGAACACCGACCGCACACCACGTATGTATCTGCTTTATGGCGAACATCTCAAAAACGAATTGCACGGCTATACAGTCGCCGAATTCGGCAGGGTGGTGGATCAGATCAATGCGCTGCCGCGCGGGTCGGAACGCAAGAAGATCCTGTCGCGCCTGATCATCGGCCAGTCCATCCGTCTGGATGTCGATAAGGACGGGCGCACCGTCATGCCGATCAGGCAGCGCCAGAAGCTGGGAATCACCGACGGCGAACTGACCTTCAGCGGTCTGGGCGACCATTTCGAGATCTGGAAGGCGGAGACCTTTGATACGGAAGTGTCAGAGACATTGACTGCTTATCTGGCGGACAAGCCTGATGGCTTTGACCCGCTGGCGTTGCTGGATGAATAGGCGCGCGGATGTCTGAAGCCCCCCACATCCCCGTCCTGATCCGGCCGCTGATTGCAGCGGTCGCACCCGTTTCGGGGGTCTGGCTGGATGGCACATTCGGCAATGGCGGCTACACCCGGGAATTGCTGACAGCGGGTGCTGATAAGGTGATCGCGGTAGATCGTGATCCGTTGGCGTTTGAACTGGCCGCGGATTGGGCGGCGGAATACGGCGACCGGATCGTGATGCGCGAAGGCGTGTTTTCTGAACTAGACAGCTATGGTCAGGATCTGGACGGCGTCGTGCTGGATCTTGGGGTCAGCTCGATGCAGCTGGATCTGGCCGAACGCGGCTTTTCGTTCATGCGTGACGGGCCGCTGGATATGCGGATGTCGCAATCGGGCCCGTCTGCCGCCGATCTGTGCAATGACGCCGACGAATCCGAACTGGCCGATATCATTTATCTTTACGGCGAAGAACGCGCCTCCCGCCGGATCGCCAAGGCAATTGTCGCCGCCCGTCCGCTGACCACGACCGGGCAATTGGCGAAGATTGTTGAAAGCTGCCTGCCAAGGGCGAAGCCCAATCAGTCACACCCCGCCACGCGCACCTTTCAGGCGCTGCGCATCGCGGTAAACAATGAATATGGCGAACTGGCCATGGGGCTGATGGCGGCGGAGCGGGCGCTGAAACCGGGGGGACAACTGGCCGTCGTGACCTTTCATTCCGTCGAGGACCGGATGGTCAAACGTTTCTTGCAGGCGCGATCCGGCAACAACGCCAATGCCAACCGCTATGCGCCCGAAATCGCGCAGATCACACCGGCCTTCCGCATGGAAAAGCGCAAGGCCATCGGGCCGGACGAACAGGAACTGGCGGAAAATCCAAGATCGCGTTCTGCCAAGATGCGGATCGCGATCCGCACCGATGCCCCGGCGCAAGAAATTGACCCGGCGGACCTGGGCATGCCGATGATGCGTCACAAGGGGGGCCGCTGATGCGGGGTTTTCTGTTTGTCTTCGTAGCCTGTGCCGTGATCGCGCTTGCCTTCTGGGCGTATCAGGAGAATTACACGACCCAGACCGCGATCCGCGAGGTGCGCGGGCTTTACAGCGATATCGGTGCCGCGCATGACCGGTTGAAAATGTTGCGCGCGGAATGGGCCTATCTGAACCGGCCCGACCGGCTGGCCGATCTGGCGGATCTGAACTTTGACCGGCTTGGCCTTTTGCCGTTGCGGCCCGAGGCGTTTGGGCAGGTTGGTCAGATCATCTATCCGCTGCCGCCGATCCTGCCGATCACTGACCCGATCGAATTGTCTGCCGATATGATTGACCTTGCAGAGGACCCTTTGTGATGCGCACGCCGCTGCGGCCATTGGCCCGTATCCTCAAGGCCCGCGAAAAGGGCGAAAACCCTGACGTGATCGAGGCGGAAAACCGCGCCCGCCGGCATGCTGCGGATCAGGACAAGGCCCGCAACCGGGCCGAAGGGCGTCTGTTGCTGTTAGGGCTGATGTTTTTCTGTGCCTTCGCGGTCATCGGTACCCGGATGGGGTCGCTGGCATCATCGGTTCCCGAAGAACCCCGCGCCGCAGCCGAGGGCAATCCAATCATCGGCCAACGCGCCGATATCGTAGACCGCAACGGGCGGCTGCTGGCGACCAACCTAGATACTTATTCGCTTTATGCGCATCCGCATCAGATGGTCGATCCGGTGCGCACGGCGACGCAGCTTGCCGAAATATTTCCCGAAATGGATGCCGAGCGCCTGATCACCGATTTCACCGGTCAGCGCCGGTTTTTGTGGCTGCGCCGCCAGTTGAGTCCCGAACAGATGCAGGCCGTGCATGATATCGGCAGCCCCGGTTTGCTGTTCGGGCCGCGCGAAATGCGGCTTTACCCCAATGGGCAGCTTGCCGCGCATATCCTTGGCGGGGCCAGCTATGGCCGTGAAGGTGTGTCCAGCGCCGAAGTGATCGGTGTGGCAGGCGTGGAACGTCAGTTCGACGGCTTCCTGCGCGATCCTGCCAATGAAGGCGCGCCGCTGCAATTGTCGATTGATCTGTCCATTCAGGCGGTGACCGAACAGGTGCTGGCCGGTGGCATGGCCTTGATGAATGCCAAAGGGGCCACGGCTGTGCTGATGGATATTCATTCAGGCGAAATCATCGCCATGGCCTCCCTGCCCGATTTTGATCCTAACAACCGTCCGCAGGTCGCGACGACAGGTGATCAATCCGACAGCCCGTTGTTCAACCGCGCGGTGCAGGGGGTCTATGAACTGGGATCGGTCTTCAAGATTTTTGCCGTCGCACAGGCGATGGAACTGGGGCTGGTCAATGCCAATACGATGATTGACACAACCAATCCGCTGACATGGGGCCGGTTCCGGATCCGCGATTTCCGCAATTACGGCCCGCAGAACAGCACCACCGATGTGATCGTGAAATCTTCCAACGTGGGCACCGCGCGGATCGCGATGCAGATCGGTGCCGAACGCCAGCGCAGTTTCATGGGACAGCTGGGCCTGTTGCAAGCCACCCCGGTCGAGATGATCGAAGCCCCGACCGGCGCGCCTTTGTTGCCGCGCAACTGGTCCGAGATTTCGACGATGACGATATCCTATGGACATGGTCTGTCCTCGTCGCCCCTGCACCTGGCTGCTGCCTATTCCGCCATGGTGAACGGCGGCACGAAAGTTGAACCGACCTTGTTGATGAACCCGAATCCGGAACCCGGCCCTCGGATCATCAGCCAGGCGGTCAGCGATACCGTCGTGAACATGCTGCGGCTGACGGTCACCCGCGGTACTGCATCGATGGGCGATGTCGAAGGCTATGAGGTTGGCGGCAAGACCGGCACCGCCGATAAACCACGTGCCTCGGGCGGGGGATACTACCCTGACAAGGTCATCGCGACTTTCGCCACGGTCTTTCCAGCCAGCGACCCGCAATATGTTCTGATCGTCTCGCTGGACGAACCTGTCGAAACCTCGGGGTCAGAGCCGCGTCGTACTGCTGGCTGGACCGCCGTACCTGTGGCGGCCGAAGTGATCCGGCGCACGGCACCTTTGCTGGGCCTGCGGCCGAACGTGGACATGGGTGATCCTGTCGGTATAACACTGACCTCGAATTAAAGGGGTCTTTGCAATGATGACATTGACAGCGCTGGGCTTGACCGCTGCGCAGGGGCGCGATGTGCCGATCACATCGCTGGCCGTGGATAGCCGCGACGTGACCAGCGGTTGCCTGTTCGCCGCCTTGCCGGGTGCCAAGGTACATGGCGCAGAGTTCATTCAATACGCACTGCGCATGGGGGCGGCGGCTGTGCTCACCGACGCGGCAGGCGCGCGCATTGCCGTCGATGTACTGGCTGCCAGCGACGCGGCGCTGATCGTGGCTCAGGACCCGCGCCAGACGCTGGCGCAGACCGCGTCCTTGTGGTTCGGCGCGCATCCGGCCACGGTCGTTGCGGTCACCGGGACCAATGGCAAAACATCGGTGTCCAGCTTTTGCCGCCAGATATGGGAAGAACTTGGGATCGCCGGCGTCAACCTCGGCACCACCGGGGTCGAAGGTGCGTGGACTCATCCGCTCAAACACACCACGCCCGAACCCATTACCCTGCACCGCATCATGGCCGAGGCGGCCGCGAATGGCGTTACCCATGTCGCGATGGAGGCGTCGTCGCATGGTCTGGACCAGCGCCGCCTTGACGGGGTGCTGCTCGCCGCTGCCGGGTTCACGAACTTCACGCAGGACCATCTTGATTACCACACCACCTTCGAAGCTTATTTTGAGGCCAAGCTCGGCCTTTTCACCCGTGTGTTGGCCGAAGACGGGGTGGCCGTCGTCAACCTTGACGATCCCACGGGGCCTGAGGTTGCGCAAATCTGCACCCGGCGTGGACAAGAGGTCATCGGTGTGGGCCGCAGCCCTGAGGCGCGCCTGCGCCTGACCGGTCAGCGGTTCGACGCGACGGGGCAAGACCTGCTGTTCACCTGGCAGGGCCGTCCTTATCACGCACGCCTTGCGCTGATTGGCGGATTTCAGGCGGAAAACGTGCTGCTGGCCGCCGGACTGGTGATCGCGGCGGGGACCGATCCGCTGGATGTGTTCGCGGCTTTGCCGCAGCTTGGCACCGTCCGGGGCCGGATGGAGCTGGCCGCGACCCGCGCCAACGGGGCGGCGGTTTTCGTCGATTACGCCCATACGCCTGACGCAGTGCAGACCGCGTTGCAGGCGCTGCGCCCGCATGTGCTGGGCCGGATCGTGGCGATCATCGGGGCAGGTGGTGATCGTGACCGGGCCAAACGACCCCTGATGGGGGCAGCCGCCGCGGAATTCGCCGACAGCGTGATCGTCACCGATGACAACCCGAGGTCCGAAGATCCCGCAGCGATCCGCGCCGCCGTGCTGGCAGGCGCGCAATCCTGCGACAGCCTGACCGAAGTCGCGGACCGTGCCGAAGCGATCCTGCGCGGGATCGACATGCTGCAACCGGGCGACGCGCTGCTGATCGCGGGTAAGGGCCACGAAAGCGGCCAGATCATCGGCGATACCGTGATGCCCTTCGATGATGTCGAACAGGCCAGCGTCGCTGTCGCAGCGCTGGAGGGGCGGATATGACCCCGCTCTGGACTGCCGCCGATGCGGTTGCGGCAACGCATGGTATGACCAACAGCGACTGGACCGCGACAGGTGTGTCGATCGACACGCGGACCTTGCAAAAAGGCGATCTGTTCGTCGCTTTGAAAGACATCCGCGACGGGCATGATTTCGTGAAACTCGCGCTGGAAAAAGGTGCCGCCGCCGCTCTGGTCAGTCACCGCCCTGCGAATGTCGGCCCCGACGCGCCGCTTCTGGTGGTGCCGGACGTGCTGCGCGGGCTTGAGGCGCTCGGCATCGCGGCCCGCGCCCGTAGCAGGGCCCGAATTGCCGCGATCACCGGGTCGGTCGGCAAGACATCGACCAAGGAAATGCTGCGCACCATCCTGTCGCGTCAGGGCAGATGTCATGCGGCCGAGGCGTCTTATAACAACCATTGGGGTGTGCCGCTGACACTTGCCCGTATGCCTGAAGATGCCGATTTCGCCGTGGTCGAGATCGGGATGAGCAATCCGGGGGAAATTGCACCTTTGTCGCGCATGACCCGTCCGCATGTCGCGATGGTGACGACCGTGGCTGCGGCGCATCTGGCGTCTTTCGACGACCTCGATGGGATCGCCGCTGAAAAGGCCACAATCATGGATGGCCTGGAACCGGGCGGCATTGCGGTGCTGAACGGCGACATCGTGACGAGCAAGCTGCTTCAGGACCGTGCTGAATGCGTCGGCGCGCAGATCGTGCTGTTTGGTGAGACCACGGGCGCATGGCGTATCAGTGACCTGCGCATATGTCAGGACGTGACCGTCATTGAGGTCGTATCGCCCGGGCATGATTACCTTTTCAAGCTTTCCGTGCCGGGGCGTCATTTCGCGCTGAACGCGGTGGGGGTGTTGGCGGTGGCGCAGGCTTTGGGCGCTGATCCCCTTGCGGCGTCGCTTGATCTGGGGCTTTGGGTGCCACCCGCAGGACGCGGCACGCGCGAGATATTGCAGCTTGATCCGGCCAATGAATTCGAAACGCTCGACCTGATTGATGATGCGTTCAACGCCAACCCGACATCGCTGGCCGCCTCGCTTGAGGTGATCTCCGCCGGACAACCACGCGACGGCGTCGGCCGGATCGTCAAAGGGCGGCGAATCGCGATTCTTGGCGATATGCTGGAACTGGGTCCGCAAGAGGTGGGCATGCACAGGGACATGGCGCAGAACGGGCATCTGCAGCAGCTTGATCTGATCCATTGCGCAGGCCCACTGATGAAGCATCTTTGGCAATCCCTGCCAGATACCCAACGTGGCCAATGGACCGCCACCGCGGCAGAACTGGCGGGTCAGGCGTCGCGTCTCGTGGATGCCGGCGATGTGGTGCTTGTGAAGGGCTCAAAAGGCAGCAAAATCGCACTGGTCGTTGACGCGATCCGTAAACTGGGGCATCGCCGCCTTTCCGAGTAATAGGACATCATCATGCTTTACTGGCTTACGGCACTTTCCGATGGCGGCGACGTTTTCAACCTGTTCCGCTATATCACCTTTCGTGCCGGTGGCGCTTTTCTGACGGCGCTTGTCTTTGGGTTTATCTTCGGGCGGCCTTTGATCAATGTGCTGCGGCGCAAGCAGGGAAAAGGCCAGCCGATCCGCAGCGACGGGCCGGAAGGGCATTTTGCCAAAGCGGGCACGCCGACCATGGGCGGGTTGCTGATCGTGGGCGCGCTGACCTTTTCCACATTGCTTTGGGCGCGGCTGGATAATCCCTTTGTCTGGATGGTGCTGTTCGTGACCCTGTCCTTTGCTGCCATCGGTTTTGCCGATGATTATGCGAAAGTGTCCAAGCAGACCTCTTCGGGTGTGTCAGGCAAGGTGCGGATCCTGCTCGGGATCGCCATCGCCGCCGTCGCGGCCTATTGGGCGGCGCAATATCACCCCGATGAACTGACCAATCAACTGGCGGTGCCGGTGTTCAAAGCCACGCTGATCAATCTGGGGCTGCTGTTCGTTCCCTTCGCGGTGATCGTGATCGTGGGATCGGCCAATGCGGTGAACCTGACCGATGGTCTTGATGGGCTGGCGATCATGCCGGTGATGATCGCCGCGGGCACTTTCGGGGTGATCGCCTATGCGGTGGGCCGGGTCGATTTCACCCAATATCTGGATGTGCATTACGTGCCCGATACCGGCGAGTTGCTGATCTTCACTATGGGGCTGATCGGCGGCGGATTGGGGTTCTTGTGGTATAACGCGCCGCCTGCGGCAGTTTTCATGGGCGACACGGGATCGCTGGCGCTCGGCGGTGGTCTGGGCGCGATCGCCGTGGCCACCAAGCATGAGATCGTGCTGGCCGTGGTCGGCGGGTTGTTCGTGGTCGAGGCTTTGTCAGTGATCATTCAGGTGCTTTATTTCAAGCGGACCGGTAAAAGGGTCTTTCTGATGGCGCCCATCCACCACCATTATGAAAAGCGGGGCTGGTCAGAACCGCAGATCGTGATCCGGTTCTGGATCATTTCGCTGATCCTTGCGATGATCGGGCTGGCGACGCTGAAGGTGCGCTGAATCACCCGGTAGGCTGGGTGCAAACCCACCTTACTCTTGCACCGGCGGCGCGCAGGCGGCAGGTTGCCGCGCAACAGCAGAGGCATTTACAATGATTCCAGTACAGGGCTTTGCAGGCCAGATTGTCGCGATCCTTGGCCTTGGCCGGTCCGGTCGCACCGCAGCGGCAGCTTTGCAAGCAGGCGGGGCCAGCGTGGTCGTCTGGGACGACGGGCAGGCGGGGCGCGACGCGGCCGAGGCGGATGGCTATGCCCTTCGCGACCTGACGCAAACGGCGTCATACGCGGGGATCGCCGCGCTGATCGTCAGCCCCGGCATCCCCCATCTTTACCCAACCCCGCATCCCGCAATCGCCGCCGCCTGGGCCGCTGGCGTGCCGGTGGACAATGATATTGGTCTGTTCTTCCGGTCCTTTGCTACCGACGAATGGGACGGGTTCGAAACCACACCACATGTCATCGCCATCACCGGGTCGAACGGCAAATCGACCACCGCGGCACTGGTCCATCACATTCTGTCCGAAAGCGGACGCCCGGCGCAGCTGGCAGGCAATATCGGGCGCGGCGTGCTGGATATCGATCCCGCCCATGATGGCGAGGTGGTGGTCCTTGAACTGTCTTCCTACCAGACCGATCTGGCCCGCGCGCTGACCCCCGATGTGGCTGTCTTTACCAACCTGTCACCCGATCATCTGGACCGGCACGGTGGCTTGGGCGGTTATTTCGCCGCCAAAAGACGGCTTTTTGCCGAAGGTGGCCCGGATCGTGCCGTCATCGGTGTCGATGAAAACGAAGGGTTGTATCTGGCCAATCAGCTTTCTGAACGGCACGGCGATGACCGGGTGATCATGATATCCTCCGGGCAGAAACTGACCGAGGCAGGCTGGTCGGTTTTCGCGCGCAAGGGGTTTTTGTCCGAATACCGGCACGGGCGGCAGGTCGGCTCGATTGATTTGCGCGCCATTCCCGGCCTGCCGGGTGCGCATAACCATCAGAATGCCTGTGCCGCTTATGCCGCCTGCCGGACATTTGGCCTTGGCCCCCGCGCGATCGAGGCGGCGATGCAATCCTATCCCGGTCTGCCGCATCGCAGCCAGTTGGTGACTGAACGAGGCGGCGTGCGTTTCGTGAACGACAGCAAGGCGACGAATGTCGACAGCGCCGCGAAAGCCTTGCTGGCTTTCCCCCGAATCCGCTGGATCTGTGGCGGTTTACAGAAAGAAGGCGGGCTGGACGGGCTGTTGCCCGGTCTGGCCCATGTCGCCAAGGCCTATGTCATCGGACGCGAGGCTGCGGAATTCGCCCGGCAATTGCCGGGTATCCCGACCGACATCTGCACCACAATGTCCAGCGCCGTCGCACAGGCAGCGGCCGAGGCGGAGCCGGGCGATGTCGTCCTGCTCGCCCCGGCGGCGGCGTCGTTTGATCAATATGACAATTTCGAACAACGCGGCGATGATTTCATGGCCTGCGTCAGGACCTTGCCCTAACGCATTGACAGATAATCGGCGGATACGAATCCCGTGATCCCCGGTGCATTTGCCAGCGAAACCCGGCACCATCGCTGTCCCAGCTCTGTCACGCATTCCCGCCGGTTGAGCTCGGTCCCGTCGGGCAAGCCAAGGATGACGTTGAACGCAAGGCTCGGGCCGGCGCGCAGTTTCAGCATGTCGTCGGGGCCAGCGCCGGTCACGACGGCGTTGCCCTGCGCAGCACAGCTGGCGACAAGCATGATGATGAATGGGATGGCGATCCTGCGCATGTTTTTACACCTCAGTCTTTTTGTTTGTGTGGTTTATGACACCCGGTGCCGGGCGCGTGAAGCGGTAAACCGCAGGAAAGCGCACCATCGCTTATCCGTGCTGCGTGATCGGGGCAGTGACGCCTTCGTCGGGAGAAAGGGATTGTTGACCCAAGCTGGCAGTCACCTTATCATCGGGGTACACACCTTCCAGAGTTTTCAGGGAGAAATCCTAATGCCCTATCTCGACATCAGCGTCGCCCCGGTAAGCACCGACAGCAGGGATGCGTATCTCGTACATACGCGGGAAACCACGCCTTTGTTCAAAGAACATGGCGCGCTCAGCGTCACCGATAGCTGGGGTGACGATCTGCCGGATGGCAAGCTGACCGATTTCAAGAAAGCCGTCGCCTTGCAGGAGGGTGAGACCGTCGCAGTGAGCTGGATCACCTGGCCGGATCGTGTGACGCGGGATGCGGCCTGGGAAAACTTGATGCAGGACGACCGGATGATGAAACTCGACATGCCTTTCGATGGCAGCCGGATGATCATGGGCGGGTTCGAAATGCTGTCGGATAGCTGAGCGAGACTCAGCCTTTGCTGATCAGCACCGCATATTGCGCATAACTGCGATGCAGGTCCGTGATCTGCACAGTCAGCCCGTGAATTTCGCCCAGCCTTTGTACCACGGCGGCTAGGTCATGGCGCGGCGTGACATAAAACCGGGCCAGCCATGCGTTGAAAAAGCGTCTGGCAAAGCCCGGCAGCCTTTGCTGGCCGCCAAAATCCACGATATGAAGGCTGCCGCCTGGGGCCAGACGCCGCAGCGATTGTTCCAGCGCACCGGCCCAGTCGGGGATCATCGACAGACAATAGGAAAAGATGATCCGGTCGAATTTTGCCACGCCAAACAGCGGGTTGGGGTCAAAATCGCAGGCATCGCCCTGCGCGAGCACTGCGCGTCCGCCCAGTTTGTTACGGGCAGAGGTCAGCATCTCCTCTGATATATCCAGACCGTAGAGCGCGCAGTCAGGGAAACGCTGCGCAATATGGTCCAGATTCCGCCCCGTTCCGCAGGCGATCTCCAAGACATGCCCGCCCTTTGGCGGATCGAGCTTTGCGATCAGGTGATCCCGCCCCAGCAGATAAAACGCCCGCGTCGCGTCATAAATCCGGCGCTGATAGCGATAGGTCCGATCCATCAGCGCGGCATGAGTAGCATCCGCCATGGTCTAACCTGCAAAGCGATACAGATGCACGCCCCCGTAAATCGCCGACCTGTCCTGCGCAAAGCCTTGCGCGGAAGCATCAGCATCATAGGTCCAGCGCCCCAGCAAATCGGCAGGCACCCGTCCGGGCAGGATATCCTCTGTGCCGCCCGTACGGAACAGCACCCTCGCGCCCTTTCGTGCGGTGCGGGTAATCTGCCCCCAAAGGGCGGCAAGCTGTGCGTCATTCATCCAATCCTGCGCATCAAGCAGGATATAAGCATCGAGACTGGCCTCATCCCTTGTCGCCAGATGATCCGTCAGGGACTGGTTCAGCGGTCGTACCCGGCCCGCGCGCGCCGCGATATCGACGAAATTCCGTGACATCAGATAGGGCGGCAGGGCGGCATCGGGCGTATCGGCATAGCCACGTTTGACGGCCTGCCAGAGAAAGTAATTCTCTTGCACCGGAAAATCGCAGACCAGCCGCCTGACGCGTTCGCGCAGCACCGCGATCACCTCGCCCCCGCCATCAGCGGCGAGCTTGTCATATTGCGCGGGCGGAATGCCAAGGCCGAACAGCGATGACCGCTGCCGCGCCAGCATTCGCACGATCCGTTTGTCGAACAATGGGTCTATGGCGCTGGCGTGAAAGTGGCGCTGGTCTTCCAGTGTTTGTGCGGCCAGAAGCGGGCGGAAATTGACGCGGGCCACCTTGGCCAGCAGATGGATGGTGCCGATGAACCGCCCCAGCACGCCATGCCGGTAAAAGCCGCGCGTGAACATCGCAGCGCGCCTGCGACCGGTCCAGAAGGCGCGGCTTTTGGCATCAAGTTGCGGCGCAAGCTGGTCGCGGATCAGCGCCGCATTCCCGGGACGGTCGGCATGCCCAAAAAGATCATAGAACGCACCCTGATCAAGATTCTGTGCTGCGGTCACTTTCAGCCGCAGCAAGGCAATGTGCGCAGGCGACAGATCGACCGCAGTGACCGATTCCGGATCAGCCGTCAGATACGACATCGCATTGCACCCGCCAGAAGCGATGCAAATCATATCCGCCCCTGCAGGCAAATTCATGGCCGTCATGTCGGCCACCGGGTCTTCCCATATCTGGGCATAGACAAGTCCCTCGAACAGGCGCGCGAACAGGCGTTCGTGAAAGCCGGTGAGGTTCAGGCGGGGGCTCTGGTAGACAGCGGCCCCCAGTTGCTGGCTGACATTGATGGCATCCGTCATTGGGTGATCGCTTTCTGTTGTTCGGCATGTGGCACTTCGGTCGGTCCGGGGCGGTGTTTGCCGAGGCTGAAGGCATAATCGCGCCCGCCCAGCCGGCGCAGTACGCCGTCGCCCGCGTCTTCAAGCGCGGTCATGCTGTCGACCCAGTCGCCGCTGTTGGCATAGATCAGGCCGAAGTGGTCGTGCAGCGCGGCGATATGGAAATGGCCGCAGATCACACCGTCAAGCCCTTTGGCGCGGGCCATATCCACCATCCGCCTTTCATGTGCGCGCCCGCGATAGCGCAAGGCGTTTGACGCGATCACCAACCTGTCGATCACGCTGCGTGCTTGCGGCTGACGGCGCGAGAGTTTGCGCAGGATACGGTCGCAGCGCCGCAAGGCGTGGTCAACCCTGCTTCCCAGCCGAGTCATCATATGCAAGCGGATCAGGCGGCTGTCGGCCTCGTCGCCATGCACGACCAGCAGGCGTTTTCCCGTTGCTGTCACATGGATATAGGACGACAGATATTCTGCCCTAAGATGCGCATGCGACGGGATCAGGGTGGGGTCCGGGTCATGATTGCCGCGCAGATAGATCAACCGTGCACCAGCCTTGGCGCGACCGCGCAGATGATCGATCACCGCCTGATCCTGCGCAGTCCAATGCGGCAACAGCGGATGCCAGAGATCAAGAATGTCGCCGATCAGCACATAGGTATCGGCAGGGTGGCGTTGCAGGAACCGCAGCGCGAGCTCGGGATGCGACGACAACGCCCCAAGATGCAGGTCCGATATGAAAAGCGTGCGCCCCTGCGGTGCGGCACCAGACTGAAACCCGTCAAGAGACATTGCATCACCCGTACTAGCCACTTGGCCGCAACCATGGCGCGCCGCGATGACAGAGGGATGAACGTCAGGTATCAGTTTTGTTGCAATCGTCCTGTCAGGATCGCCGGGCAGGGTGGGTCATGACCCACCTTACCTTTCCTTGATCGCCTGACCGGCAGCCCAGCCCGACGACCAGGCCCATTGGAAATTATACCCGCCCAACCAGCCGGTCACATCGACGCATTCGCCGATGAAATAAAGCCCTGGCACATCCCGCGCAGCCATGGTGCGCGAAGACAGAGCGGCAGTATCCACGCCGCCCAGGGTCACTTCGGCGGTGCGATACCCTTCGGAGCCGGACGGCGTGACCTGCCAGGCCTGCAGATCGGCACAAAGCGCTGTCAGCCGCGCATCGCTTTGGTCGGCCATCGTGCCGGACAGGTCAAACCCGCCGGCCAGATAATCCACCAGCCGACCGGGCAGGTATAGCGACAGGATCGTCATCAGCGCCTTGCGCGGATCGCCTTTCCGGTGCCTTTGCAGCGCACCCATCAGGTCGGTGCCGGGGGTCAGGTTCACGCTGATCGCATCGCCTTCCTGCCAATAGGAGGAGGCTTGCAGCACCGCAGGCCCGGACAGGCCGCGATGGGTGAAAAGCAAAGCTTCATCAAATCCGGTAGCCCCCGCCGTCACACGTGCAGGCGTGGCAACACCAGCGAGCGGTCTGAACCTGTCATCGCTGAAGGTCAGTGGCACCAGACCGGGGCGCGGGGTGACGACGGGCAGCCCGAATTGTTCCGCCACCTGATAGGCAAAGCCAGTGGCGCCCATCTTGGGGATGGATTTACCGCCGCTCGCCATCACCAGATTGCGCGCTGTGACAGTGACTTCGCGGTCCTGCCGCTTCAGGTTCACGATGAAATCCGCCCCGTCTTGGCGGATATCAAGCACTGCCGTCTGCAACCACAGTTGCGCCGCTGCGCGATCCATCTCGGCGCGCAGCAGGTCGACGATATCCTTGGCGGATGTGTCGCAGAAGAATTGGCCAAGCGTTTTTTCATGCCACGGGATGCCGTGGGAATCGACCAGCGCGATGAAATCCCACTGCGTATAGCGCCCGAGCGCGGATTTGGCGAAATGCCTGTTCTGACTGATGAAATTATCCGCCCCGGTATGCAGATTGGTGAAATTGCAGCGTCCACCGCCCGAGATGCGAATCTTTTCACCTGCAGCGCGCGCATGATCGACGACCAACACCCCCGGTCCCGCATGGGCGGCGCACATCATCCCTGCGGCGCCTGCGCCAATGATCAAGGTCCGGACTTTCATGCGATGCGATGTGGCGTGGAATAGCCCACAGCGCAAGAGCGCAGATTTTCTGTAGATAAGCGTGCCAAGCCGGTCTATGGTTGGCGCAGACCCGGAAAACGGGCGATTGAGGCAAATTGGCGGTGATCCATGACGGAAATGGTCTATGGCGCGGTACCGGTGCAAACCGGCGACCCGGTTCTTCCACGGTGGTGGCGGACGATTGATAAATGGACGTTGTCCTGTGTGCTGGTGTTGTTCGCCATTGGGCTTTTGCTTGGGCTTGCCGCATCGCCGCCTTTGGCCGCGCGCACCGGGCTGGAACCTTTTCACTATGTCATCCGGCAAGGCATTTTCGGCGGACTTGCGATTGCGGTGATGATCGTTGTGTCGATGATGTCGCCCACCATGGTGCGCAGACTGGCGATCCTTGGGTTTCTATGCGCATTCATCTCGCTGGCGCTGTTGCCGGTTCTGGGCACGGATTTCGGCAAGGGGGCGACCCGCTGGTATTCGCTGGGTTTCGTATCAGTTCAGCCATCCGAGTTCCTCAAGCCTGGTTTCGTCGTCATGGCTGCATGGCTTTTGTCTGCGTCGACCCAGTTGGGCGGGCCGCCCGGCAAGCTCTATTCCTTTGTCCTGACCATGGCGATCACGCTGATGCTGGCCATGCAACCTGACTTTGGGCAGGCTGCGTTGATCATGTTCGCCTGGGGCCTGATGTATTTTGTGGCAGGCGCGCCGATGACTTTGCTGATCGGGCTGGCCGGGGCAGCATTTTTTGCCGGCACGATTTTCTATTCCAGTTCGGAACACTTCGCGCGCCGGATCGACGGGTTCCTGTCGCCCGATGTCGACCCCACGACCCAGCTCGGGTTCGCCACCAATGCGATCCGCGAAGGCGGATTCTTCGGCGTCGGCGTGGGCGAAGGTCAGGTGAAATGGTCCTTGCCAGACGCCCATACCGATTTCATCATCGCCGTCGCGGCCGAGGAATATGGCCTTGTCTGCGTGCTGATCATCATCGCGCTTTATATCACTATCGTCGTTGGGTCCCTGCTGCGGCTGATGAAAGAGCGTGACCCCTTCATCCGGCTGGCGGGCACCGGCCTGGCCTGTATCTTTGGCGCGCAGGCGATGATCAACATGGGCGTGGCGGTGCGGTTGTTGCCCGCCAAGGGGATGACCTTGCCTTTCGTGTCCTATGGCGGGTCGTCGCTGATCGCGGGTGGTATCGCCATCGGGATGCTGTTGGCCTTCACCCGCAGCAGGCCTCAGGGCGAGATGGGCGATATCCTGCTGCGGCGGGCGAACAGATGAAGACACCTTTGCTGATCATCGCCGCCGGTGGCACCGGCGGGCATATGTTTCCGGCACAGGCTTTGGCCGAGGCGATGCTGGCCCGTGGTTGGCGTGTGAAACTGTCCACCGATGCGCGCGGTGCGCGCTATACGGGTGGCTTTCCACATGATGTGACAGTCACGACAGTCGGCAGCGCGACCTTTGCCCGTGGCGGCAAGGCTGCGAAACTTGCCGTGCCGTTCCGCATCATGGGCGGGATCGCTGCGGCCAAATGGCGGATGCTGCGTGACCGGCCTGCGGTGGTCGTGGGCTTTGGCGGCTATCCGGCGATCCCGGCAATGTCTGCAGCCTGGGCCTTACGGATCCCGCGGATGATCCATGAACAAAACGGCGTGTTGGGCCGGGTCAATCAGATCTTTGCCAAACGGGTGGATCAGGTCGCTTGCGGCACATGGCCGACCGCGCTGCCGGAGGGAGTGACCGGGGTGCATACCGGCAATCCTGTGCGCGGCGCGGTGCTGGCGCGCGCCGGGGCGCCGTTCATCCCGCCGGGCGATTATCCGATGGCCCTACTGGTGCTTGGCGGATCGCAGGGCGCGCGGATCATGTCCGATGTGGTCCCTGCAGCCATCGCTGCTTTACCCGATGATCTGCGCCACAACATCCGTGTCAGCCATCAGGCGCGGCCCGAAGATATGGAGCGCGTCGCGCATTTCTACGCCGAGGCCGGTATTGCCGCCGAGGTACAGAGCTTTTTCACCGACATCCCCGCAAGGATGAGTGAGGCGCAGTTGGTCATCTCGCGCTCCGGTGCTTCCACTGTAGCGGATGTCAGCGTGATCGGGCGCCCGGCGATCTGGGTGCCGTTCGCGGCTGCCCTGCGGGATGAACAGACTGCCAACGCGCGCCAGTTGGTCGAAGCAGGGGCCGCGCTGATGATGACTGAGACGCATTTTGATGCGCCGACCCTGACGATGGCATTGCAGAACCTGCTGACCGATGACGCCATGGCCGCCGATATGGCCCGCAAGGCTGTGGCGTGCAGCGTGCCTGACGCGACAGAACGGCTTGTGCAACTGGTTGAAAATCTGGCAGAGGCAGGCAAGAAATGATGGATGGAACACCTTTGATGACTGCTGCAACCAAACTGCCTCTTGATATCGGCCCGATCCATTTTGTCGGGATCGGCGGGATCGGAATGTCGGGCATTGCAGAAGTGTTGCTGAACCACGGATACCGTGTGCAGGGGTCGGATCTGAAAGCCTCGAAAATCACCGATCGGCTGAAAGCCTTGGGCGCCGTGATCTTTGAAGGGCAGCGCGCCGAGAACCTGTCAGGGGCAGAGGTGGTGGTGATTTCCTCTGCCATCAAGACCGGCAATGCCGAACTGGACGCGGCCCGCGCCAAGGGCCTGCCTGTCGTGCGCCGGGCGGAAATGCTGGCCGAACTGATGCGGCTCAAATCCAATGTCGCGGTTGCCGGCACGCATGGGAAGACCACCACTACGACAATGGTGGCGGCTCTGCTGGACGAAGGCGACATCGACCCAACTGTCATCAACGGCGGGATTATCCACGCCTATGGGTCCAACGCCAGGATGGGGCAGGGCGAATGGATGGTGGTCGAGGCGGACGAATCCGACGGCACCTTCAACCGCCTGCCCGCAACCATCGCGATTGTCACGAACATTGACCCCGAACATATGGAACATTGGGGCACGATCGAGAACCTGCGCAAAGGGTTCTATGATTTTGTGTCCAACATTCCGTTTTATGGCCTTGCCGTTTGCTGCACTGACCATCCCGAGGTGCAGGCGCTGGTGGGCCGGATCACCGACCGCCGCGTCGTGACCTTCGGCTTCAACGCGCAGGCCGATGTCCGGGCGATCAATCTCACCTACAATGCCGGTGTCGCGCATTTCGATATTGCCCTACAATCCGAGGATCAGGTGATCGAGGGCTGCGAATTGCCGATGCCCGGCGATCACAATGTGTCCAACGCTTTGGCCGCTGTCGCTGTGGCGCGGCATCTGGGGCTGAAAAAGGATGAAATCCGCGCGGCGCTGAAGGGGTTCGGTGGCGTCAACCGCCGCTTTACCAAAGTGGGTGAAGTGAATGGCGTGACCATCATCGACGATTACGGCCATCACCCGGTCGAGATTGCCGCCGTGTTGCGCGCCGCACGACAGGCCACCACGGGCCGTGTGATCGCTGTGCACCAGCCGCACCGCTACAGCCGCCTGTCGCATCATTTCGAAGATTTCTGCACCTGTTTCAACGATGCCGATGTGGTCGGCATCTCGGAAGTCTATGCCGCTGGCGAAGACCCGATTGTAGGTGCCGGTCACGCGGATCTGGTCGCAGGCCTGATCCGCCACGGCCACCGCCACGCCCGCATCGTGAATTCCGAGGATGATCTGGAACGGCTGGTGCGCGAACAGGCCAAACCGGGCGATATGGTGGTCTGCCTCGGGGCGGGAACGATCAGCGCCTGGGCAAACGGGCTGCCGGGGCGGTTGCAGGGGTAGGGACCTGATGACCCCGGCCCTCATCGTCATCGCTCTGTGGGTCGTGCTGGCCTTTGTCATGGCAGCTTTCCCGTCTACCGATAACCACTGGCGGCGCGCCTATATCCTGATTGCTATCGGTCTGCCCTTGCTTGTCTGGGTGACCTGGCAGGCGGGGCCATGGGCCGGGACTCTCGCGCTGGCCGTCGGCGGGTTGGTCCTGCGCTGGCCCTTGTTTTATCTGTGGCGCTGGCTGCGCGGGGTGCGTTGATGGCGGTGGTTGCAATCATGGTCCTTTGCGCGCTGGTGCCTTTTTTCGCCTTGGTCCGGCTTGCGCGCATGGGGCAGTTCGGTCTGGTCATGTCGCTCCTCTCGGTGCTGGGGGCGGTTGCTGTCATCCTCGGCTATGCGATGGGTGCGCCTTTTGGCATCGATCCGGTTCAGGCGATGGCGATCTTGTTGCTGGGCGTCGTTCCGGGCCTGATGGGGGGCGGTGCCGGGGCGCTGCTTGGTAGGGCTCTGCGCGACCGTGATGACAGCAGGGTTGGAAAGTGAAAGATTGGTCCAAACACAAAGCGGAGTCGGCGTATGCTTTCTGAAGGCGCGATGCTACTCGTGACCCCGGTCATTGCCGTTGCCCTCGCGATGGGCTTGGCATTCTGGATGGGGCGGCTTCAGTCCCGGGTTGGGCTATGGGCGTTGGCAGTGATCTGGCTGGTCTTTACACTGGCGATGATTCTTGGTGTGAACACCATAAATGGCTGGGATCGCGTTTTGTATATGCTCGGTCTGATCATTGTGTCCTGCCCAGCGGCGCTGGGTGCGTTGATTGGTGCCAGCTTGGGATGGCGGCGCAAGGAGAAAACCCTGCATGTATGATATGCCCCACGTCCGAGGGACGCTGACCCCACATCGCCCGCTGGCGGACCTGACATGGATGCGCGTCGGTGGCCCGGCAGAGATGCTTTTTCAGCCTGCGGATGCCGATGATTTGTCCGCGTTCCTAGCGGCTCTTGATCCATCAGTCCCGGTTTTTCCCATGGGGGTCGGCAGCAATCTGATCGTGCGTGATGGCGGCATTCCGGGTGTGGTGATCAGGTTGGGGCGCGGGTTCAACGCGATAACGATTCAAGGCGACAGGGTGACAGCCGGGGCCGCAGCACTTGACGTCCATGTCGCGCGCCGCGCCGCCGAGGCGGGGCTGGACCTGACCTTTCTGCGCACGATCCCCGGCACCATTGGTGGGGCGGTGCGGATGAATGCCGGTTGTTACGGGGCCTATGTGGCTGATGTCCTGATATCGGTGACAGTTGTGCTGCGCGATGGGACTATCGCCGAACTGACCCCTGACGATCTGCAACTTGCCTATCGGCAAAGCCAATTGCCAGAAGGGGCCGTGATCCTTGCCGCAACGTTCAAGGCACCCTCGGACGACCCCGAAGCCCTTGCCGCGCGGATGGAGGATCAACTGGCCAAGCGCGACGCGTCCCAGCCGACCAAGGACCGCACCGCCGGGTCGACCTTTCGCAATCCAGCGGGGTTTTCGTCCACGGGTCGCGCCGACGATACCCATGAAATGAAGGCCTGGGCGGTCATCGATGCTGCCGGGATGCGTGGTGCCGTCCTCGGCGGGGCGATGATAAATACCAAACATTCCAATTTTTTGACCAATGCAGGCGGGGCGACCGCCGCCGATCTGGAGGATCTGGGCGAATTGGTGCGGAAAAAGGTTTACGATTCCCAAGGGATCACGCTACAGTGGGAAATTATGCGGGTAGGCGTACGAACAGGCGACCCAACCGCAGATTAAATGCAAAAGACCATGCCCCGGAAAAGGGGCAGATCAAACGACGGGTCGCAAAGACCCGCGAAAAGGGCAGTGGGTATGTCGAGCAGGGCAAACCCGAAAGTAGTTGTTCTGATGGGTGGCCCATCGGCTGAACGCGAAGTTTCGCTCAGCTCGGGCCGCGAATGTGCAGCGGCTTTGCGGGCGACAGAATGTGACGTGATTGAGGTCGACGCCGGCCCCGACCTCGCCACGCGTCTGACCGACATTGCCCCGGATGTCGTCTTCAACGCCCTGCATGGTCGCTGGGGCGAAGATGGTGCAGTACAGGGCCTGCTCGAATGGTTGCGGATTCCCTATACGCATTCGGGCATCCTCGCCTCGGCGCTGACGCTGGATAAAGAACGCACCAAAGTTGTTTATCGCGCACATGGTCTTCCGGTTATGGACAGCATTGTGGCTGATGCCGACGATGTGCGCGCGCGCCATGTGATGCCGCCGCCCTATGTGGTCAAACCTTATAACGAAGGCTCCAGCGTCGGGATTTACATCGTTCACGAAGCCGCCAACGGCCCGCCGCAACTGTCCGATGACATGCCCAAGCGCGTGATGGTCGAAACCTATGCGCCGGGGCGTGAGCTGACGACAACCGTGATGGGCGACGCGCCGCTGACCGTCACCGATATCATCACAGATGGCTGGTATGATTATCATGCAAAATATGCGCCGGGCGGGTCGCGCCATGTCGTGCCTGCGGATATCCCTGCGCAGATTTTCGATACCTGCATGGATTATGCCCTGCGCGCCCACCAAGCCCTGGGCTGTCGCGGCATCAGCCGGACGGATTTCCGCTGGGACGAAAGACGGGGCGTTGATGGCTTGGTCCTGCTGGAAACCAACACCCAGCCCGGCATGACACCCACGTCGCTGGCGCCGGAACAGGCCGCGAAAATGGGCATCACCTTTCCACAATTGTGCCGCTGGTTGGTGGAGGATGCGTCATGCGATCGTTGATTCGCCGCAAGCGATACGCATCCGATGTGCCGCATGATCCGGCACCGTCAAAGCTCGGCTATCGCTATCAGCGGCTGATGCTGACGCCGGGGTTTCGCGCCAGCGTCAAGATTGGCGTACCGATCCTGTTGGTCGCGGCGATTGCGGGGTCGTGGTATTCCAAGCCGGAAAATCGTGCACTTTTGGAAACGACGATTGCCGAAACGGTGCAGGGATTTCAGGAACGCCCGCAGTTCATGGTGCAATCCATGGTGGTGAATGGCGCGGATGGTCCGATCATGACGGATGTGACAGCGCTGCTGCCGAAGAATTTTCCACTCTCTTCCTTTGAACTGGATTTGCTGGCGATCCGTGCCGAGATCGAGGCGCTGGACGCCGTGCGTTCTGCCTCTGTGCGGGTCGGGCCGGGGGGGGCTTTGCAGGTCGATGTCACCCCGCGCGAACCCGTGGCCCTATGGCGTGATGGTCCGGTGCTGCGGCTGATCGATGCCGAAGGTGTGCAATCGGGCACAGTGCAGGCGCGCAGCAACCGTCTGGACCTCCCGCTGATTGCCGGCGACGGCGCAGAGCAGAATATTCAGGAAGCGCTCGACCTTTATGCAGGGGCCGGCCCTTTGCGCGACCGGGTGCGCGGGCTGGTGCGGATGGGCGAACGCCGCTGGGATATCATTCTGGATCGCGATCAGCGGATCATGTTGCCCGGCGACGGGGCGGTTCCGGCCTTTGACCGGGTGATCGCGCTGAATGCGGCGCAGGATATGCTGGAACGGGATGTGGCGATTGTCGATATGCGCAACGCCAATCGCCCCACCTTGCGGATGAACGAAGATGCTGCGGCCGCTTTGCGCCGCGTAAGTACAACAACAGATGGAGCGGGCAATTGATGGGCGATCTTTACGACAGTCAACGGGCGATGCGGCAAATGCGTAAAGCCGCGATGCAGCGCGGTGTTGTCGCGGTGCTGGATATCGGCACATCCAAGATCGCCTGCCTTGTGCTGCGCTTTGACGGACCGGAACGCTTCCGCAGCGTCGATGGTGTCGGGTCCATGGCGGGGCAATCGCAGTTCCGCGTCATCGGGGCCGCGACCACAAGGTCGCGTGGTGTGCGTTTTGGCGAAGTCGATGCGATGCAGGAAACCGAACGCGCGATCCGCACGGCGGTGCAGGCAGCGCAAAAAATGGCCAATGTCCGCGTGGATCATGTGATTGCCTGCCTGTCCGGCGCGCGCCCCCGGTCTTATGGTCTGGCGGGTGAGCTTGATGTGTCCGGCAGCATGGTCACCGAACAAGATATCAGCCAGGTGATGGCGAATTGCGACGTCCCCGAATATGGCAGCGACCGCGAGGTGCTGCATGCCCAGCCGGTGAATTTCGCGCTTGATAACCGATCGGGCATGGCCGATCCGCGCGGGCAGATCGGCAATAAGCTGACCACCGATATGCATATGCTGACGGTTGATGCCGCGGCGATCCAGAACCTGTTTTACTGTATCAAGCGCTGTGATCTTGAACTCGCGGGACTGGCGTCATCGGCTTATGTCTCTGGCATGTCCACGCTGGTGGAGGATGAACAGGAACTGGGCGCTGCCTGCGTTGATCTGGGCGGGGGATCGACAGGTATTTCTGTCTTCATGAAGAAGCACATGATCTACGCGGATTCCGTGCGGATGGGGGGGGATCACGTCACCTCTGACATCTCGATGGGGTTGCAGATCCCGGCGGCCACGGCAGAGCGGATCAAGACTTTTTACGGCGGCGTCGTCGCCACCGGCATGGATGACCGCGAGATGATCGAGATCGGCGGCGATACCGGCGATTGGGAACGCGACCGCCGCACCGTCAGCCGGGCAGAGCTGATCGGCATCATGCGCCCGCGCGTCGAGGAAATTCTGGAAGAGGTCCGCGTCAGATTGGACGCCGCCGGGTTCGAACATCTGCCCAGCCAGCAGATTGTCCTGACGGGTGGTGGCAGCCAGATCCCCGGGCTTGACGGGCTGGCTAGCAAGATCTTGGGTCAACAGGTGCGCCTTGGCCGTCCTTTGCGGGTGCAAGGGCTGCCGCAGGCGGCCATCGGACCGGCGTTTTCCGGGGCTGTCGGACTGTCCTTGTTTGCGGCGAACCCGCAGGACGAGTGGTGGGATTTCGAAATTCCGGCAGACCGGTACCCCGCGCGATCACTGAAAAGAGCGGTGAAATGGTTCCGTGACAATTGGTAATGCGCAACATCTTGCCGATTTGCCGATATCGAGCAGGATTGCCGGATTTTCTGTCAAGATTTGGTAGTGATTAAGTGTTTTTTCCGTGACCTTTCGGCATCATCGGGCTATGCTGAAGGTTAATAGGCAGCAGGCGCCCGGTGGGACGGGCTGATATAAAAACAGGCGGACCGAGTTATGACACTGAATCTCTCCCTTCCCGGGCACGACGAACTGAAGCCGCGCATCACTGTTTTCGGCGTGGGCGGCGCTGGCGGCAACGCGGTCAACAACATGATCGAGAAAGAACTCGACGGCGTTGAATTCGTTGTGGCCAATACTGATGCGCAGGCACTTCAACAATCTCGGGCGACCTCCAAGATCCAGATGGGCCTGAAGGTGACCGAAGGGCTGGGTGCCGGTGCGCGCGCAAGCGTCGGCGCTGCTGCTGCC
The DNA here is from genome assembly GCF_046292185.1 of Yoonia sp. Taxonomy (GTDB): domain Bacteria; phylum Pseudomonadota; class Alphaproteobacteria; order Rhodobacterales; family Rhodobacteraceae; genus Yoonia. Next base: position 30,720 of record NZ_JBKBQY010000033.1, read on the forward strand.
GAAGAAAGCATCGAACAGATTGTCGATCATCTGGCTGGCGCGCATATGTGTTTCATCACCGCCGGTATGGGCGGTGGCACCGGTACCGGTGCCGCACCGATCATCGCGCAGGCCGCGCGTGAATTGGGTGTGCTGACTGTCGGCGTCGTGACCAAGCCGTTCCAGTTCGAAGGCGGCAAGCGGATGCGTCAGGCCGATGACGGTATCGAAGCCCTGCAAAAGGTTGTCGACACGCTGATCATCATCCCCAACCAGAACCTGTTCCGGCTGGCCAATGAAAACACCACCTTTACCGAGGCTTTCGCGCTCGCCGATGATGTCCTCTATCAGGGCGTCAAGGGTGTGACCGATCTGATGGTTCGTCCCGGCCTGATCAACCTCGATTTTGCCGATGTTCGCGCTGTAATGGACGAAATGGGCAAGGCGATGATGGGCACCGGCGAGGCCGAAGGCGAAAACCGCGCCGTGCAGGCTGCCGAAAAAGCCATTGCCAACCCGCTGCTGGATGAAATCAGCCTCGAAGGCGCGCGTGGCGTGTTGATCAACATCACTGGTGGCTATGACCTGACCCTGTTCGAACTAGACGAAGCCGCCAACAAGATCCGCGAAAAGGTCGACCCGGAGGCGAATATCATCGTCGGTTCCACGCTGGATACCAGTATGGAAGGCCGGATGCGTGTGTCCGTTGTGGCCACCGGCATCGACGCCAAGGCAAAACGCGCAGAAGATGCCGCACCGCGCCGGTCGATGGCTGCACCATTGCCACAGGCTCATCAGGCACCCGTTGCGGCACCCGCCGCAGCGCGTGTGGCAGCAGAGCGTGTGACACCGCCAGCACCTGTCGCCGCGCAGCCCGAACCAACCCTGTTCGAGGAATTCGAAGAACAGCCCGCGCCGGCATTCGCACCGCGTCGTGAAGCGCCTGCAGCCCAGACGCGCGCCGACGATCTGCCGCCGCCCGCCTACACGCCACGGCCCGAACCTACGCTGGCCGATGCCGACAGCTTTGTCGCGCCGCGCGCGCCCTCTGCCCCCGGCACACCTTCGCCAGAGGCTTTGGCTCGGTTGCAGGCCGCAGTGAACCGCGTTCCCAAAACAGCAGAGCAACAGACACGGACCGCTGCAGCCCCCCGCGCGGCAGAGCCTGAAAAACCACGTTTCGGAATCAATTCGCTGATCAACCGCATGACCGGCGCGCAGGCAGAGACGGCGTCGCAACAGCCGTCACGTGCGCAGCCTCAGGTGACGGCACTGCGCCAGGAACCGCAGGAAGACCAAGGCGAACAGGATCGAATCGAAATTCCGGCTTTCCTGCGTCGTCAAGCGAACTGATCGGAACAGCCACGTCCGTTACAAAATGCTTACACGAAAGGGAAAGGCCGCAGAGATGCGGCTTTTTCTTTTTATATCAATGGGTTGCTTTTGTGTCCGCGCGATTGAAATACCATGTTTCAGTCCGTCGCAAAGAGTGAATTGAGAATGCTGCATCTGCGCACTAGGTAAATTGTCATTCGGTATAAAAATAAAGTAACGCGCAGTGCAACAAACTCTGAAATCCGCAGCCGCCTTTGAAGGCATAGGTTTGCACACCGGCGCGCCTGTGCGTCTGGTTATTCATCCTGCGGCGGCGGGAACGGGTGTTGTGTTCCGGCGCGTTGACTTGCACGATATGCCTTTGCTCAAGGCGTTGTGGAACAATGTGATCGTGTCGCCTTTGAACACCCGCCTGGGCAATGCAGATGGTGTGTCAGTGTCCACGATAGAGCATCTGATGGCGGCTTTGTCGGGCTGCGGGGTGCATAATGCGATGATCGATATTGATGGGCCCGAGGTTCCAATCATGGATGGCAGCGCTGCGATATTTGTGCGTGGCATCGTGGCTGCCGGGCTTCACCGCGATCCCGCGCCCTTGAACGCGATAGAGGTGCTGCGCGAAGTTTCCGTCACCCAAGGTGCGGCATTCGCATCCTTACGTCCGGCGACAACGCTGCAGATCGACTTTTCGATTGATTTTGATGATGCAGCCATCGGCCGCCAGCATAAGACGCTGAACATGGCCAATGGCGCTTTCGTGCGCGAATTGTGTGACAGCCGCACTTTCTGCCGTGCCATCGATGTGGATATGATGCGCGCACAGGGACTGGCCTTGGGCGGAAGCATGGAGAACGCGGTCGTCGTCGACGGTGACCAGATCCTGTCACCCGGTGGCCTGCGCCATCCGGACGAGGCGGTTCGCCATAAGATGCTGGATGCTCTGGGCGATCTGTACACGGCCGGTGCGCCGGTGCTGGGCCGCTACACCGGCTCTCGTGCGGGACATGCAATGACAAACCTGTTGTTGCGTGCGCTTTTTGCGCAGCCCGACGCATGGCGGCTGGTCCGCTGCGACAGCAATATCGCCGCGCGCCTGCCCGGTGTGGGGGTCAGCCAGGCCGATCTTGTGGCCGTTGCCTGAGCGTTGCTACCAAGCTGTTGATCGCTTGCTGATCAAAAGGCATTTTGCCCCCCAATTTTGTATGCTAGACCCTTCTCAGACCAACAAACGCCGCGTTCTTTGTGCACGCAGTAAGGTATGAGGACAGCTAACGTGACAAGCAGCAAAACAAACAAACGCGTTCTGGGCGCGGTTGCCGCCCTTATTTTGCTGGCGGCCTGTGGCGGCGGCGGCGGTGATAATCGTCCTTTGGACGATTTGACCGCGCAGCAGATATTCAATCTGGGCGAACAGCAGGTCGAGGCGGGTAACCCCGATCGCGCTGCTGTCACATTCGGCGAGATCGAACGCCTTTACCCTTATTCCGAATTCGCCCAACGCGCGCTGATCATGCAGGCGTTTGCCTATCACAAGGATCGTGATTATCCTAACAGCCGCGCGTCGGCGCAGCGGTTCCTTGATTTCTATCCGGCCGAACAGGATGCGCCCTATGCCGCCTATCTGCTGGCCTTGTCTTACTACGACCAGATCAGCGACATTGGCCGCGATCAGGGTCTGACCTTTCAGGCGCTGCAATCGCTGCGCGCGGTGATCGAGAACTATCCAGACAGCGAATATGCCGCCGCTTCGGTCGCGAAATTCGATC
>NZ_JBKBQY010000034.1:0-31462 GCF_046292185.1 Yoonia sp.
AATTGCCGCCGCGCGTGCGGGCGGTGCGCCTATCGTGATTGCGGATGAGCCGACCAAAGGGCTGGACGCCGCGCGGCGCGACGATGTGGCCGCCCTCCTGCTGACCGCATTGGGACAAGGCGGTGGGTTGATGGTCATTACCCATGATCTCGTGCTGGCGCGCAAGATTGGGGGACGGCTGATCGTGCTGCGGAAAGGCAAAGTGGTTGAAACCGGCACCACGGCAGAGGTATTTGCCGCCCCCAAAGATGCGTATACCCGCGATCTGATCGCCGCCGACCCCGAAAACTGGCCGGTTCGCGTCCCCCGCGACGCGAAAGGCAAGCCGGTCCTGCTGGCGGAGGATGTAAGCCTGTCGCGCGGCGGGCAGGTGTTGATGCAAGGGGTGAACCTTGCGCTGTCGCCGGGGCGCATTCTTGGCATTACCGGGCCATCGGGTTGCGGCAAATCCAGTCTGGGCGATGTGCTGCTGGGGCTTTTGAAGCCTGACACCGGCCATGTCATCCGCGCGACAGGGCTGGCATCTACGGCAATGCAAAAGCTGTATCAGGACCCAGTCGCCGCATTTCCGCGCGAACGCGGCCTGGGGCAGACGCTGGCTGATGTCGCACGCCTCCATCACGCGCCGGCAGCGCAGATCGAAACGCTGATGGCCCGGCTGCGGCTTGATCCGGTGCTGTTGACGCGCCGCCCGGATGCGGTGTCCGGTGGCGAGTTACAGCGCCTTGCATTGTTGCGCGCGATGCTGGCGCGCCCGCGCTTTTTGTTCGCGGACGAGCCGACATCGCGGCTTGACCCGATCACCCAGCGTGAAGTGATCGCGCTGATTGCCGAACTGACACGATCAGAGGGGCTGGCGGTTGCACTGGTCAGTCACGACAAGACATTGATCGAACGGGTTGCCGATGACGTTCAGACGATCCCGCCATTCGGTGCAACCCAAGCCAAGACAGGCGTGGAACGGGTCGCCTGAGCAAGGCCACCCATATGCCTGAAAAGCGGTCGTGACGACGGCCGCTTTTCGCGTTCTGAGAAATCTGCAACACGTGGTGCCCGCGGCCGGACTCGAACCGGCACGGCCTTGCGGCCAAGAGATTTTAAGTCTCCGATGTCTACCATTCCACCACGCGGGCACGTGAGTGCGAGAGCACGGCCATTCCTAAGCGCGCGCGCCTGCAACGGCAAGCAGGTTCATGGACTCTGCTTAAGGTTCCGGTGCAGGGGCAATGGGTGACATCCCCTCTTCCTTGACGGCCTGCATGGCCACATAGGTCGATGTATTGGCGACATGCGGCAACGTCGATATCTTCTCGGCCAGGACGGCGCGATAGCCGGTCATGCCCGCTGTGCGCACCTTGAGCAGATAATCAAAAGCGCCGGCGATCAGGTGGCATTGTTCCACCTCGGGGACACGCAGCACCGCAGTATTGAACGCGGCCAGTGCCTTTTCGCGGGTATCTGACAGGCGGACCTCGACAAAGGCGACATGATCACGGTCCAGCCGGATCGGGTCGTAAAGCGCGCGATAGCCACGGATCACGCCGGTCTCTTCCAACCGTCGCAGGCGGGCCTGCGTGGGGGATTTTGACAAACCGATCCTGCGCGCCAGATCGGTGATGCTGATCCGCCCTTCGACCGCGAGCACGTCAAGGATTTTCCGATCAAATTTATCCAGTTCACCGTTCTTTTCGATCATGAAAGACGCGCCTTTCGGTCATTATATCCTGTCGTTATTGCAATAGCAGTCAAATGGCCTGCCAGCAATCGGCTATAATGCCCCATCTGGAAAAGGAATCTGCCATGCCCCGCGATACCCCCCTGCCATTGCGTGACGCCATTGATGCAGCAATCTACCGCGATGAACGCGACGCCGTCACTGCGCTGATCGCGACTGCCGCTCTGTCGGACGCCGACCGCGCCCGGATATCCGCCCGGGCGGCTGAACTTGTGACCCAGATCCGCGCAAGCGCCGATCCCGGCCTGATGGAGGTTTTCCTCGCCGAATACGGCCTGTCCACTGAAGAAGGCATTGCATTGATGTGTCTGGCTGAGGCGCTGCTGCGCGTTCCCGACGCCGAAACCATGGATGACCTGATCGAAGACAAGATCGCGCCATCCGACTGGGGCAAGCATCTGGGGCATTCGGCATCGTCATTGGTCAACGCCTCGACCTGGGCGCTGATGCTGACGGGCCGTGTGCTGGATGATGAAAAGCCGGGGATCACGCGGCATCTGCGTTCCGCCGTGAAACGCCTAGGTGAACCGGTGATCCGTACCGCCGTGGGCCGCGCGATGCGCGAAATGGGCCGACAATTCGTGCTGGGCGAAACCATCGAAAAGGCGATGAAGCGCGCCACCGGTATGCAGGCCAAAGGCTTTACCTACAGCTATGACATGCTGGGCGAGGCAGCGCGCACCGCAGCGGACGCCGACCATTACCAGCAATCCTACGCCAGTGCGATCGAATCGATTGCGCAGCATTGCGCGCATGGCTCGGTCGCAGAAAATCCCGGCATTTCGGTCAAACTTTCGGCGCTGCACCCACGATACGAGGTCGCGCAGGAAACCCGCGTGATGGCAGAACTGGTCCCGCGCCTGCGCGAACTGGCGCTGTTGGCCAAAGCCGCTGGCATGGGCTTCAACATCGACGCGGAAGAGGCGGATCGCCTGAGCCTGTCACTTGACGTGATCCACGCGGTATTGGCCGATCCCGCGCTGGCGGGTTGGGGCGGTTTCGGTGTGGTGGTGCAGGCTTACGGCCAGCGCGCGTCGCTGGTGATCGACCAACTGTATCATATGGCAACCGACCTGGACCGCAATATCATGGTGCGTCTGGTCAAAGGCGCCTATTGGGACAGCGAGATCAAACGTGCGCAAGTGCAGGGCATCGACGGCTTTCCCGTTTTCACGGCCAAACAGCACACAGATATCAGCTATATCAGCAATGTTCGCAAATTGCTGGGCATGACTGACCGGATCTATCCGCAATTCGCCACGCATAATGCCCATACCGTTGCTGCCGTGCTGGATCTCGCCGATCAGATGGGCAGCGGCAATGACACTTTTGAATTTCAGCGTCTGCATGGCATGGGCGAAACCCTGCACACCATCGTACTGCAGGCACAAAAGACCCGCTGCCGGATTTATGCTCCCGTCGGCGCGCATGAGGATCTGTTGGCGTATCTCGTCCGCCGTCTTTTGGAAAACGGGGCCAATTCCAGTTTCGTCAACCAGATCGTGGACAAAAGCGTGCCCGCCTCTGTGGTTGCCGCCTGTCCGTTTGACCACCTGGGGCAAGGCCCCGACCTGCCAAAGGGTCCCGCACTTTACGCCCCAGAACGGGTCAATTCCAAAGGCTGGGACCTGACGCACCACCCCACGCTGAATGCCATCGACGAAGCCCGCACGCCCTTGCACGACACGATATTCGTCGCAGGCCCCCTGACATCGTCAGAGCCGGACTATCCCGGCGGGCGGCAAGGCGATACCGCACCGCTGATCAATCCTGCGCGTCCTGATGATGTTGTTGGCCACGTTACAGCCGCCACGAAAGACGATGTCGCGGACGCGCTCAGCACTGCGGCGATCTGGGACGTGCCCCACACCACCCGCGCGACCGTGCTGAACAAAGCCGCCGATGCGCTGGAATCCGACGCCAACGCGCTTTTCGCCATCCTCGCGCGTGAAGCGGGCAAGACCCTGCCCGACGCTGTCGCCGAATTGCGCGAAGCTATTGATTTCCTGCGCTTCTATGCCACGCAAGCGACACCCGATATGAAAGCGCGCGGCGTCTGGACCTGTATCAGCCCGTGGAATTTCCCGCTGGCGATCTTTCTGGGGCAGATTTCCGCTGCCCTTGCCGCAGGCAATGCCGTGCTGGCGAAACCTGCCGAACAGACCCCGCTGATCGCCTTCCGCGCCGTGCAACACCTGCATGATGCAGGCGTGCCAGTCAGCGCGCTGCAATTCCTGCCCGGCGGGGGCGATATCGGGGCCGCCCTGACCGCCGATGCCAGCGTCAATGGCGTGGCCTTCACCGGATCGACCGCGACCGCATTGAAAATCCGCGCCAGTATGGCGCAACATTGCGTGCCCGGCACGCCGCTGATCGCCGAAACCGGCGGGCTGAACGCGATGATCGTGGACAGCACCGCCCTGCCGGAACATGCGGTGCGCGATATCATCAACAGCGCGTTCCGTTCCGCTGGCCAGCGCTGTTCGGCGCTTCGCTGTCTTTATGTGCAGGAAGACATCGCCGACAAGCTTTTGACGATGCTCAAGGGCGCGATGGATGAATTGTTTGTCGGCGACCCATGGGACCTGTCCACCGATCTTGGACCGGTGATCGATGCTGCGGCCCGTCAGGGTATCGCAGATCACATCGACCAAGCGCAGCGCGACGGGCGCATCCTGCACCAGATCAATACCCCGACAACGGGTCATTTCATCCCTCCCACCATGATCAGGGTCAACGGGATCGCCGACATGACACGCGAAATCTTCGGCCCCGTACTGCATGTCGCGACTTTCAAAGCACGCAACCTGCACCAGGTGATCGATGATATCAACGCCACCGGCTATGGTCTGACTTTCGGGTTGCATACCCGCATCGATGACCGTGTCCAGACGGTGATCGAGCGGATCAAGGCCGGCAACATCTATGTCAACCGCGACCAGATCGGCGCCATCGTCGGTAGCCAGCCCTTTGGTGGCGAAGGTCTGTCCGGCACCGGCCCCAAGGCGGGCGGCCCGCATTACCTGCCCCGCTTTGCCGCCGCTGCGACGACCGGCGCGGATGGCAGTTGGGACAGGTCCACCGATCCGGCTGATCTGCAAATGCGGCTGGCAGGTGCCGAAATGCCTGCCGCGCCTGCGCCCAATGACCTGCCCGGCCCAACCGGTGAATCGAACCGCCACGGACTGCATGCGCGCGGTCCGGTCCTGTGCATGGGGCCCGGACCCAAAGCGGCCGCAGAACAGATCGCCGCGATCACAGCCCTTGGCGGTGTCGGCATCAGCGCAGAGGGGGATTTGTCGCCCGAGGCACTGACAACGCTGACCCCCTTGGCGGGCGTGATCTGGTGGGGCGATGACGGGACCGGGCGCGAGATCGAAACCGCGCTGGCCAAACGCGACGGCCCCATCATCGCGCTGATCACGGCACAGCCGGATCTGGCCCATGCCTGCCACGAACGACACGTCTGCATCGACACGACAGCAGCAGGCGGGAATGCCGCATTGCTGGCAGAGGTAGGGGGCATCGCCACCACTTGACCATCCCAGCAAAGGCAGGAAAGGTCGCGGCATGATGCTGCCCATCCGCGACCACAACCCATCCGAGGCGACGCCCTTCGTCACGTTGGCCCTGATCGGGGTCAATATCGTTGTTTATCTGTGGGGTCTGGCTGTCCTGCAAACCGATCTGCAGGTCGGCCAGTTCTATGTCGACTATGCGCTGATCCCCGTGCTGCTGTCCGAAGGGCAGAACGCCAGCGCATTGGTCACATCGATCTTTCTACATGGCGGTTTCCTGCACCTGGCAGGCAACATGCTGTTTCTATGGATTTTCGGCGACAATATGGAAGAAGAGATGGGCCATCTTCCCTTTCTCGCCTTCTATCTGATCTGCGGCATCGGCGCGAGCCTGGCGCAATGTATCGGCGATCCCTATTCGCAAGTACCGATGGTCGGAGCGTCCGGTGCCATTGCGGGCGTCATGGGCGGCTATCTGCTGCTGTTCCCCAAGGCCCGCGTCGACATCTTCGTGTTTTTCGTCATCTTCTTCCGCATCCTGCCGATCCCGGCCTGGATCCTGCTTGGGCTGTGGTTCGCGATACAGGTGTTCGGCGGTTTGGCGGCCGATACCTCTGCCGGCGGCGTCGCGTATTGGGCCCATGCAGGCGGGTTCGTGCTGGGGCTTGCACTGACCATCCCGCTGTGGCTGCGGCGCGGGGCGCGCGATTTCTGGCAGCGCACTGACGGGCATCCGCCCCACCCCGAGGCTGTCTATCGCCGCAGTTCTGTGCCGATCGTGCGGCGCTAGGCTTTTTCTCTGAACATACGTGACTTTTCCCGGATGAAATCCGGGATCAGGCTTTGCGGATCACTTTAGCAAACGTGGAAAAGATCGCCTCATTCGCGCAGATGACATCGCCCGATCCGACGATATCCGCGTCAGGCGTCAGCGGTTCCACGATGCCGCCAGCTTCGCGCACGATCACCAGACCGGCGGCCATGTCCCAGGCTTTCAGGTTCCGTTCCCAGAACCCTTCATACCGGCCTGCCGCCACGTAAGCGAGGTCGAGTGCCGCCGCCCCGAACCGGCGCACCCCGGCGCAGGTGGGCAAAATCCGCGCAAGGTCTTGCAGGGTTTCGGGCAGATCGGCACGTCCGGCAAAGGGCAAGCCGGTGGCGAAAATGCTCTCGATCATCTTGTGACGACCAGAAACGCGCAGGCGGCTTTCGTTGAGCCAGGCACCGCCGCCTTTTTCGGCATAGAACATTTCGTCCTTCACGGGGTCATAGATCACACCGGCGACGATCTGGCCTTTGTGTTCCAGCGCAATCGACACAGCCCAATGCGGCAGGCCGTGCAGGAAATTCGTGGTGCCGTCCAGCGGATCGACGATCCAGCGGCGTGTCGGGTCCTCGCCCGCGATCTCGCGGTCTTCTTCGCCCAGAAAACCGTAGGACGGGCGCGCATGCAGCAGATCCTCACGGATCATCGCCTCGGCCGCCTTGTCGGCGCGGGTGACGAAATCGCCGGGGCCCTTGGTGCTGACCTGCAATTGTTCGACCTCGCCAAAGTCTTTCAGCAGGGCGCGCCCCGCCTTGCGGGCGGTTTTCATCATCACGTTCAGGTTTGCGCTGCCAGCCATCTGTCTTGCCTTTGGTTCGGGATCAAGGGCTGCCTATAGGGGTCAATGCGCATAAGGGCAAGGCATCAGCCGCGTTGCAATTTCACCGCTTCCTGCCGCGCCAGCCGGATCAGATGCGCCATATAGGGCTTGGCTGTGTCGTCGCTACGGGTCGCGGCATAAAGCCTGCGGGTGATCCCTGCCTTGGTCAAAGGCCGTGTTACATAATCCGAATTATAGCGCACCTGCCGGACCACCCAATCGGGCAACACCGCAACACCGCGGTTCGACGCGACCAAAAGCAGGATTACCGCTGTCAGTTCCACCTGCCGGACAGAGGCTGGTTCAACCTTGGCCGGGGTCAGCAATTGCGAAAAGATATCCAACCGGGCGCGATCGACCGGATAGGTGATCAGGATCTGGCCGCGAAAATCCTCGGCCTCGATGACCTCCTTGGCGGCAAGTGGGTGCTGCGCGGCGGCAACGAAGACAGGTTCGTAATCGAACAACGGGGTGAAATCCGTCTCTGGCAGGTCTTCGGGGTCGGACGACACGACCAGATCGACGTCTTCCTTGCGCAACGCAGGCAGCGCATCAAAGGCCAGACCGGGGCGGATATCGACATCGACCTCGGGCCAGGCCTTGCGGAATTGTTCCAGCACCGGGAACAGCCATTCAAAACAGGCGTGGCATTCGATGGCGATATGAAGGCGCCCCGCCTTGCCCGACACAAGGCCGGTGAATTCCGCCTCTAACGCGGCGACCTGCGGCAGGATGGTTTCCGCCGCCGCCAGCATTTTCATCCCTGCCGCCGACAGCCGCAGGGGTTTGGACCGGCGCACGAAAAGCTCGACCCCGGCCTGATCCTCAATCCCCTTGATCTGGTGCGACAGGGCCGATTGCGTCATGTTCAGCATATCCGCCGCACGCGCCAAGCCGCCTGTGTCGTGGATCGCCTTGATCGTGCGCAGATGCCGGAATTCGATATGCATGTGAATGTCCTTCATGATCTTAGTGAAGGTTATGAATTTGCCTCAACTGTGTAAACATGACAAATATGGATGGTAAGCAAGAGGTATCATCATGTCCACGCCATCCGTTTCGTTTGAATTCTTCCCGCCCAAATCGCTCGAAGGGTCATTCCGGCTATGGGATTGCGTCAACACGCTGGCCCCTCTGGCACCCACCTTCGTGTCCGTGACGTATGGCGCGGGCGGCACCACCCGCAAGCTGACGCATGAGGCGGTCAGCACGATCCACAAGACCAGCGGGCTGAATGTCGCAGCCCACCTGACCTGTGTGGATGCGACACGGGCCGAAACACTGGAAATCGCGCAAAGCTATGCCGAGGCGGGCGTGCGTGAGATTGTCGCACTGCGCGGCGATGCGCCGAAAGGGCAAGAGAAGTTTACCGCGCATCCGGATGGCTTCGCCAGCTCGGTGGAATTGATCGAGGCTTTGGCTGACACAGGTCAATTCATCATCCGCGTCGGCGCCTATCCTGAAAAGCACCCCGAAGCGGCGGATCAGGCGGCAGATATCGCGTTCCTGAAGCGCAAGATCGATGCCGGTGCAACGTCTGCCATCACGCAGTTCTTTTTTGAGGCGGACACGTTTTTCCGGTTCCGCGATGCCTGTGCCAAGGCCGGAATCACGGCACCGATCATTCCCGGCATCCTGCCGATTGAAAACTGGAACGGGACCCAGAAATTTGCCGCTCAATGCGGCACACATATCCCGCAGGTGATCCACGATGCCTTTGCCAACGCGACCCGCGACGGCACGACCGATCTGCTCGCCACGGCGCTGGCGACGGAATTGTGCGATGATCTGCTGCGTGGCGGAGTTGACAACCTGCATTTCTACACGCTCAACCGGCCAGAGCTGACGCGCGACGTCTGTCATGCGCTGGGGATTGCCCCCAAGGCCCGGTTGCAAAACGTGGCATAAACCGGCAGCTTCGGGCAAATTGCCCGAAGGTTCACCGATGTTCATTGCCCAATCCCCTGCCGATATCCCCGATCTGGCCACGATGCTGTCGCTGTCCGGGCTTGACTTCATGTTGGCGATGCAACGGGGCGAGATTTCTCGCCCGCCCATATCCGGCATCATGAACTATCACCTGCATCACGTCGAAAAGGGCCGCGTGACCTTTCGCGGGACACCGGAATTCGTGCATACCAATCCGATGGGCGGAGTGCATGGCGGCTGGTACGGCACGTTGCTTGACAGTTGCATGGCCTGCGCGGTGATGACGCTGGTGCCAAGAGGGTCAGTTTATACGACATTAGAATATAAAGTGAACCTGACCCGCGCGATCCCGGTGGGGATGGAAATTCTCTCGACTGGCTACTCTGATCATGCGGGCCGCAGCACCGGCGTGGCCCATGGCGAAATTCGGGGCGTCGCGGATGGCAAGCTATATGCCACCGGATCAACCACCTGTCTGATCATGCAACCACCGCAGCCGTGACCGACGCTAGGGCTGTTGCGCGATACTGTCGTGCAGCCGTTCGGACGGATCGCGCCCGATCACCCGCCTGCGCCGTGCGATGAACAGCCGCGCCCAGCCGTGCCAATTGCCGATGGATGGCGCGTTCACGTCCTGCGGGAACTGCGCATGCCACCCCGCTGGCAGGGGCAAGCCGCAGGATTCCAGCCGTTCCAGCATCCAGACCAACGGGATATTGGCCAAGGGCCGCGCTGCCGGAAAGGCGCGCACCTGGCCGCCGACATCGGCGTGGTTGCCCTTGAACCACACCTGTTCAACATGGCCCTGCCAGCCCGGCGGGCAGGACCAGAGCACCGGCGCATAGGCGCGGCGCCGTTCATCGCGCGCCAGCGCGTGAAAGCCGTGGCGTACATGCGGCGCAAGTTCCGTGTTGTGATAGGCATGCTGATCCTCGCCCCAGCGCCAGATGAAGGGCAGGCGCAAGCCCAGCGCCTTGACCGTGTCCCAGACGGCGACGGCCTCTACCTCGACCGTATCATGGCAATGCATGCGTCGGAAATCAGCGGCATATTTGCTCCGCGCGCCAAGCCGGTAATGCCGGTAGGCCTGCGTGATGTTCCGCTCTGTCGCGTGGTCGGGGCGTACCAGCCCGATCATCCCGATCACGCCTGACAATGACCGCACGGCGAAAGCGCCGCGGGAATAGCCGATCAGCACGATCTTGTCGCCTGGACGATAGCGGGACGCGATCACACCATAGGCACGGCGGATTGTCCGGCTGATCCCGCGCCCGGTGACCACATCAATGGTGCTGGACCAGTCGCGCCATTGAATCCCTGCTTCGTAATAGACGGTCATATTTTGACTGACCTCGCGCAGCAGCTTGAAGGTCAGGCCCGCGTTGGTTTCCAACCCCGGTTCCAGCGATGACATCTTGCCATCCATGATGATGACATGGATCGCCGGGCCGCGGTGGCGGACCTTGGCCTCCTCCGTGCGCGGCTTGCGCCCGAAAAGGCCGAAAAGCCAATCACGCAGCTGCATCGTCGCCTTGTGCCGCCTGAATTGCCTGCCAGACGCGGTGCGGGGTGAAAGGCATGTCGATCTGCATCACACCCGCATCCTCAAGCGCTGCCAGCACCGCATTGCTGATCGCGGCCAGCGCGCCGACTGTCCCGGCCTCGCCGCAGCCTTTCATGCCCATCGGGTTATTGATCGACGGGGTCGGTTCAGAGGCAAAGCCGATCATCGGCAGATCATCCGCGCGTGGCATGGCGTAATCCATGAAGCTGGCGGACAATAATTGCCCGTCTTCGTCAAACACCGCGCGTTCGGTCAACGCCTGCCCGATGCCTTGGGCAACGCCGCCATGCACTTGCCCTTCGGCCAGCATCGGATTGATAAGATTACCGAAATCATCGACCACCGTGTAGCGGTCCACGATGACAATGCCGGTCGCAGGGTCAATTTCCACCTCGGCCACATGCGCGCCATTGGGAAAGCTGCGGTTGTCCAGTTCGATTGTCGCGGTATGGCGGAGCAACTCATCGCGCCCCGCCGCGCGCGCCATGTCGGCGACGTCGAGCATCGTGGGTGTCAGGTTCGACCCGTTGATCCGGAAACGTTCATCGTCAAAACTGATCTGTCCCGCATCCACACCTTCCTGATCCGCCAGAAACGCGGTAAAGGCGTCGCGGATCAATTCCACCGCCGCCAGGGTCGCGGTGTTCTGCACTGTGACAGACCGCGATCCGCCCGTGCCGCCGCCCTTGGGGATCAGGTCGCTGTCGCCCTGCACCACGAAAACCTTCTCCGCGGGGATACCGGTGTGATCGGCCAGAAACTGCGCATAAACCGTTTCATGTCCCTGCCCGTTCGATTGCGTGCCGACATAGATCAAAACGCCGTCAGGGGTAAATTCCACAGCCGTGGTTTCATCCGGATCACCCAGAATGCTTTCGATGTAATAACACAATCCCTGCCCACGCAATTTGCCCTGCAGCAGCGACGCGGCCTTGCGGGCGGCAAAGCCGTCACGGTCTGCATTCTGCCCGGCCCTGTCCAGCACGCGCGCGAAATTCCCCACGTCATAAGTGACACCTGTCACCGTTCTATAGGGAAAGTGTTGAGATTTGATGAAGTTCCGCGCACGAAGGTCCCAAGGATCAACGCCAAGGCTGCGCGCCGCGGCATCCATGCTCCGTTCCAGCACAAAGATCGCCTCTGGCCGCCCGGCCCCGCGATAGGCATCGACCGGCGTGGTGTTGGTATAAATCCCGCGGGTGCGCATATGCGCGGTCTGCACGTCATAGGTGCCCATCATGACCTTGGCGAAAAGCTCCGTCTGGATCCCTTGCCCGAACTGCGAGTTATACGCGCCCATATTGGCAATCGTATCAAGCAGATAGCCGGTGATCCGATAGTTAGCGTCAAAGGCAAGTGTCGCCATGGTCGTCAGGTCGCGGCCCGCATTGTCGGTCAGCATCGCTTCGGTCCGTTCCGATATCCAGCGGACGGGGCGGTTCAGCACGCGGGCGGCATGGGCAACGCAAAATGGTTCAGGATAGCGCATCGCCTTCATCCCGAAACCACCGCCCACATCGGGGGTGGTGACGCGCACATCGGATTGAGAGAGCCCGAAATGATGCATCAGATCACGCTTGGTATTCCACACGCCCTGCCCGTTTACCGCGACATGCAGGCGGCCATGGGTGATTTCGGCAAAGCAGCCGCGGGGTTCCATAGCATTGACGATGACGCGGTTGTCGAACACTTGGGTCGTGACGACATGGGCGGCCTTGGCGATGGCCTCGTGGGTGGCATCGGCATCGCCCAGCGCCCAGTCAAAGGCCAGATTGTCGGGCGCTTCGGGATGGATCGCGTCACCGCCGATTTCAAGCGTTACATGCACGGGCAGGTCGTCGATATCCAGCACGACAGCCTCTGCCGCGTCCCTGGCGTGGATCAGGCTGTCGGCGACGATCATCGCGACAGGTTCGCCGACATGACGGACGCGGTCCTGTGCGAGGATCGGGCGGACCGGGGCGGCGGCGTTCGGCAGCACCTTGCCCGCTAGCCCAATCCTGACGCCGGCTGTGACCAGATCATCGGCAGTGACGATCAGCGCGACCCCGGGCATGGCGCGGGCCTCCTCTAGATCGAGCGCGGTAATTTTACCATGTGCCACACCAGCACGCACAAAGAACGCATGCAGCGCGCCGTCCGGTGCGACATCATCGACATAGCGGCCCGTGCCGGTCAGAAAGCGCAGATCCTCGACCCGTGTCACCGACTGGCTTTTACCGAACTTTTCCATGCTGACCCCTGTTGCTGTCTTGAGCAGAGCCTAGCGGGCAAGGCGTCTTTGTCCATCCCTGCGGCTGAACAAAGCCTTTCCCTTGCGCGCCACGCTTGGTATCTGGCGACAAGCCGAAAAAGGACATGACAAGATGCCGATGGAAAAAACCTTCAACGCCGCCGAAGCCGAAGCCCGCCTGTATAAAATGTGGGAAGAGGCCGGTGCCTTCAAGGCCGGTGCCAATGCCAGCCGGGACGAGACATTCTGCATCATGCTGCCGCCGCCCAATGTCACGGGGCATCTGCATGTCGGCCACGCCTTTAACCACACGCTGATGGATATTCTGACGCGATGGAAGCGGATGCAGGGCTATGACACGCTCTGGCAGCCGGGGCTGGATCATGCCGGCATCGCCACGCAGTTGATGGTGGAGAAGGACCTCGCCGCGACAGGGCAACCCAAACGGGTTGAAATGGGGCGCGAGGCGTTCCTGAAAAAGGTCTGGGAGTGGAAAGGCGACAAGGGCGGCGTCATCGAACAACAGGCGCGGCGTCTGGGCGACAGCATGGATTGGTCACGCTCGGCCTTTACCATGTCCGGTGCCGACAGCGCGCCTGACACCGAAGCCCCCGGCAATTTCCATGACGCGGTGATCCGGGTATTCGTGGATATGTATAACAAGGACCTGATCTATCGCGGCAAGCGTCTGGTAAACTGGGACCCGCATTTCGAGACTGCGATTTCCGACCTTGAAGTCGAGAATATCGAGGTCGACGGCCATATGTGGCATTTCAAATATCCGCTGGCGGCGGGTCAGACCTACGAATATGTCGAAAAGGACGAAGACGGCAGCGTCACCCTGCGCGAGACGCGGGATTATATCTCTATCGCGACAACCCGGCCCGAAACCATGCTCGGCGATGGCGCGGTGGCGGTCCACAAGGATGATCCACGCTATGCGCCCATTGTGGGCAAGCTGTGTGAAATCCCCGTGGGGCCGAAGGAATACCGCCGCCTGATCCCGATCATCACCGATCCGTATCCTGATCCGAATTTCGGGTCCGGTGCGGTCAAGATCACCGGCGCGCATGATTTCAACGATTACGAGGTCGCTAAGCGCGGCAATATCCCGATGTATGCGCTGATGGATACGCGCGGCGCGATGCGCAGCGACGGGCGGCCCTATGCGGAGGAGGCCGAGATTGCGCAGCGCATCGCGACGGGTGAGGAAGGGTTTGACGAGGGCAAAATCGCCGCGATGAACCTTGTGCCGGATGAATATCGCGGGCTGGACCGGTTCGAGGCGCGCCAGCGCGTCGTGGCCGATGTGACGGCAGAAGGGTTGGCGGTGATGGTGCCCAAGCCGGCCACTGAGCGCGCCCCAACCCTCGAGCCGGGGCCTCAGCCCACAGCCGACGGCGAGGTCCCGGATCAAGTCCGGGACGCGCCGGAGATGATCCCCCTAGTCGAAAATAAGAAGATCATGCAGCCGTTCGGCGACCGTTCACGCGTCGTGATCGAACCGATGCTGACCGACCAATGGTTCGTGGACACCGCCAAAATCGTCGGCCCTGCGCTGGATGCGGTCAAACAGGGCCGCACCAAGATCATCCCCGAAAGCGGTGAAAAGGTCTATTACCACTGGCTAGAAAACATCGAACCCTGGTGCATCTCGCGCCAGCTGTGGTGGGGACATCAGATCCCGGTGTGGTATGGCCTCGACCTTGGTGTCACGGATGAACACAACCCATCCGGCACCTTGGACGAAACCGAACTTCTGGGCCTGTTGCTGGATGGCATGGTGCATCGCGGCACGGTGATGCATTGCGGCACCGATCTGGAAGCCGTGAAAGCGGCCTTCATCTTCGACAATGCCGATCTGCCCAGCCCGTTGAGTCATGCGCAGATCATCGCAGTCGCCGACAAGGCCGAAGCTATCGACCGTTTCGCCGCCGGTTTGGCAGATTACAACGTCACGCAGGACCCGATGAAACTGGTCTTCCCGGTCTGGCGCGACCCTGATGTGCTGGACACATGGTTCTCCTCCGGCCTTTGGCCTTTCGGCACGCTCGGCTGGCCTGCTGACGACCCGGCGATGAAATATTTCCCCGGCGATGTCCTCATCACCGGACAGGACATCCTGTTCTTCTGGGTCGCGCGGATGATGATGATGAGCCAGGCCGTGCTGGCACAGGACCCGTTCCATACCGTTTACCTGCACCAACTGGTCCGCGATGCGAACGGCGAGAAGATGTCCAAGACCAAGGGCAACGTCATCGACCCGCTGGATATGATTGACCAATATGGCGCGGATGCGCTCCGGTTCAGCAATGCGCAGATGGCGGCGATTGGCGGGGTCCTGAAAATCTCCGAGGACCGGATCAAGGGCTACCGCAATTTCGGTACCAAACTGTGGAACGCCTTCAGCTTTGCCGATCACTACGCGATCCCCTATCCGGGCGATCCGGCACTGCCCACAGCCACGCTGACACTGAACAAATGGATCATCGGCGAAACCGGCAAATTGCGTGAAACGGTCGATGCGGCGCTGCATGCCTACCGGTTCAATGATGCCGCAGATGCGCTTTATGCTTTCACCTGGGGCAAGGTTTGCGACTGGTATCTGGAATTTTCCAAACCGATCCTGCAAGGCGACGATGCGGCGGCGAAACTGGAAACCGAACAGACTCTGCGCTGGGTACTGGATCAATGTCTGACCCTGCTGCACCCGGTCATGCCGTTCATTACCGAAGAGCTTTGGGGGCTGGCCGACGCCCGCGCCAAGATGCTCTGTCACGCCGACTGGCCGACCTATGGCAGCGCATTGGTCGATGCAGACGCCGACCGCGAGATGAACTGGGTCATCGCACTGATCGACAATACGCGTTCGGCGCGCGCCCAGGTCCATGTGCCTGCCGGGGCGCAGGTGCCGCTGCTGGTCACCGGGCTGGATGCCAAGGGCCAATCCGCCTGGGATAATAACGCCGCCCTGATCCAGCGACTGGCGCGGATCGACAGCCTGACCCATGTCGACAGCTTTCCCAAAGGCTGCGTGACCATCCCGATGGCAGGCGGCACTTTCGGGCTGCCTCTGGAAGGGCTGATCGATGTCGGCGCAGAAATCGCACGGCTGGAAAAGACCCTGCAGAAACTCGCAAAGGAACTGGGGGGCTTGCGCGGGCGGCTGAACAATCCGGCCTTTATCGCCTCTGCCCCTGATGACGTCGTGGCCGAAGCGCGCGCCAATCTGGCCCTGCGCGAAAACGAAGATGCCCAGATCAAGGCCGCCATCGCGCGGCTGCAGGAACTGGGCTGAACCAATGGCAGCGGGCCGTCCCCCCTGGCCCCTGCTTCTTTTTCCCAAAAATACTCCCCGCGCGGAGCGCATGAAAGGTGAATGCCATGCCCCACCCCAAAGTGACCCCGCTTGCTGCCTCACTCCCTGCCACGGTGCCGTTCGTCGGACCCGAAACGCAGGAACGCGACAGGGGCGCACCCTTCCGCGCACGGCTGGGGGCGAATGAAAGCGCCTTTGGCCCCTCGCCCAAGGCGATTGCCGCGATGCAAAAGGCCGCATCCGAGGTCTGGATGTATGGGGATGCGCAAAGCCACGACCTGCGTGCCGCCCTTGCCCCGCATCACGGCGTCGGGATGGAGAATATCCTGATCGGCGAAGGCATCGACGGGTTGCTCGGGCTGCTGGTCCGGCTTTATATCGCGCCGGGTGATGTGGCGGTAACATCGGACGGGGCCTATCCGACATTCAACTATCATGTCGCAGGCTTTGGCGGGCAATTGCACAAAGTGCCTTACAATGGCGATCATGAGGACCCGGAGGCTTTGGTCGCCAAGGCACATGAAACCGGCGCGAAGCTGGTCTATATCGCCAATCCCGACAACCCGATGGGCAGTTGGCATCAGGGCGATGTGATCAGCCGGATGATCGCCACCCTACCCGCTGATTGCCTGTTGCTGCTGGACGAGGCTTATATCGACCTCGCCCCCGATGGCACTGCTGCTGACATCCCAATAGAAACGCCGAATGTCATCCGCCTGCGCACCTTTTCCAAGGCGCATGGGATGGCGGGCGCGCGGATCGGCTATGCCATTGGTGCGGCAGACGTGATCGCGGGCTTTCACAAAGTGCGCAATCATTTCGGCCTCAGCCGGATTTCGCAGGCGGGCGCGCTGGCAGCGTTTCAGCACACGGCTTGGCTGGATCATGTGCGCGCCGAAATTGCCACAGCGCGGGCCGAGATTGGCCGGATCGCCCGTGACAACGGCCTGATGCCCCTGCCCTCTGCCACCAATTTCGTGACCATTGATTGCGGTCAGGACGGTGATTTTGCCCGCCGGGTGCTGGCAGAACTGGTCGCGCGCGGTATCTTTGTGCGGATGCCCTTTGTCGCCCCGCAAGACCGCTGCATCCGCGTCAGCTGCGGCACCCCCGACCAGATCGCCGCCTTTGCGAAGGTGCTGCCAGAAGCTTTGCAGGCCGTCCATCATGGGAGTGTGTAAGCGGGCAAGATCGACATAGCACAGCACAGGCACGCCGTGAGCGCCCCCGCAAGTTAAGCGGCGGCAATCACGCTGGATGCGGCCTCCAATGCGCCGCGTCCATGCGGGATCTTCAGCGCTTTCAGCCCGGCGTCGATCGTGGCAAGCGCGCCGAGGATCATCGGCGGGTTGACATGCCCCATATGGCCGATGCGGAAATAGGCATCGGTGGGTGTCCGCCCCAGACCGATGCCCAGGGTCAGCCCGCATCTATGCTCGCACCAGCGCCGCAGATCATCGCCCAGCGGCGATCCGACTCCGGCGGACGTCACTGCATGGGAACGTTGCGCAGGGTCTGCGATATTCAGATGCAGCGGCCCTTGCACAGACCAGCGGTCAAAGGCGGCCCAGATTGTCTGCGCCAGCGTGGCGTGGCGGGCAAAGACATTGTCGAGCCCTTCAGCGATGATCATGTCCAGCGCGGCACGCAGACCGTAGAGATGATGCGTCGGGGCGGTGCCATAGAAATATTGATAATACTGCGCCGGTGCCGCACGGGGGCGCCAGTCCCAATAACTCGTCACGCAATCGCCGCGCGCCGCGTCAGCCTTTTCGTTGAACCAGACAAAGCTTAGACCCGCAGGTGTCATCAACCCTTTCTGACAGCCCGCCACCATCAGATCGACGCCCCAGGCATCCATCTCGAAACGATCGCAGCCCAGCGACGCGATGCAATCCACGCAAAGCAGTGCCGGATGCGCCAGATCATCCAGCACAGCGCGCAGGCCGGGAATGTCGTTCTTGACGCTGGTCGATGTATCGACATGAACCGCCAGCACCGCCTTGATCCGGTGCGTCTTGTCACCCGCAAGATATTCCGCGACCTTGTCCAGATCAATCGGCGCACTTTCCCCGAAATTCAGGGTTTCGACACGCGCGCCCAGCCCGGCGGCGACCTCGCCCCAGCCGATGCAGAACCGGCCTGTGGCGAGCACAAGCACGGTATCGCCGCGCGACAGGATATTGGTCAGCGACGCCTCCCAGGCGGCATGGCCGTTACCGATATAGATCGCGACCTGCGCTTTGGTCCGCGCCACAGCCTGCAGATCGGGAATCAGGCTGGCGGTCAAATCATGCAATTCGCCTTCATAGATATTGGGCGAGGCGCGATGCATCGCGCGCAAGACCGCATCGGGCATGACAGAAGGACCGGGGATAGCCAGATAGGCCCGACCATTTGAGAGTGACATGAAACATCTTTCTGAAAGGTTGCTGGCGGACAGTAACGCCGCGCCGGATGGCGTCAAGCTTGCCCAACTTGCCCTGCCACCCCATTTGCGATTAGACCGACGAGACAGATCATACGAAAAGGCTGCCAATGCCCCCACCCATCCCCGCAGCGGGCACAGACCAGTCCGCCACCAGCCTGTTTTGGTGGCTCTGGAGAGATTACCTGCGTCATCACAAAGGCTTGCTGGCGCTGGCGCTGGTGCTGATGGCTGTCGAAGGATCAATGCTCGCCGCGCTCAGCCGGATGGTTCAGCCGATGTTCGACGATGTCTTCAGCGCCGGAGACCGCAACGCGCTTTATTGGGTGGGGCTTGCCGTCATGGGCATCTTCATGCTGCGCGCGGTGACAGCGGCCAGCCGGTCGATCCTGATGACCCTGATTCAGCAATATGCCGAGGCCGATATGCGCCGCCATCTGCTAGCGCATATGATGACGCTGGACACGGCGTTCTATCAAACCCATCCGCCGGGGCAGTTGATCGAACGGGTGCAGGGCGATGTCGGCGCGATCAACGGGGTCTGGGCCAGCATCCTGACGGCGTTGGGCCGTGATTTGGTATCGCTGATCGGGCTGTTTTCGGTCGCATTGTGGATCGACTGGCGTTGGACGATGATCGCCGTGATCGGTGTACCGCTGCTGGTCATGCCTTCCTTGCTGGTGCAGGCCTATATCCGCCGCCGGTCACGCAGCGCCCGCGAAATCGCCGGACAGATCGCCACCCGCCTGGACGAAGTGTTTCACGGCATCAACCCGATCAAGCTGAACCGGTTGGAAAAATACCAGGGCGACCGGTATGACCGGTTGATCAGGAAAGGCATCGACGCCAATGTGCGTACCTCCGTCGGGCAGGCAACGGTGCCGGCGCTGATCGACATCATGACCGGGCTGGGGTTTCTGGGTGTGCTGATCTACGGCGGGTCCGAAATCATCACGGGCGAAAAAACCGCAGGTCAGTTCATGGCGTTTTTCACCGCGATGTCGCTGGCCTTTGATCCGCTGCGCCGTCTGGGCGCGATGGCCGGCCAATGGCAGATGGCCGCCGCGAGTGTGGAGCGGCTGCAATATGTGCTGAACACAAAACCATCGGTTCTGTCGCCCGCCCGGCCGCGCGGCATGCCAGCGGGTCTGCCCGCAATCCGCCTCGATGACGTGCGGCTGCATTATGGCGATCTGCCGGTACTGCGCGGCGCGAGCTTTACCGCCGAGGCGGGCAAGACCACCGCTTTGGTCGGCGCTTCGGGTGCCGGCAAAAGCACGATCTTCAATGTGCTGACCCGTCTGGTTGACCCCGGCACAGGCGAAGTCCGGATCAATGATGTTCCCATCAATGCGATGGATCTGGGCGAATTGCGGGGGCTGTTCTCGGTTGTAAGCCAGGACGCTGCGCTGTTCGACGAAACCCTGCGGGATAATATTCTGTTGGGCCGCACCGATATCAGCGAGGCGCAGTTGCAACAGGCGCTGCAGGCCGCCCATGTCAGTGATTTCCTGCCGATGCTGAGCAACGGGCTCGACAGCCCCGCCGGGCCGCGCGGATCGAACCTTTCCGGAGGACAGCGTCAACGCGTGGCCATCGCCCGCGCACTCATCCGCAACACGCCGATCCTGCTGCTGGACGAAGCGACGAGCGCGCTGGACACAAGATCCGAAAGCATCGTGCAGACCGCGCTGGAAAAGCTGTCCGCGGGGCGCACAACTCTGGTCATCGCGCATCGGCTGTCGACGATCTATAGCGCAGACAAGATCGTGGTAATGGATCAGGGCCGCGTCGTTGACGAAGGCAAACATGAAGAGCTGATCGCGCGTGGCGGAATTTACGCCGACCTGAACCGCCTGCAGTTCTCACAGCAAAAGGAAGATGATGATGTCTGATCGCGTGGTTCTGTCTGTCTCTGGTCCTGACCGGGTGGAATTCCTGCAAGGGCTGATCACCAATGATGTCAACCGCGCCGCAGGCGGCGTTATCTACGCGGCCCTGCTGACGCCGCAGGGCAAATTCATCGCCGATTTCTTCGTGACTGGACAGGATGATCGGATGCTGGTGGATGTGGCGCAAAGCCATGCCGCAACGCTCGCCCAGCGGCTGATGATGTATAAGTTGCGCGCCGCCGTCCAGATCGACCAGACCGATCTGGTAGTGTCGCGCGGTACAGGTGCCCCGCCATCGGGCGCGTTGGCTGACCCGCGACACCCGGCGCTGGGCTGGCGGCATTACGGGGACAGCGATATCAGCGATGCCACCGATTGGGACGCATTGCGTGTGGCGCATCTGATCCCCGAAACCGGGATCGAGCTGACGCCCGATACCTATATTCTGGAAGCAAGGTTCGAGGCGCTGCACGGGGTGGACTTCCGCAAAGGCTGCTATGTCGGGCAGGAATTGGTCGCACGCATGAAACACAAGACGGAACTGCGCAAGGGGCTGGCCCGGGTCAGCATCGACGGCATCGCCGCCACCGGCGATGCGATCACATCAGAAGGCAAGGATGTCGGCCTGTTGCATACAGTCAGTGGCAATCAGGCGATCGCATATCTGCGCTTTGACCGCGCCACCGGCCCGATGCAGGCAGGCAGCGCGACGATCACTCTGACGGACTGACCCACCTGCGTTGTCAGCGGAAAGACATTCCGCGCGGCGCGCACCGAGGCGCGCGTCGCCGCAGGCCTGATACCGATTTACGCGCGTTCGACGTATTCGAACAATTCGGTGTTGACCACAATATCTTCATCCGTGCCGACGAAAGGTGGGATCATGATCCGCACACCGTTATCCAGGATCGCCGGTTTAAAGCTGTTGGCGGCGGTCTGGCCTTTGACCACAGGCTCAGTCTCGGCGACTTTGCAAACCACCTTTTGCGGCAAGGTGACGTTCAGCGCCTCTTCACCGTAATATTCGATATGCACGACCATGCCGTCCTGCAGAAACGGGCGACGGTCGCCAAGGATATCGACCGGCAGCGCGATCTGTTCATAGGTGTCGCTGTCCATGAATGTCAGCATCCCGTCAGCTTCGAACAAGAACTGCTGGTCCTTCTGATCCAGCCGCACGCGCTCGACTTTATCGGCGGACCGGAAACGCTCGTTCAGCTTGCGCCCGTCACGCAGGTTTTTCAGTTCCACCTGCGCAAATGCACCGCCCTTACCGGGCTTGACGTGGTCAACCTTGACGGCCCCCCACAAGGAACCTTCATGTTCCAGCACATTGCCGGGGCGGATTTCGTTACCGTTGATTTTGGGCATGGGTCACTTCATGACAGAATGGGGCCAAGACTTGTATGGCAATCGACCCAGCCTATATATGGGTGATGACAGACTGGCAAGATCACTAAATCTACGCGGTTGGGGTAGCGAGCTATGCAAAACGTGCATGGCAGCCATTCCAAAACAGCGTCCCCGAATCGCCTTTGAAAGTGCATAAGGGCGGTCAGGCGGATCCGCAAGAGCAAAAAAAGGAAGCAAAATGAGAGATTTCGTCGACGGAACAGCATTCAACAACGAACAGGGCAACCGCGCCCGCAAGTTATTTGCTGCCGTTGTGCTTGCTGCGCTGGATGACGCGATCGCTGATGACAAGAAATACGGCAATGGTCCCGAACAGATCGCCCGCTGGGCTCGTTCGCGCGATGGCCGTGAAGTTTTGTCATGCGCAGGCATTGATCCCAACGAACGTGTGGTCAATGGTCTGATGGAATTCGTCGGCAAAGGCATCCGCACATCGGTCGCCCTGTCGCGCGAGGAAAGCGAACGTCGCAACGCAGCCGAGCAGGAAGCGCGCGCCGCCTGAAAGCCGCGCCAATCGTGATGGTTTGAAAATGCGCGGTCCTGCGGGGCCGCGTTTTTCGTTTCCGGGCAAGCGGTCGCACTTCCCTTGGTCCCGTGGCTTGCCTATGACGTCTGGCAAAGAGGTGCGCGATGACCAAAGCGATCATGATCCAGGGGGCCGGGTCCAACGTGGGCAAATCCATGTTGGTGGCCGGGATCGCGCGGGCCTGCGTCCGTCGCGGCCTGTCGGTTGCGCCGTTCAAACCGCAGAACATGTCCAACAACGCCGCCGTCACCGCCGATGGCGGCGAGATTGGGCGGGCGCAGGCCTTGCAGGCACTGGCCTGTGGACTGGACCCGATCATCGATATGAACCCGGTGCTACTGAAACCGGAAACCGACATCGGCGCACAGGTGATCGTGCAGGGCAGACGCACCGGCACGCTGAAGGCGCGTGATTATGGCAAGCACAAGGCCACGCTGCTGCCTTCCGTGCTGGACAGTTTTCACCGCCTCGCGCGCGGGCGCGACCTGATCATCATCGAAGGTGCGGGCAGCCCGGCCGAGGTCAATCTTCGGGTGGGCGACATCGCCAATATGGGTTTCGCCAGCGCCGCGGGCGTCCCGGTCGTGTTGATCGGCGATATCGACCGTGGGGGAGTGATCGCGCAGATGGTCGGCACCCATGCGGTCCTGCCCGATGATGATCGCGCCCTGATCAAAGGCTACGCGATCAACAAGTTTCGCGGCGATCCGACGCTTTTCGCCGATGGGATGGATATCATCAGCGCCCGCACCGGCTGGGCGCCGCTGGGGATCGTCCCGTGGTTCGCCGACGCGTGGAAACTGCCTGCCGAGGATGTGATGGATATCAAAAGTCGCGAAGGCGGCGACATCCGTATCGTCGTGCCGCGCCTGAACCGGATCGCGAATTTCGATGACCTTGATCCCTTGTCCAGCACGCCCGGTGTCAGTGTCGAGGTGATCGAACCGGGACGCCCCCTGCCCGGGAACGCCGATCTGGTGATCTTGCCGGGGTCGAAATCGACCATTGCCGATCTCGCGCATTTCCGCGCCCAAGGCTGGGATATCGACCTTGCCGCCCATATCAGGCGCGGCGGGCATGTGTTGGGGATTTGCGGCGGCTATCAGATGCTGGGCCAGACCATCACCGATCCCGACGGTGTCGAAGGCGCGCCTTGCATGGTGCAGGGGTTGGGTCATCTGGATGTGAACACCGTCATGCAGCCTCATAAACGGCTGGCCTTGTCGCAGGCGAAATATCTTGCGACGAATGACGCTATCAGCGGTTATGAAATCCATATGGGCGACACGACTGGTCCCGATTGCGCGCGCGCATGGCTGTCGCTGGAAGAACGCGGCGAAGGGGCTGCATCAGCAGATGGCCACGTGATGGGCTGCTATCTTCACGGGTTGTTCAGTGCAGATGCCTTCCGCAACGCCTTTTTCGCGCGGCTGGGCAAGCCGGTCAGCCAGTATGACTACAATGCGCAGGTGCAATCCACACTCGACACGCTCGCCGATCACCTTGAACGGCATCTGGATATTGACCGATTGCTGGATCTCGCGGGGCCGGTCTGACCCAAAAACTCAGCTCAGTTCCTGCGCAGCGATCAGGCGGTTAATCTCGCGCCGGACCAGTTTGCGCACGTTATGGGTGATGCGTTCACCCATTTCACCGCCCAGTTCCTCTTGCACGACCGCAACGATCATGTCGCGCAAAGCCGCCTGATCGATCAGCGAGGCGATATCCTGAGCTTGCGTCGGTGCTGGTGCTGACACCTCCGAAGAGGCGTCGTCCGCCACGATTGGCTGCGTCAGATCATCATTCTTGTTCTGCGATGTGTGAAATGTGCCTGCGGCCCAGATGTCATTTTCGACGGTTTCATCGTCATCGGCTTCGTGACCATCGGCTGGGGGCGCGACTGAATCTTCTGCATTTGCCAGAATGGCTTGCGCATCTTCGGCCGGTTCAGGCAATGGCAGATCGACTGCGGCAGCTTCTGCAGGCAGATCAACCCGCAAGGCGGGAGTCAGAACCAGACGACCGGCGTCATGCGACTTAGGAAGGCTGTCCGCATCCCGGTTCGAAACCAGATTGCGGACAGAGGATACAAGCGCGTCGATTTCGTTCGACCTTGCCATGTTCGTCATTCTTTATCCCGCTGCCTGATGTTTTTCAGAAAACACTAACGGATGCATGACGACAAAACAACAGGCCGCTTAGTCGCGACTCAGGGCTTCCAGCACGCGGTCCAGCGCCTGACCCTGCGCGGATCTTGCGGTAGGCGCATTTCTGACCAGGTTATAATAGGCATTCACATCATACTGCTGCACCGGCAAGCCCAGATGATCAGCCGTCAACAGACCCATCGACGCGAGCACGGCATAAGATGCAATCACCTCGTCTACCTGCGCGGCGATCCGGTTTGCCTGTGCATCAAGCAGTTCCTGTTCCGCGTTCAACGTATCAAGCGTGGTCCGCGCGCCAAGCGTTGCCTCTTCTCGGACACCCTCAAACGCGAGCTGAGCGGCGCTGATCTGCTGTTCTGATGCCTGGCGGGATGCACGTGCGACTTGCAACGCAGCATAGGCATTGCCGACCTGCTGTTCGATGCCGATGCGCGCAAGGTGCAGACCGGCGCGGGTTGCATCTCGGTTGGCCTGCAACTGCCGGACCTGGCTGGAAATGGTGCCACCACTGTAGATCGGACCACCAAACGTGAGGCCAATCTGCGCCGATTCGTCAAAATCCTGATTTACCGCGACCGAAGTATCCAGTGACAGGTTAGGCCTGACTGCCGCTTCGCCGCGCCGGATGCTCAACTCTGCCGCCGCGACCGAGTGCTGAACTTCAAGAATAGCGGGATGATTACGCACGGCAAAGGCTTTGGCTTCTTCTAACGACTGGGAAACCGGCGCAGGCGAGGCATTGCCCGACGCACCTGGGGCGAGGCCTACAGCGGCGCGATATTCTTCGACTGCCTGGCTCAATTGGCCCTGCGCCGCGGCCAGCTGACTTTGGGATGCAGCCAGACGCGCCTCTGCCAGGGACACATCGGTCCGGGTGACTTCGCCCACGTCGAACCGGTCCCGTGCCGCCTGCAATTCCTGCGTGATCAGGCCAAGGTTGTTCTGGCGCAACTGAACGAATTCACGTTCGCGGCGCACATTCATAAAGGCCTGAACCCCACGGAACAGCACATCCTGCTCAACGCTGCGCAGCGATTGCCGCGTGCTCAGCACGATTTCCTTCTGCGCTTCGATGGCGAGCTGATTGGCACCACCATCATATAATGTCAGCGATGCTGCGATCCGCGCAGTGGTTGCGGTGGACGTGCGCGGCTGCGGCGGTGTCGCGGCACTGTTGAAATTCCTAGCGGTCGAGACTGACCAGTTGATCACCGGCAAGGTCGCCGCCACCGATTGCGCCACCCCTTCATCGGCAGCGCGCAACAAGGCCCGGTTCTGTTCCAGCAAACCGGAATTTGTATAAGTCGCGACCAGCGCATCAGCCAACGTATCGGCCCTGGCCAAAGGGGCAGCGGCAAAAGCCATCATGATTGCCAACCCGGCAAGTCTTGTCCTGTGAAACATTTCCGATCCCCCAAATGCCGACCCTCAAACGGTCGGTATAAATTAATTACAAAGCAAAAATTGCAGGCCGTCTAAAATCATCCAGCAGCGGCGCGCCTGCATTAAAACCAAAACGCCAGTTAACAACACCATCAATCTTGTGCCCGACACGCACGACGCCCAACGCGCCTTCGTCAAAGACACAGACGATCCGTCCGCCCTCGCGCAATTGCGCCAGCAACGGATCGGGTAATTCTTCGACAGCGCCCTGAATCATGATCACATCGAAAGGGCCTGACTTGGCCGATCCTTCGGACAGCGGCCCCGTCATGACGGCCGCATTGTCGATCCCATGCCCGGACAGCAGGCGCTGGGCCTCTTCTGCGCGGGCCTCGTCGTCTTCGACAGCCACGACAAACTCGCACAGATTTGCCAGCAGCGCCGTGGAATACCCAAGGCCGCACCCGATATCGAGCGCGACAAACCCTTGCCGGATGTCTGCCAGTTCAAGCATCTTGGCCAAAGTCCGCGGTTCCAGCATGATCCGGCCTTTGCCGATATCCAGATTTTCCCCTATATAAGCTGCCTCGCGCAGCGCATCGGGGACAAATTCCTCGCGCGGGAGGGAAAGCATCGCGTCTATGATCGGAAAACGGGTAACGTCAGAAGGGCGGACCTGCGTGTCCACCATAACGATGCGGCGTGTTGTGTAGTCGGTCAAAAGCCAAACTCTTTCGTTTAGTATTGCAGGCCAAGGATGCCATATTCCAACCAGCGCGGCAACGACTGATCTTGCCGCAAAGACCGCTTGCTGGGGATAAATGAATGCGGGATGAAGTGCTCCCATCACGGTCGGCCAGACCGGAGCATATGGAGGCGAGTACCGGAATCGAACCGGTCTACACGGATTTGCAATCCGCTGCATAACCTACCTGCCCACTCGCCAGCCAAGCGGACACTTACCGGACGGGCGCGCGTGGCGTCAAGCGCATAACACGGGTGGCAATCGCGGTTTTCTTTTGTCGGGCGCGGCGATACGGTGACGCTCAGCAATTTTGTACCGGACCCATCATGCCCAGATCCATTCTGTTTGTAACAGGTACCCGCGCCGATTTTGGCAAGCTGGAGCCTTTGGCAATCGCCGCGCGCGACGCGGGTTTTGCCGTGTCGTTCTTCGTGACCGGCATGCATATGCTCAAAACCTACGGTCTGACCAAGCTGGAGGTTCACCGGACCGCCGGTGTCACGGTGCATGAATTCCTCAACCAGCGTCCGGGCGATCCGCAGGACATGATCCTTGCCAAAACTGTCATCGGCTTTTCCGATTTCATCCATGAACAGCGCCCTGATCTGGTCGTGATCCATGGCGACCGGGTCGAGGCGCTGGCAACCGCGTTGGTCTGTGCAACCAACTACATCCGTTGCGCGCATATCGAAGGTGGCGAGGTCAGCGGCACGATCGATGAGATTTACCGCCATTGCAACAGCAAGCTTGCCAGTCATCACTTCGTCTCATCGGATGATGCGGCAAGGCGCGTGATGTCACTGGGCGAACAGCAAAGCCATATTCACGCAATCGGATCACCAGAACTGGATTTCCACGCTGGCCCGTCCGGTGTGACGTTAGCCGAGGTCAGGGACCGTTACGCATTGCCTTATGACGATTACGGAATCTGCATTTTCCACCCCGTGACATCTGAGGCGGCCAGCATGGGCGCGCAGGCGCAGGCTCTTTTCGGTGCCATGGTTGCCTCGGCACGCAGTTTTGTGGTGATCGCCCCGAACAATGACCCCGGATCGGCGGCGATATTCGACGTGATCGCAGGTTTGCCCGAACACCGTTTCCGCGTGCTGCCGTCAATGCGGTTTGCGCATTTTTCGGAATTGATGAAAAATGCCGCCGTGATGATTGGCAATTCATCCGCCGGCGTGCGCGAGGCGCCGTTTCTGGGCCTGCCATCGCTGGATATCGGAACCCGGCAGACCAACCGTGCAAAGTCACCATCGGTGTTCTTTGCGGCAGCGGATGATGCGGCGGCAATCGCAAGTTTTCTGAATGATCAATGGGGCCGGTCCTATCCGCGCCATGACGCCTTTGGTGGCGGGTCGGCGGCGGGCCGTTTCGCGGCTGTGCTGGCCGATCAGGGGTTCTGGGATGCGCCGCTGCAAAAGACATTCCATGACCAGCAAGGCTAGGACCGGGTTGGCGCTGCGCGCTTATCTGGCAGCAAGTCATCTGATCCCGCTGCTGGCGCGCCCCATGCTGTCGCACAGACGCAGGCGTGGCAAGGAACATGACACGCGATGGGTGGAAAAGCAGGGCCGCAGGTTGGCCCCCGGTCCCGCAGGGCGGTTGGTCTGGCTGCATGCGGTGGGTCTGGGCGAGGTGATGTCGCTGCGCGGCCTGATCGCGCGTATGGCGGACCAGCAACCCGATGTGCATTTTCTGGTCACATCCGGCACGGCGGCATCAGCGCGCGTGTTTGCGGGCCAGCTTCCACCACGCACATTGCATCAGTTTCTGCCTTTGGATGCGCCGCTTTACAGGCGGCGGTTTCTGGACCATTTCCGACCGGATCTGTGCATCTGGGCGGAACAGGATCTGTGGCCGGGCTTCGTGCATGATCTGGCGCAGCGCGGCATTCCGCAAGCGATTGTAGCAGCGCGGATGAATGACGCCGCCTTTGCGCGGCACCGCAAGGCACGGGGGCTTTTCCGCGACCTTTATGCACGGATGGCGCTGATCACGGCGCAGGACCCGGAAACGGCGGCGCATCTGGTGACCTTGGGCGCTGATGCGCGTGTCACCGGGTCGCTGAAGCCCGCAGCCCCTGCACTGGGCTGCGACCGGGGGGAATTGCATACCTTGCAAATGGCACTGGCAGGGCGTTTCATCTGGGCCGTCGCCCCGTCGCACCCGGCGGATGAGGACGCGGCGCTGGCGGCGCACGACGCGCTGCGCACGCAGGACCCCGGTGCGCTGTTGATCGTTGCACCGCGCCACCCCGACCGGCGCGGTATCGCCCGCCCTGCCCCGCTGAAATCGCAAGGCGCAGTGCCGGGCGCGGATGATCCGCTGTGGGTGTGCGATACATTCGGTGATCTGGGGTTGGTTTACCCTCTGGCGCAGGCCGTGCTGATCGGCGGAACTTTTGACGCGACGCAGGGCCATAATCCTTGGGAGGCGGCACAGCTAGATTGCGCCCTGCTGCACGGGCCGCAGGTGGGCAACTTCCGATCCGATTTTGCCGCGCTGGACGTCGCCGGGGGTGCCGTGCCAGTGACGACGGCGGCAGAGATTGCCGCGACCCTGCGCCGCACGGATCTGGCACAGGTGGCGGGCAGGGCAGCGGCGGCAGCAAAAAGCGCCGGCATTGCCACGGATGCGCTCGCCGGAGACCTGTGCGCGCTGCTGGAAACCCAACATGAATGACCGTTTCCCGTCTTTCCGCCTGCGGCTCGCGCTGATTGCTTATGCGCTGGCCTGGTGGGTCTTGCTGCCGCTGGTCATTATCTATCTGCGGCTGCGGGCGCGCAAGGACCCCGATTATGGGCTGCATTTGGCGGAACGGTTCGGCCTTGTCCGCGCCGTTCTGCGACACCCGGTCTGGGTGCATGCAGTATCCTTGGGCGAAATGCGCTCCGCCACGCCGTTGATCCGCGCGTTGCTGGCGCAGGGCGAAAGCGTCGTGACCACCCATTTCACCCCCGCCGGACGGCGAGAGGCGTTGCGCGAATTTGCCCCTGAAATCGCGGCAGGCCGGGTGCAGGTCGTCTGGGTGCCCTTCGATATGGGCTTTGCCTATCGCGGGTTCCTGCGCAGCTTTGTACCCAAATACGGGCTGGTGATGGAGATCGAGATCTGGCCGCGCATGATCATGTCAGCCCGCGCGCGCGATGTGCCCTTGTTCATGTGCAACGCGCAATATCCGCAAAAGAGTTTCGACAAGGATATGTCCGGCTGGGGCCTGCGGGCCGCATTGACGGGCGGTTTCGCCGGTGGGTTCGTTAAATCCACATTGCAGGCGGGACGGTTCGCCGCTGCGGGGATGCGCAATATCCATGTCACGGGCGAGCTGCGCTTTGACCAGCCGATCCCGCAGGCGCAGCTCATAGCGGCAGAAAACCTGCGCCAGCGCCTGAGCAAAGGTCGCCCGACCTTTACCCTGACCAGCGTGGTCGAGGGCGAGGATGCAGTCTACATCGACATAATCCGGCAAAGCAGGGACGCGTTCTTTGTCTATGTGCCCCGCGCGCCGGAACGGTTTGATCAGGTGGCCGGGATGCTGGCCGACGCCGGATTGCGGTTTGCGCGGCGCAGCGATGTGCTGGATAGCGCGCTGAGTGCGGCGGCACTGCCGGATATCGACGTATTGCTGGGCGATTCTATGGGCGAGATGTATTTCTATCTGGCGCTATGCGACCGCGCCATCGTCGGCGGCGGCTTCGTGACCAAAGGCGCGCATAACATCATCGAACCGCTGGCCCTGCGAAAACCTGTGATCGTCGGCCCGCATATCTGGACCATCGCCTATCCCGCGGTCGAGGCGATTGCCGCAGGCGTGTGCCACCACGTGCAGAATGCGGCGGAATTGCACGCGGCGGTCACGTCGCCCGTCGATGTGTCCGAGGCACGGATCGCCGCCTTCTATGCGCAGCATGCCGGCGCGGTGGAACGAACCTTGGCCGCCTTGCCACAGGCTTTGGCGAATGCGGCTCCGCCTCACGGCGGGGAGGTTTAAGCCCGGATGATGCGGGGTTTGAGATGCGCCACACCCGCGCGCACCTCGTCATGGATCGGGCCGTTGCGGGGTTTGTCGCGCAGCGTCGTGATCCACTGATCCTGCGGCTGGTGGCGTCTGGCCACACCGTCCCATTGCAACGCCCGCAGCACCGCCTGACCTGCGGCTGGCAGATGGTCGGGGATGTCGTTGCCGTTGAGAATGGCCCAGACCCCCGTCCACAGACGCCCGACCGACCATGGGTTATAGCCGCCGCCGCCCAGCACAAGATAACGCGGGGCCATGTCGCGCAGGGTCGCGACGACATCCCAGTGCGCATTGTTTGACAGACACAGGCGCGATTGCGGGTCCTCGGTCACGGCATCCGCACCGCATTGCAGCACGATGGCATCAGGGCGAAACGCCTGCACCGCAGGCAGGATCAGCTCGTTCACGATAAGAGCCATGTCCTGATCGCGCATCCCCGCCGGGACCGGCAGGTTGAACACCTGACCTGCGCCCTGATCCGTCAGCGCGCCGGTGCGCGGCCAGCGATTGATTTCATGAGTCGAGACCAGCAGCGTGTCAGGGTCGCGCGCAAAAGCGTGTTCGACACCGTCGGGATGATGCGCGTCGATGTCGATATAGGCCACGCGCCGCGCGCCGTTGCGCCGCAAGGACTGGATCGCCAACACCGGATCGTTGAGATAGCAAAAACCGTTGGCGCGGTCCGGCAGGCCGTGATGGGTGCCGCCCGCTGGCGAATAGATCACCCCCCCGTGGCGCAGCAATTCCCCCGCCAGCAACGATCCGCCAGCAGCAGTGGCCGGGCGGCGGAACATTTCGGTAAAGACCGGATTGGACGGTGTACCCAACCCGTGACGCGCCCGGATAGCGTCGGTCACGCTTTGCGCCGTCTCTGCCGCCTGCAATGCGGCAAGATAGACAGGCGTGTGAAACCCGGTCAGCGCGGCCAGTTTCGCGCGC
>NZ_JBKBQY010000035.1:0-31390 GCF_046292185.1 Yoonia sp.
ATGGTGATCTTGTTGCCAATGGTGACGTTGCCGCGATGGCGAATGCCATGGTCGCGCATTTGCGAAACCCCGTCCCATTGAGACAAAAAGCAGCGGCGTCGCGCGCTGATGCAAGTCGGCTGGATAGAGGGACAATGATAAAGAAATACGTCCGGGTTATCGAAGAGTTGTAAAAGCCAGCGACCCCGCTCCTCAGACTCCGCCGGCGTTCTTTTCTCTCGCTGGAAGGATCTATTCTCAACATGTGAGGGCGTGCAGGCAACTAATTGTCTCCACGGGCGTTACCAACACGCCCATGCAAAAAGAAAGAAAACCTAGGTGAGTTCACATATTGAAACCCTCCCCCCTCAGTCGGACGATATCCTTGTCATCGTCAACGCGGGGTCCGGCAAGAAGTCGGGCGCGGAAAAGCACGTCGCGATGATGGACCGGATCGAGGGGCACAAGGGGGTGACGATCAAGCGAATGTCCCCGAATATGGATATCACCGAATTCGCCGCACGCGGCGTTGCGGATGGATTTGGCACAATCGTGGCGGCAGGCGGTGACGGGACCATCAGCGGAGTTTGTGCGGGTTTATCCGGAACTGATGTGAAGCTTGGTGTCGTCCCGCTGGGAACATTCAATTTCTTTGCGCGCAGTCTCGGCATCCCGCAAGACCCTTGCGAGGCTTGGGACATAATACTTGCCGGTCATTGCCGACGTGTATCTATCGGGGAAATCAACGGGAAACGCTTTCTTAACAACGCCAGTATCGGGGCGTATGCGACTGTCCTGCAAGTGCGTGAAAACATTTATGAACGCTGGGGCCGTAGCAGATTGACTGCCTATTGGTCCGTGATCAAGGCGATGTCGACACGCTATCGTTCGCTAAGATTGCGCATCACCGTCGACGGGACCGTGCATGAGATACGCTCGCCGATGGCCTTCGTCGCTGTACGCCCATATCAACTTGAAGAATATGGGCTGCCCGGTGTTCAGTCCATCCGTGAAGGTGAAATGGTGTTGTATCTGGCACCGACCGGAGGGCGACTTAACCTCTTGTTGACAGCGTTAAAGGTCTTGAACAGGAAGGTTCAGCAAGACAAAGATTACACCATGCTCACCGGAAGCGAGATCATAATCGAAACCTTTCGGCGCAAGCGCTTGGTCGCATGGGACGGGGAGCGTAGTCAGATGAGCGATCCCTTTCACTTCAAAATGCTCAAGGATGATCTGAACGTGATCGTTCCGGCGCGGGCGATGCCTGTCCCATGACCAGATTGGCCCTTATTGCCGACCTCCACTTTGGGCGCGAAATCGAGGATCTTCTGCCTCATTTGCTGGTGGCGATCGAAACCGCCCGCCCGGATCATATAGTCATTGCCGGCGATTTCGTTCAGCGCGCCCGCGCCTCGCAGTTCAGACGCGCGCGGGCATTCGTCGACAGATTACAGGCGCCTTGGTTTTCGGTGCCGGGAAATCACGATATCCCGCTCTACAATATTCTCGCACGCTTGTTTTGGCCCCGGGCCGCCTACCGGCGGCATATTTCGCAAGAGACGGAACCGACCGTTCAAACCGATACAGCTACGCTTATTGGCATTGATACGACTGATCCGCTGCGCGTGCAGCGTGGCCGTATCAATGGAGCACAAATAGACCGGGTTTGTGCCGAGATCAAAAAGGACGACGGTCGCCTAGCGGTTATCATCGCCCATCATCCTTTTCATCAAAACCTTGAGGTCGAAAAGAACCTCATGCGCGGTGCCGCTGGCGCGTTGGAAGCATGGTCAGACTGTGGTCCACATGTCATCCTGTCCGGTCACTTGCATAGCTTTCTGGTCGAACCTTTCGTGACCCGGAAGGGCGGCGGTCAAACACTGCAAGTCCACTGCGGCAGTTCCACCTCGACACGGCATCGCGGCAATCCCAATGACCTCGCGATTATCGACATCCTGGGGTCGAAAATCAACATCTCCCGCCACACATTCGATCCCGCTGACGGCTTCAAGCCGCATTCTCATTACTCGTATGCGGCGACTCCCTCTGGGTGGAAGTTAAAGCCAGTTCTGTAACTTCTGACACGACACACGTCCCCGGAGGCATTCCTAAACAACGCTTTTCGGTCGGGGCGAGATACCTACATCCCTGATAGCTTATCGCTTTTATGCTTAGTATCGCCATGCTCTTCCACACAGGAGAGGAGTTATTCAGGGTTACCCTTGATACCAACGGGTACGGTTGTTTCTTGGACTTGAAATTTGTTTTTTCGGACGGTGATGAGTACTAAGAATATGAAGTCGATGTCTGCCGCAGTGATGGGCAGAGCTATATCATCGAATGACAAAGCTTGGGCGGGTCAGACCAGAGCGGTGACATATCGATCGTGCCTATGCTTGGCCGTATTATTTGTAGGCATCATCCGGATTCGCCGCCAGCGCCAAAGGCACGAACCCGTCACCGGGCGTGGTCAATATAGTTCATGAATATATTGTCGCATTGCCTTAATTCTGCCGGATGAGCGCAGTACGTACCGACCCAAGGTAACCTGTGCTATGCTTCGAAGCGTTTAATAGGCATCAGTTATGAGTAAGCAGTTTTTCTACAAAAGCAGACGCAAGCGCACGTTCGTCACCGACGAAAATGGATCGCTCACCATCTTCTCTTTGTTCATTTTTATCGCGATGATTATCGGCGGCGGTATGGCTATCGACTTCATGCGCAACGAAAGCCAGCGGACCAAACTACAAAATACGCTGGATCGGGCCGTTCTTGCCGCGGCCGACCTGCATCACGAGCTCGACCCCAAGGCTGTTGTCTATGATTATTTCGCACGTGAGGGATTATCAAGCGATCTGGTTAAAGTCGATGTTCAGCAAGACAATGCCGGACGCAGCGTTTCAGCAAGTGCGTCGTATCAGTCCAATACGATGTTCCTGCGTATGCTGGGAATAGACGCCTTGCAGGTGTCGGCTTCGGGGACGGCAATAGAACAGATTCCTAACGTCGAAATTTCGCTTGTGTTGGATATATCAGGATCGATGCGTTTCGAGGGACGCATGCATAATCTGAAACCGGCCGCCAAGAATTTCGTATCGCGGGTGCTGCAGCAATCTGCGGACGACAAGATCTCGATAAACCTGATCCCCTATGCGGGACATACCAACCCTAGTCCAGTGATGTTCGATTACTTGGGTGGCGTCAGACTCGTGTCTGATGATTTTCCTCAATGGCCGCAAGATATATCCAATATCGTGATCTACTTTGACCGCAGCGGCAACGGGGTCATCGACAACGCAGTCAAGTTCGAGGATTTTCCTAGTGGTGGAACAGCCACACATATCAGTAACGACGCGGATAACTTTTTCCCTGATCTTGTCGCGCATGTGCGAAGTCGCTCGTCCACACTGCGGAATGCCGTGGTAATCGGCGCATCGATCAAGGGTGGCAATCGCCCTGATTTGTATTTTGCGGTAAAAACCAATGCCAACGGACCGCTGCAAGATGCCGGCGTCACGTACAATACCGGCGCAGGGCCAAGTCATTTTCAGCAGTTTATCACATATAAATATAACGATGTTGCCTTTGGTGTCGCTACCCATGACGCACCTTCATCCTGCATTGACATCCCGCGCAGCGACTTTGCGCAACCTGGGCTGCCATCCCTTGGCGCTTACGATCAGACTCCGCATTTCACGTATTTTCCAATCGTTCGGTCTGTTATGGACTGGGGATGGTGTCCAGAGGATGACACGAGCATCCAATACGCCCGCAACGATGAAAGCGAATTGCATTCTTTCATCGATAGCTTGCGGATGCATGACGGAACCGGCACCCACTACGCCATGAAATATGCGCTGTCGCTGCTGGACCCGGCAAGCAACGCGGCATTTAATCACCTTGCCGACCACGGGCTCGTCGCCGAAGACTATCGAGGTCGCCCGGCAAGCTGGGACGACGCGGCCACTGCCAAATATGTCGTACTGATGACAGATGGCGAAATTACTGAGCAGTTTCGCCCAAATTTTCCGACATCGCCCTTCAATCACATGGTGGAATTACAAAGGCACAATGCGATGCGGTCTCAGGTTTCGTCATCACGTGACAACGTCAGCGATTTCTTAGCGCAATGTAATCTCGCTAAGGCCAACGGCGTGACGGTGTTTACGATCGCCTACGAAGTTTCGTCCGCTGTCGCGGAACGTGAAATGCAAGCATGCGCCAGCAGCCCTTCGCACTTTTTTGAAGCCAGTGGCGCGGCCATCAACGAAGCTTTTGCATCAGTCGCAGGCCAGATTAATCAGTTGAGGCTGACACGATGACACAGACCATCAACGGGAGCGGGAACCGCTTTGAAAGGTTCGGGCAAGATCAAGAAGGCAGTTCAACAATTGAATTCGTCATCCTCTTTCCGTTTTTCATGCTGCTTTCGCTGATGGCGTTTGAGCTTGGCATGCTCAATCTGCGCACCATGATGCTGGAACGTGCGACCGATATTGTCGTACGTGACCTTCGCCTCGGAACTGGTGCTCCGCCTGATCACGAAACAATTCGCGGTCGGATATGCGATGCCTCTTTGATCATTCCTGATTGCCAGAATGCAATCAGGCTCGAAGTGCGGTCATTGCCGATTTCGCAATGGTCGCAGATCACAGGGCCGGCCGCCTGCGTAAACCATGATGAAGAAATCAATCCAGCGAACGAGTTCGTGCCAGGCATGCAGAACGAACTCATGCTGATCAGGGTCTGCGCCCTTTACAAACCTTTCTTTCCGACAGGGGCGCTAGCCACCGCATTGCCCCCCGAGGCTGACGGGCGCTACGGGCTCCGGGTCAGCAGCGCCTTTGTGAACGAGCCGGTATAGCGGTGGCGAACTCATGATTAGATCTATGATATCGCGGACCGGACAGTGCCACTTATCCGTGCAGAAATTCATTCGATCCGAGACAGGCAGCCTGTCGGTCGAAGCTGTCCTGATGATACCGATGCTTTTCTTCGCGTTGACCGGGATGTTCGTCTTCTTCGACGCGTATCAGATCCGAAACACGACCGGCAAAGCGGGGTATACTATCGCGGACATGTTGTCGCGTGAAACCTTCCCGATTAACCAAACCTACCTGGATGACACACGTTCGGTATTCGCCTTCCTGGCACGTAGCGATGTTAACAGCCGTCTGCGCGTATCGCTCGTGCGCTGCGTCGCGGATTGCGAAGAGGATGATCGCACTTTGGCGCTGGATTGGTCCAAGACATCTGGCAGTTTAAGCCCGCTCATGGACGTGGACCTGACCCAGCCTGCGTATCTTACGCGCATACCGACGTTGCCATTGGGTGGGCGTATTGTGCTGGTTGAAACCGAAGTCGATTACAACCCCATCTTCAACGTCGGCCTGACCGAGATGACATTCAGAGACACAGTAGCGACCAGACTGCGCTTCGCGCCCCGGCTATGCTGGGAAAGTTGCGTCGGTAGTTAGCATCTGTCGTCGTTTTCGCTGCGGAGGCAGAGCTGGTTCCAACCAGCTTTGGGCTCTGTTTTTCAATCAATGGCAAAAGTCAGCAATTGATCCGATGCGCCAACAACGGGTAAGCGGATTTCTCGTGCCTCCGATGCCGCAACCCAATTCCAGCAGACAACCATCCGGCGGTATGGAGCCAGAGAGTTTTTGCTAACCAAGCTAAATTACTCACGACTAATGATTGGGGCCGGGTCAGCTGAAGTCCCAGCGGCAGGCAGGCCGAGTCGCGCCAGCAGATCGGCGCGATTAATAGCGATATCCGCCACAGTCAGATCATCCAATACCGCCATGAAAGCCGCCGTAGCCTCTTGTAACGCCTCCGACAATTTGCATATGCCGCGCAGCTTGCAGGTGTTACGCTCCGGACTGAAGCATTCAACCACATCCATCGACCCCTCGGTCAGGCGCACGACGTCGCCCACGAAGATCTCGGTCCCAGGGCGGGCCAACCGCAAGCCGCCCTTGGGTCCGCGCACGGTTTCAATGTAACCCGCTTGCGCTAGTTGATGGACCACCTTGGTCAGATGCGCGCGATTGATCCGGTGCGCCTGCGCCACCTCGTCAATACGTACCAGGCGAGGCGCGCGGATCGCGGCCATCTGCAAGGTCCGCAGCGCGTAGTTGGTGTAGTTGGTCAGTTTCACTTCATGCTCCGGCAAAAGTGGGACATCCGGCACCTAATCCAAACTTGTGCGGTGGCAAAAGAACCGTTAAACATATATCACGACTACATCAATATGAGGTCAGCCCATGTTCGGCTTTGACGCAATTGAACTGGCGCGAATCCAGTTCGCTTTTACGGTGTCGTTCCACATCATTTTTCCAGCGTTCTCGATCGGGCTCGCCAGCTACCTGGCGGTGCTGAACGGGCTGCATCTATGGACCGGCAAGGACATCTATCTGCGTCTGTTCAACTATTGGAAAACGATCTTTGCGGTGGCTTTCGGCATGGGCGTCGTGTCGGGGATCGTGATGTCCTATCAGTTCGGCACCAACTGGTCGGTGTTTTCCGACAAGGCCGGCCCGGTCATTGGCCCGCTGATGGGCTATGAGGTACTATCCGCGTTCTTCCTTGAGGCCGGTTTCCTTGGCGTGATGTTGTTCGGCCGTGAAAAAGTCGGGGCCAAGGGGCACTTCGTCGCAACGCTGATGGTCGCGATCGGCACCTTGGGGTCCGCGTTCTGGATTCTGTCCGTCAACAGTTGGATGCAAACTCCGCAGGGGCATGGCATCAATGAAGTCGGTCAATTCATCCCGGTGGATTGGTGGGCCATCGTGTTCAACCCATCGTTCCCCTACCGGCTGGTGCATATGGTGCTTGCGGCCTATCTGACGACCGCTCTCGTGGTCGGCGCTGTGGGTGCTTTGCACCTGCTGCGCGACCGGGCCGATAAAGGCGCGCGGGTGATGTTCTCCATGGCGATGGGAATGCTGATTGTCGTCGCCCCTTTGCAAATTCTGGCGGGCGACTTCCATGGTCTGAACACGCTTGAATATCAGCCTGCCAAGATCGCCGCGATGGAAGGGCATTTTGACGGCCATCCCGAAGGCGGCGCACCGCTAATCCTGTTCGGTATCCCCAACCCGGAGACCGAAACGGTCGATTACGCGGTGCAGATCCCCTATCTGTCGTCGCTGATCCTGACGCATGACCTGACATCGCCGCTGCCGGGGCTGAAAGACTTTCCCGTCGAAGAACGCCCACCTGTCAGTATCGTATTCTGGTCGTTCCGCATCATGGTGGCCCTGGGCTTTGCCATGCTCGGGCTCGGGATTTGGGCGCTGGTGGCGCGGCTGCGTGGAACGATATATACCCGCAAATGGCTGCACCGTGCGGCGGTGATAATGGGGCCAATGGGTTTTATCGCGGTTCTCGCCGGCTGGATCACGACCGAGGTGGGACGCCAGCCATGGACAGTCTACGGTCTGCTATCCACCAACGACAGCGTCGCCCCGATTGAGGCTGCGGCGGTTGCGTCCTCGCTGGTCGCCTTCATCGTGGTCTATTTCATGCTGTTTGGCGCTGGCACGTACTACATTCTGCGTCTTATGAACAAACGGCTGGAGGACCGCATTCCACTTGAATCCATTGGGCCGATCCGGACGGCGGGTACGACCCCTGCGCCTGCGGTCGACGATGAT
Source organism: Yoonia sp. (assembly GCF_046292185.1). GTDB lineage: Bacteria > Pseudomonadota > Alphaproteobacteria > Rhodobacterales > Rhodobacteraceae > Yoonia. The sequence continues at coordinate 7,644 of NZ_JBKBQY010000035.1, forward strand.
TTCCTTCCGACGGGGTAAACCGACATGATTTTCGATCTTGCATTCATTTGGGCGGGGCTGATCGCATTTGCGGTACTGGCCTATGTCATCCTTGACGGCTTCGACTTGGGCGTAGGTATTCTGTTTCCCTTCATGCGCGGAGAGGCGAACAAGGATCTTGCCATGAACACCGTCGCGCCGGTATGGGACGGCAACGAGACATGGCTGGTGCTCGGCGGCGGCGGACTTCTCGCGGTCTTTCCGCTGGCCTATGCCGTCATTATGCCCGCCCTATACGTGCCGGTCATCGTCATGCTGTTGGCATTGGTGTTTCGCGGAGTCGCATTCGAATTTCGCTGGCGCACGAAGCGAGGCAAGTTTTTATGGGATACTTCCTTTACCTTTGGCAGCATCACGGCGGCCTTGGCACAAGGTATCGCACTTGGTGCTCTCGTACAGGGTATTACCGTCGAAGGCCGCGCCTATGCGGGCGGCAATTGGGACTGGCTGACACCTTTTTCGATTCTGACCGGCGTCGCCCTGATCGCAGCTTATGCGCTCATGGGCGCGACATGGCTCGTGATGAAAACAGATGGTCCCGTGCAGGTGATGGCAAAGCGCATGGCAATCTGGACAGGGGCGGCGACACTCGGACTGGTCGGGGTCGTCAGTCTGATCACGCCGTTCCTGAACCCGCTATATCTGGACCGCTGGTTCGGCTTCCCGAACGTACTGTTTTCGGCGCTGGTGCCTGCCGCAATCCTTGTCGCAGCCTTTATTTTTGTCAAAGGTCTGCGCGACAACCGCGATGCCTGGCCGTTTCTGGCAACGATTGCCCTGTTCGTTTTGTCGTTCGTCGGTCTGGGGATCAGTTTCTACCCCTATATGGTGCCGCCGTCGCTGACGATCTGGGATGTCGCAGCCCCTGACGAAAGCCTTTGGTTCCTGCTTGCCGGGGCGGTTGTGCTGTTGCCAATGATCCTTGCCTACACTGCATATGCCTATTGGGTGTTCCGAGGAAAGGTCGACCCGGCAGGAGGTTATCACTGATGCCGCCCGTGTTGCGTAGATCGCTGTGGTTCATCGCTTTGTGGTTGGCCGGGGTTGCGACCTTGACCGTCGTCGCGATCGTCATCCGAACAATCCTCTTTTGATGAAGATGAAGATGCGGACCGAGGCCAATCCGACATTGCCTTAGATCACCACCCTTGCAACTCAAAGATGTCGCGTGCAGCGCCCGAAGGGCAAGACAGCCTGATGGTCAGCAGCATCATGGAGTTAGCTAAACCGCTACTTTTGATAATCTGGCGAAAGACAGCAAGGTCCCTGTTCACGTGGCAAAGTGAATCATCAGTTCCGGCCACCTGCGCCGAGCCTGCTTTGGCTCAGAGACTTTTATCGCATTGGATTAAATAAATTTTTGCCGTATTTTGCCTATGGTCAGCCAACGGCAGGAGGCAGAATGGATAGAATTAACCAAAAAATCGGCACGAACGGGGTGCCGGTATGCGCAATCGGGGCATCAGCAGGTGGCGTGCATGCGTTAAGGGAGTTCTTCCGGCATGTGCCTGACGATCTGGGTTTGGCTTATGTCGTGATTATCCACCTTGCACCGGATCAGCCAAGCGCCCTGAGCGAGATTCTGTCTTTGGTCACGCCGATGGACGTTCTTCAGGTCAGCGATTCACCAGAACTCAAGCCGAATTGTGTCTACGTCATCGCGCCTGATCGTGAACTGGTGATTAACGGTGACAGCGTCACCGCCCGTCCTTTCACGGATCCGCGCGGTCAGCGCGCGCCGATCGACATGTTCTTCCGGTCGGTCGCTTCGGCGCGCGGGGATGGAATTGCTGTCATTCTGTCAGGTGCTGGTTCTGACGGTGCCCTCGGCGTGCGTGCCATCAAGGAAGGGGGCGGCGTCATCCTGGTGCAAGAACCCGCGGATGCGGAATTTCCAATGATGCCGCGCAGCGCGCTGGCATCCGGTGTCGTCGACATTTCGGCACCGATACCGCGCCTTGTGGAACGCATGGTGGAGGTCGTGCAAAGCAAGGACGCCGTCCGTTCGCTATCGGAAGAAGAGGTCCACCAGCAGCTGCAACGGATCGTGAACTTTCTGCGCGCACGCACCGGCCACGATTTTTCCCGATACAAGCGCGCAAGCGTCATGCGACGCGTGGCGCGCAGGGTGCAGGTCACGCGCAGCAAAAGTATGTCGGGTTACGCCGATTACCTGACCGCCAATCCGGAGGAAGCGCAGGAATTACTTGGCGATCTGCTGATTTCAGTCACGTCGTTCTTTCGTGATGAAAGCGCCTATGACGTGCTTGCGCAGGAGGGTATCACATCGCTGTTCGACAGCGCAGATGAAGACGGCATCCGCGCCTGGGTCGTCGGCTGTGCGACCGGGGAAGAAGCCTATAGCCTTGCAATCCTAATGCTGGAAGAGGCCGCACGGCGCGACGTGCAGCTGCCGATCCAGATATTTGCCTCTGACCTGGATGAAGGTGCGCTGGCGACCGCACGCGAAGCGCGCTATCCCGAAAGTATCGAAGCGGATGTGGCGCAAGACCGGCTGGACAGGTTCTTTACCAAGGAAGGACACCATTACCGCGTCAACAGCGAGGTCCGGGACCTTGTTCTGTTTGCCCCGCATAGCGTCGTGAAAGATCCGCCGTTCATGCGCCTTGACCTGATCTCGTGCCGGAATCTGCTGATCTATATGGAACGCCAGCTTCAGCGCGAAGTCTGCGCCATTTTCGCATATGGCCTGAGAGCGCACGGCCTGTTGTTCTTGGGATCGGCGGAAACCGCTGACGCGTCGCCGGAACTATTCGCGCCCATCCATCGCGAGGCACGTCTTTATCGCGCGCGCAGCTTGGCATCAAAAACCCTGCCGGTCATCTCGCGCATGCCTAGCGAACACAAGCCGCCGGTGTTTGAGTCACCCCGCCAACAAAGAGAACCCACCCAAGAAAGAACGACCGGTGCGCTTCATGTGCATGCGTTGGAACATGCCGCGCCTCCGAGCATCTTAGTGGATCGGAATTACCACGCGCTGCATCTATCACCCAAGGCAGGACGGTTTCTTTTGCAATCGGCGGGACCGGTGACCACCGATGTCGTTGACATGGTAAGACCCGAACTCAGGCTCGACCTGCGCAGTGCTGTCAGGCGTGCGCTTGATCACGGTGAGCCGACATTGACGATGCCCGTGACAGTCGCTTTTGAGGATCAGAGCCGACGGGTCATGATGCAGGTGGCCCCTGTCATTGATGAAGGCCATAACACGCCTTCGCGGGCGCTCGTGGTCATTCTCGACGGTGGACCTGCAGCAGATGAACGGGCGCCTTCTTCAGACGGGACCCACGAAGAATCGCAGCACCTGCGTGAGAGCCTCACCGCAGCCGAGGCGCGTTTAACCGCGTCAAGGGCGGAGCACGAGACGACGATCCAGGATTTGCGCATAGCGAACGAGGAGCTGCAATCCATCAACGAGGAGTATCGTTCCGCATCCGAAGAACTGGAAACGTCGAAGGAAGAGCTGCAGTCGATGAACGAAGAACTGCGCACCGTGAACGCAGAACTCAAGAGCAAGCTGGATAGCATTGCGTCGGCCCACAGTGATCTTAAGAACATTGTCGCGGCGACTGACATCGGGACCCTGTTCCTGGACCGCAAGCTTCGCATCAGGATGTTCACACCGCACGTCGCGGAACTCTTTAACATCACCGAACTGGACGTCGGTCGTGCGATCACGGATTTCACCCACCGGCTCGACGATGAGGGGATCACCGCGGATGTGCAGGGCGTTCTACGCGACCTGCAGTCGACAGAGCGCGAGGTTGCGACCCGTGACGGCCGATGGCTCGTGATGCGGTTGCGCCCCTACAGGACAATAGACGAACGTATCGAGGGGGCTGTCGTCACTTTTGTGGACGTGACGGCGCAGCGCGAAATGAGCGAACGCCTTCGCGAGAGCGATGAGCAAAAGAGCTTTTTGCTTAAGCTTTCGGATGTTCTGCGACCAATCGGGGATCCGGTCAAGATCAGACAAAAGACTTGCGACCTTGTGGCTGATTGGTTTGCCATTGATTGCGCATCTCACCTTGATCTGAACAAAGATGCCAAAGTGCCGCTGGTGAATGGTGGCGCGGCAAGTTCGGGAACACTTATTTCCGCTGGCAAGAACCCTTTGGAGAATTTGATCCGGGCGACAGAAACCGTCGATGGCGGCAACGGGTTCGCGATCCCGGACCTCCGCGATTCCCCTTCTGTGTCAAACGCGGACAAAGGCGCGTTGGAGGACCTTGGCATTGTATCCTGCATGGGCGCCCCCCTGCTCAAGGACGGTGAGATCGTGGCCGCGTTGATCGTCTGTTGCAAGCAGCCAAGGAACTGGACATCTGCAGAGATCGAGCTTTTGCAAACCGTCGCGGAGCGCGTGTGCTCGGTGATCGAGAGGGTGTCCGCCGCACTGGCCCTCCGCGAGAGCGAGGAACGGTTCAGGGCATTCATCAAGGCCAGCTCGGATGTTCTATATCGCATGAACCCTGACTGGACGCAGATGCTGGAGTTGCACAGCGACGGGTTTCTTACCGAAACGGTCGCCGCTGACAGCGGCTGGATTGATCGTTACATTCTCCCTGATGATCAGGCACGGGTGTGGGCGCACATCAAGGAAGTGATCCGCAAGAAGATGCCGTTCGAACTCGAGCATCGTGTGCAGCAAGCCGATGGCACGATAGGCTGGACCTTTTCCCGCGCCATTCCGATGCTCGATGCTGAAGGGGAAATATTCGAGTGGTTTGGTGCTGCCGGCGACATTACCGAAAGGCGCCTGAGCGAAGAGCGTCTTCGCGAGGCCCGCGACGCGCTACATCTGGCGACCGAGGCATCGCAACTGGGCTGGGGTGCGTGGGATTTCGAAACAGGGTTAGCCGACTGGGACGCCCGCGGAAGAGAGATAATTGGCCTTGGCAATGACGAGAACACCAACGAAGCCTGGATGGACCGCGTGGATCCGTCCGACCGTGAGAAGATCACCGCAGAGATCGCCGACTGTCTAGACCACCAAAGACCTTTTGACCTTGAATACACTGTCATCCACGCCGATGGATCAGCGCGCAAGGTTCACCATACCGGGTATTTCCAGGCGCAGGAGCGGGCGTCAGCAAGGGGGACCGGGCTTGTGCGCGACGTCACAGAACTTCGCAAGTGGGAAGAGTCGCAGCGGCTGCTGATCGGAGAGCTGAACCACCGAGTCAAGAACATGCTGGCCGTCACGCAATCGATCGCGCGGCAGACCCAACGTACGACCTCTGATGTCGACGCGTTCAGCAAGGCATTTTCGAACCGGCTCCGCGCGCTCGCAGCAGCGCATGACATTCTCACGCGTCGCCGTTGGAGCGGTGCCGAACTGGAAGAGATCGCACATGCCGCCGTTGACAGCTTTTCCGCGAGCGGTGATCAGACATCCATTCAAGGCCCACACATCAGACTCGCGCCTGACGCGACCATCTCCTTTGCGATGGCTCTGCATGAACTTGCAACCAATGCACTGAAATATGGGTCTTTGTCGGTCCCGGAAGGCCACGTGATTATTTCCTGGAACATTATGGAAGATCAAAAGATTGTTGTGGAGTGGATAGAAAGCGGCGGGCCGGAGGTAGTGGCTCCGTCGCGAAAAGGGTTTGGCACACGCCTTTTGGAACAGGGTATCGCAAGGGAATTGGACGGCGTGGTGCAGACCGAATACCGCAAGGACGGATTTTACTGGAGAATGGAATTTGCCGTTGCCGAAGGAACAGAATCAGCGTGAACTTCACCTGCTCATCGTGGAAGATGAGACAATCGTTGCTATGGATCTTGAAGACATATTAAGCGATCTCGGCCATGAGGTGCTTGGCGTGGCGGCCACTCTGAAACAAGCACTGCGGTTCATAGAAGAGCGATCAACCGACATCGACGCCGTCGTTCTGGATGCCAATCTTGCCGGTGTTTCATCGGCTCCTGTGGCAGTGGTCCTGCAGCAACATCAGATTCCTTACATCGTCGCATCCGGCTATGGCTCGGAGGAATTAAGGGCACAAGGGTTAGATGGGCCGATGGTCGGCAAGCCCTACGAGATCCACGAGATCGAAGCATCTCTGCTCAACATTTAGCGACAGCGAAGATTCAGCGGCCATCAGGCCAAGCCAAGGAAACCGCTGCTGGATAGGCGGTCATATGCCCTTGTTCGGTCTTGCCATAGCCGCCTTGCAACTGGCGTCCGGCAGTGGCCATGACGCAACCGGACCGCGCCTTGCCAGCGGGCCCCTGCTCTGCAACAAGGTGGCCATGCGCATGATTGACCCGAGCCATCCATTTTTTCGCCCTGCGTGGCGTCGCTATCTCGTCGTTGCGGCGCCATTTCTCTGGGCCGGGTTTGAATGGAACCTTGGCAACACGATCTGGGGTTATCTGTTCGCAGTCATCGGCGGTTATCTGGCGTGGCATCTGGTGCTGAATTGGCGACCGGACAACAAAGACTAGGCTGCGGGCAGATCCACCGGCTTCCTGTGTCGCGCCAGTTTTACTGCATGTGCCGGGCTGGTTCGCTGACGCCGTCGACACGCAATGCTGATTGCCACAAGCGGTCTCGCAAAACCGTCATTTAGACCGGAAAGGACGCCAGCAGATCAACGTTGAGGGGATGTTCGCTGTTCTCCAGCCAGTCTGCCAGAGCCAACGTCCCGGTCTGATGCCGCCGTCCGGAAAAGGCACTCGTGAGGGGGGGGCAATTTCCGGAAAACGATATCGCGGTATCGCCCCAGAATGCGCCCTTTTCCGCCGAAGGAGGCAGCGACCTAACCTGCGCAAGCGTCACTGCGACGTGGTCACCAAGCCTCCGCTCAAAAGCAAATATCGCCTCTGCCTTGGCGCCGGTGACGATAAGCGGCTCGTAGTGACCTTTCGCAAAAAGCTCAGGGTTAACGCGTCGGGCGGCGATCGCCCGGCTCAGAACAAATGACTTTGCTGCATCTGCTTTTGGCGGCCAGACCGCCCCCGTCAGCAGCCGGTCAAGCCGGTCCCAGTCAGGCGACCTGCGGTTATCAGGATCCACCAGCGAAAAATCCCCGCCCTCACTTCCCTGGTAGATATCGGGAACGCCGGGAGCGGTCAGCTTCAGCAATAGCTGCGACAGCGCGCGCTGCTCGCCCACAGCGATGAAGGGCGCGATCGTGTCGTGAAAATCCGCAATGAAACGCGCGTTGCCGGGGTCAAGCAGATGCGCAGCATAGGCGCAGACTCTCTGTTCGTAGGTTTCATCTGTATTTGTCCAGTCGGTACGCAGCTTGGCTTCGCGCAGCGCTTTGACAACGTATGGCATGAAACGTTCTGCCAAGCTCGACAGCGCAGCGGCATCCGGGGGGTCTTTCGGCCAAACGCCTGCAAGCGCCTGATAAAGGCCCCATGCGGTGGCGGCTTCGGGCGCATCGCCCAGGACATGCCCTTTGTGCCAGTCGCGCCAGCGCCGCACGCCTGATGTCCAGCGATCCGGCCATTCGGCCAAGGTGTAAAGACGGGCACGGGCATCCTCGCCGCGTTTCGTGTCATGGGTCGCGGTCGCGTTCAACGCATAGGGTTGGAGTCTTGCGCGGGCGGCAAGGGTCGCGTGGACCGCGGTGATGCCGGCGGGCGGAGTGACCGGATCGCAGCCCACCTCATTGACGGCAAGGATGGCGGTGTGGCGATAAAACAGCGTATCTTCGACAGCCTTGGCCATAACAGGTCCGCTGAGTTGCTGAAAACGGATGCGACCTTCGGCAGCTTCGGCATGACCGAGCGCTTGGAGAAGCACGTTCAGCGCGCGCGGTTCGGCAGCATCCCCGGCAAGGGTTGCGGCGTCTTCCAGAATCGCGCGGTCAGCATCAGAAAAGCCGCTGACGTCGCCATAGGTCCGGTAGACCGGCAGCGCCACGACAAGAGCGACCAGAGCGTCCTGCAGCGCGCTGTAGTCGAGACCATCCGCGAATGGTAACAACAGATCGGTGACACGGGACAGCTCGCCCGCAAAGTTATGGGTGACGATCCGGTGCTTGGCGGTTTCCCGTTGGGCCGCAACGGGCGAGGTATCGGTCACGTTCTCATAGCTGGCCTGCATCGCCGACGATCCACGTTGCGCTAAAAGCAGGTCCGACATTGCGGCAATAAATTCGTAGCCTGTTGTGCCGTCAACCGGCCAGTCGGGAGGCAATGTTTCGGCGCCTTCAAGGATTTTTTCGACCACGATCCAGCAATCCTGCCCCGCGGCATCGCGCAGCCGCCGCAGATAGGCTGCCGGGTCTGTCAACCCATCGACATGGTCAACGCGCAGACCGTCGACCAGACCTTGGCGGACGAGATCAAGCACTAGGCGATGCGCATCGTCAAACACCACAGGATCCTCCACCCGCGTCCCCACAAGACCCGTCACTTCAAAAAAACGGCGGTAGCTGAGTGTGTGCCGTGCGTCGCGCCAGTTGGTAAATTCCCATGGCTGCGCATCATGAAGACGGCGCAGAAAAGCCCGGTCGGCATTAGCGGCATCCAGAGCGCTGCTAGGCGCGACGCCGACCGCAGTCAGCATCTCCCGCATCGCGGCGTGGAAACCCTGCGCATTCTGCGGGCTGGCTTTTGCCGCGCGGTCCGCAAGCCGGGTCAGTACGCCTGTCGCTGCGTCCTGTTCTGCAAGCAGGCCATAGCTGGGCGGTGTCAACGGATAAGCGTGGTCGTGATAGGCAAGCACCAGCCCCCGGCATTCCGCATCGACCCGCAAGCGGATATCGCCATTGGCCAGCACATTGTCCAGCGTATCGCCCAGCACCGGCAGGGTCAGCTTGCGCGTCCAGTCGATATCGAAATGCCCGGCATGGGTCGCGTCCCTGCCCCATTCCGCCACATCACGCCACCAATGGTTGACCGGGCTGGCCGCCATGTGGTTCGGCACGATATCAAGTATCAGCCCCATGCCTGCATCGCGCAGCGCCGCGGCGAGCCTGCGTAACCCGTCAAACCCGCCCAATCCTGGTTCAACCTCGTTGAAATCGGCGATGTCATAACCATGGGTCGAGCCGGGTGCGGCCGTGAACACCGGCGATGCATAAAGATGACTGACGCCCAACTGTTGCAGATAGGGGATCAGGTCAACGGCCTTGTCAAAGGTCATCCCTTCGCGGAATTGTAGCCGGTAGGTCGCGATACGTGGAATCATACACGGGGTCTTTCTTCTGACATGGCCTCGGTTACCGACCGAAACACGGGATGGTCTGCGATGGCATGCAGCGGCACAGGGCAGCGCAGCTTCCAGTTGGGATAGGCGTCGATCGTACCGGGCAGGTTCGTCGGCTGGGCGGGGCCGACAAGATCGGCAAGCCGCACACCAACCAGCAGGCAGGGCGTCCGCGCGATAAAACGATAGGCAGAGACAAGGGCGTCATCCGGCAAGTCCTGTTGCTTAATCGCGTCATCCGGCAGCGCCAGGCCGGCTGCGGCGAACGCGTCGAGCAACCGTGCCTTTTCAACCCGTCGTGATTGCAACTGGACCGCTGAACTGTCCTGATCGACCAGACCATGTTGCTGCCGCAGCGCGATATCCTCAGACCGCCACCAGCCCCCGAATGTCGGCAGATCATGCGTCGACAGGCAGGCGAGCGCATGGCGGGGATAGGTTCGTGGCGCTTTGAAGCCGCCATCCGCCTGTTCGAAATACAAGATGCGATAGGACAGGATATGCAGCGCATCCATCGCCGCGCGAAAGCCATCAGGCACGAATCCAAGGTCTTCGCCGATCATCACCGTGCGGTGTTCATGTGACAGATCCGCCAACGCGCGGACCAGATCGGGAAAAGGATAGCGCAGATGCGCACCGCTCGCGGGGCTTTCGCCCTTGGGGATCAGGAACAATTGCCAAAGCGCCATCGCATGATCGATCCGAAGCGCACCGGCATAGTCAAGCTGCGCCCCGATCAACGCGCGGTAGGCGGCGCAATCGTTAGCGACCAAAGCGCCGGGCTCAGGTGCGGCAAGGCCCCAGTTCTGCCCCTCCGTTGCAAAGACATCAGGCGGCGCACCGATGCTGAACCCATCGATCATAGTGCCGTCTGCAGCCCATGTTGCTGATCCATCGGGTGCTTCGCCGACGGCAAGGTCGAGATAGAGGCCGATCCGCATCCCCGCCGCGCGGGCCGCATCCCGCGCGATTTGCAGTTGCACCGATGCGATCCATTGCAGCCAGAGATGAAATTCAACCTCTTCGGCATGGTCTTGCGCAAAGGCCTTGACATCGTCGCTGTAGGTATCCTGCAGCCCGGCATCCCAGCCTGACCAGCATGCGCCGTGCCCCTGTCTTGCCTGATGCAGCGACAATGCTTCGTAAAGTGCATGATGAAGCAGCGGATCGCCACCACTGGCTTTGAAAGAAGCGTAATTCGTCGCCACGTAAGCCCCGTCGCCAAAGGGCGTGTCGGCGTGAATGGCACGCAATGCCGTCAGTTTGATCTGGGTAACGGCCTTGTAATCCACATTTGAATTGTTGCGCAGTTCGGACAGATCAGGCGGGGCCGCTGCGCCCCGCAACCAATCCACGGCGATATAAAGCGGGTTGAGAAATCGCCTGTCGGACGGCGAAAAGGGGCTGCGTCGCTCCGGGTCCCCGAGGAAAAGCGCATGCAGTGGGTTCACGCCCAGAAAATCGGCCCCACTGCGCGCTGCCATTATCGCTAGGTCTGCCAGATCGCGGAAATCGCCGATGCCCCAGTTCCGGTCTGAACGCAGTTCATAAAGCTGACAGAAGAGGCCCCATGATGGCTTTTCCGAAAGCCAGTCGGGAATATAGCATTTGACGCCGCACGGCGGTGTCAGTGTTTTAGGGAGCGGTAGAGGATCTGGCCCCAGCTTTTCGAGAAGCAGGTGCAATGTCTTTTCCGGCACCGGTCGGCGCTGACCGGGGCTGTCGGGAACGTCGTAGAATGTGGTGACACCATGCGGTGCGCAAAGGCGTTCGAGATCGGTCATTGCGCGGCTTCCATGTCAAGGTGGAAGGCGACGGCATAGGCCGGCGCTTTACCTGTACCCGGATGCGTTGCGAACAGCGGCGCGCCCGTCGCGGCAGGCAGATCATGGGGGCGGTCATCCAGATTGGCGCGCAATTGCAGGGTGCCGCCATGCAGCGCCCAGTCTACGGCGATCATACCGTCACCATGCGAGATCACGCGCCCTGCGCCACCGGAGGCGCCCGAAAGCAAGGGCACGATATGCTGATGCCTTAGGGTAAGCAGTTTTTTGACTGTTGCCAGATGCGCCTGCCCTTCGGTCCCGGCGCAATGATCCCAGTCGAGTTTCGATGCGGTGAAGGTGCTTTGCGCGTTTGGATCGGGCACATGATCCAGCGCGCCACCCGCGAAAGCTGCAAAGTCCGCGAATTCTGCCCGGCGGCCCTCCCGCACCGCGTCGGCAAGATCGCCGGTGAAATCGGTAAAGAAACAGAATGGCCGACGTTCGCCATATTCTTCACCCATGAAAAGCAAGGGGATATGCGGTGACAGCAGGTGGATCACGCTCAGGGCATGGAGCATTCCGGGTGCGGCCAAGGCGATCAAACGCTCTCCGAAAGCACGATTGCCGGTCTGGTCGTGGTTCTGCAGAAAATCGACAAAAGCGGTTGGCGGCAGATGCCCGCTTGGCATGCCACGCGCGGTGCCTGATTGGGGCGAAACCTGCCCCTGATAGGCAAAGCCTTCGGCCAGCGAAAGCGCCAGAACCTGCCAGCGGTCTTGTGTGAAGTCGCGATAATACCCATCGCTTTCGCCGGTCGCGATCACATGGGCGACATTGTGGAAATCGTCGTTCCACTCCGCTGTATAATGCGGCACAGCGCCGTCCACGCCGCGTTCATGCAGATGGGTGACGTTGCGATTATCTTCGGTCGTCAGATGCACCGGACGGTCGGCGATCGTGGCGCGAACGCGCGCGGCAAGTTCGATCAGGATTTCCGGCGACGAGGTATCGCGGATATGATCGATGGCATCGAGCCGCAGCCCGTCGAGCCGGAATTCAGTCAGCCAGTAGATGGCATTGTCAATGAAAAAGCTGCGTACAGGCGGTTTTTCATAAGCGATGGCGGAACCCCAAGGCGTTTCTCGGGAAGGGTTGAAAAAGTCGCTTGCATAAAGATGCAGATAATTCCCCGAAGGCCCGAAATGATTATAGACCACATCCAGAAGCACCATCAGTCCAAGCCCCTGCGCGGTGTCGATCAGGTGCTTGAAATCATCGGGCGTGCCATAGGCGTTATGGGGCGCATAGGGCAGCACACCGTCGTAACCCCAGCCACGCGACCCTTCAAACTGGGCGACAGGCATGATTTCGATGGCGGTGAACCCGGCTTGAGCGAGGTGAGTAAGTTTGTCGCAAGCGGCGGCAAAGGTGCCTTGCGGCGTGAAGGTGCCGATGTGAAGCTCGTATATCACCGCTTCGGCCCAGTCGCGCCCGCGCCAATCGTGACGCCAGTCATAGCTGTGGGGATCGACAAGCCGCGATGCACTATGCACGTCATTTGCTTGCACGCGCGATGCGGGGTCCGGCACGACATACCCGTCCGGCAGGACAAAGGCGTAATCGGCACCGGGGGCTGCGTTGTCGATCATGACCTCATACCAGCCGTCACCCGCTGACTGCATGACGTGATCACCATCATCCGTCCGCAAGCGCAGACCCGATGCCTGCGGTGCCCAAAGCCGGAAACGGGCACGGCCACCGCCAAGCCAAGTCGGGCCCCATGATGGTGTAACACGGGGGGTCATGGCCTTTCGCCTTCCAAGACAAACATCGCGCGGGCTGGCAAATGCACTGACGCGTCCTGAACCTGTTTGCCGCCATGCGATGTCACAGCAGCTTCGGCGGTGTCAATCAGCAAAGTCCAGCCAGGTGCCGTGGAGTCCGGCAGCGAAAAATCGACCGGCTCATGCCCCGCATTCAAGAGCATCAACATCCTGCGCCCCTGTCCGCAAAGCATCAGGCCCACGGCGCGGGTTTCGGGATCGTCCCAAGTCTCCGGCTGCATCTCTCCGCCGTCTGCGGCAAGCCATCTGGCGAATGGGCGATCATCATCGGCATTCTCGCCATGAAAAAAACGGTCGGGGGCCAGCAGATCGCGGCTCTGGCGGATTGCGATGACATTGCGTAGAAATTCGCCAAACGCTTTTTCGCGCGGATCGTCTTCGGACCAGTCCAGCCAGTTCATCGGCGCGTCCTGACAATAGGCATTGTTGTTGCCGTTCTGGCTGCGCCCGTTTTCATCCCCCATCAGGATCATCGGTGTGCCCTGCGACATCAGCAGCGTCGTGACCAGATTCCGACGCTGCCGGTCGCGCAGATCAAGGATGGCGGGATCATCAGTTGGGCCTTCGGCGCCACAGTTCCAGCTTGCATTATGGGAATGGCCGTCGTTGTTGTCTTCGCCATTCGCCTCGTTGTGTTTTTCGTTATAGCTGACAAGATCGGCCAGCGTAAAACCGTCATGCGCGGTGATGAAATTGACGCTCGCCCATGGGCGGCGCCCGCGTTTCTGAAACATATCGGACGAGCCGAGCAGACAACCGGCCAGATCACGCACCACACCGGCATCGCCTTTCCAGAAGGCACGGGTGGTATCGCGATACCTGTCGTTCCATTCGGCCCACCCCGGCGGAAAGTTTCCGACCTGATAGCCGTTGTTACCAGTATCCCATGGCTCGGCGATCAGTTTAACCTTGCTCAGAACCGGGTCCTGACGCGTGGCTTCCAGAAACACGGCATCCATATCGACGTGATCGCGCTCTCGCGCCAGAGTGGTCGCCAGATCGAAGCGGAAGCCATCGACATGGCATTCCTCAACCCAGTAGCGCAGGGAATCCATGACCATCTGCAGCACCCGCGTATGCCGCAGGTTGAGTGAATTACCACAGCCTGTCGTATCGAAATAGTGGCGCGGGTCGTCGGCAAGGCCATAATAGCTTGCATTGTCGATCCCGCGAAACGACAGGGTGGGACCTAGCTGGTTGCCCTCGGCGGTGTGATTATAGACTACATCCATGATCACCTCGATCCCGGCCTCGTGCATCCGGCGGACCATCAGCTTGAATTCGTTGACGGTGCCGTTCTGCGTCAGATAGCGCGGGGCGGGGGCGAAGAACCCCAGCGTGTTATAGCCCCAGAAATTGGTCAGCCCCTTATCCACCAGATAACGGTCATCAAAGAATGCCTGTGTGGGCAACAGCTCAATCGCGGTGACTCCCAGCTTCACCAGCCGGTCGATGACACGCTGATCGGCAAGTCCTTCGAAGGTGCCGCGAATCGGGTCGCTCAGGTAGGGATGTCGCGCGGTCATCCCTTTGACATGGGCTTCATAGATGATCGTTTTTTGCCATGGGATATCGGGGCTGACATCACGGCCCCATGTATGCGCAGGGTCAACGACAACGCATTTGGGCATCACAAAGGCACTGTCGCGCCGGTCAAATGACAGGTCTTCCTTGGAATGACCGATCTTGTAGCCGAACAGCGCATCATGCCAACGCAGGTTTCCGCGCAACGCCAGCGCATAAGGATCAAGCAGCAGCTTGTTGGGGTTGAAGCGATGCCCCTCTTCAGGCGCATAGGGTCCGTGAACGCGGTAGCCGTAAAGCTGGCCGGGCCTGATGCGGGGAAAGTACCCGTGCCAGACCTCGTGGGTGAATTCGGGCAAGGCGATCCGTTCCAGTTCGCGCTGGCCACGGCTGTCGAACAGGCAAAGCTCGACCTTGGTTGCATTGGCCGAGAACAGCGCAAAATTCACGCCTGACCCGTCCCAATGGGCGCCGAGCGGGAAATCCGAACCGGCAAGCGGTACATTCGAGTGTGTCGTCATTGGGTGGTTTCCTTGTCGCGTCGCGGTGCGGTCATCTGGATGCGTCCGGGGAATAGTTTTCCGTTCAACCCAGGTCGGCCCCGACTGTTCCCAGCAAGATTCTTTTAAAAATCTGGAACAACGGACCACCAGCCAGTGTTTGAGAAATTCCAGCCCGCGTGGCGAAACCTGTGACCCTGCAGCAGTGAAAGGACAGACACCATGCATCACGACGAGGAGCTTATCAGGCAACGTGCCTTCGAAATCTGGGAAGCGGAAGGGCGCCCCGACGGACGCGACGAGATTCACTGGCAGCAAGCCGCTGCCGACATCCAGGAAGCGACCGCCGAGACCCCGGACGGCGACCCCGGTCAGACTGAAAGTGTCGCGGCGCTGGATGAGCTGGATAAGTCGCCCGCAGCGGGACCGTCGGTCCTGCCCGAAACGACCAAGCCTGAGGGCGGTGCCGCACGTGCCACCAAAAGCCGCAAACCGAAGAAATAGGACCAGCCGCCTCAACCGAAATGTCCGGAACCACCGGAGCTTGTGAAAAATTGAAACCAAATCGCGGCAATCGCGGAAGAAGGACATCTGCCCATGTCAGTCACTGACCGTTCTCAGCGGGAAAGCCTTGCGTCACTCGCTGCGCATCGCATGGCAATCGAAGCGGTCAGTCCAGAGGTCGATGCCGGTCGCTTCGCCGCCAAAGCCGTGGTCGGTTGGCCGTTCGAGGTGACCGCGGACCTGTTCGGCGACGGGCACGAGGTATTTGGCGCGGCGGTTCTTTACCGGCCGGCACAGGCGTCAGACTGGACCGAAGTCCTGATGCAGCCCCTGACCAATGACCGCTGGCGCGCAGAGCTGACCGTCGATGAAATTGGACCCTATGTTTACACAATCCTCGCCTGGCGGGATGTCTGGGGAAGTTGGCGTCGCGACACCGCGAAGAAGATCGCCGCAGGGCAGGACGTCTCTGTCGAGGTCGAGGAAGGCCGGTTGATCGTCGCCGCGGCCATTGCTTCTGATGCCGATACAAAACCGCTTCAGGATCTGCGAAGAGCCTTGAAGAGCGGAGGTGCGAGTGACGTTCTGATGCGGGAAGAAACCGACGCGCTGATGTCGCGTGTCGGGCCGCGCGCGAACAAGACGCTCTATCCGCATGACCTGCCGCTGTGGGTGGATCGCGAACGTGCCGCATTCAGCGCTTGGTATGAACTCTTTCCCCGGTCCACCGGGTCCGAAGGCCAGCACGGCACCTTTCGCACCGTGATAGACAGACTCCCTTACGTGCGCGATCTGGGGTTCGATGTTTTGTATTTCCCACCAATCCATCCGATTGGCACTACAAACCGCAAGGGTAGGAACAACACGTTGCGGGCGGACCCGGAGGATATCGGGTCCCCATATGCAATCGGGTCACCCGATGGGGGTAACAGCGACGTCCACCCGGACCTTGGAACACTTGACGATTTCGACGCGCTTGTTGCTGCCGCAGCCGAGCATGACTTGGAAATCGCACTGGATATCGCGCTGAATGCCTCCCCCGATCACCCTTGGATCACCGAGCACCCCGACTGGTTCGAACGCCGCCCCGATGGCACCATCAAATATGCCGAAAACCCGCCAAAAAAATACGAGGATATCGTCAATTTCAGATATTATCTGGATGACGGCAAACCCAATGCCCCGTTCTGGGAAGCGATCAGGGACATGTTCGTATTCTGGGCCGGCCGTGGCGTGCTTTGCTTTCGCGTCGACAATCCCCACACCAAACCTTTTCCGTTCTGGGAATGGATCATCGCAGAAGTGCGGTCGCTTTTTCCTGGGGCGATCTTTCTGTCCGAGGCGTTCACCCGCCCCAAGGTGATGAAGCGGCTGGCGAAGGTCGGATTCAACCAATCCTACAGCTATTACACATGGCGCAACACCAAGGCCGAACTGACCGAATATCTGACCGAGCTGACGCAGGAGGAATGCCGCCATTACATGCGGCCGAATTTCTTTGTGAACACACCGGATATCAACCCCGTCTTTCTGCAGACATCCGGCCGTCCGGGGTTTCGCACGCGGGCGATCTTGGCGGCGAGCCTGTCAGGAAGCTGGGGTCTCTATTCCGGGTTCGAGCTTTGTGAGGCCGCGTCGCTGCCCGGTCGCGAAGAATATCTTGATAGCGAGAAATACCAGCTACGGCACCGCGATTTCGACGCGCCGGGCAACATCAAGGACGATATCCGCCTGATCAACCGGCACCGGCGCGAACAGCCAGCTTTGCGCGATTTCACCAACCTCGCCTTCGAGGTCGCCCATGATGAAAGGGTGTTGGCCTATTCGCGGCATGATCCGGCCACCGGCAATTTCATCCTGTTCCACGTGCTGATCGACCCGCATGTCGGTGCTGAATTCAGCTTCGAGGTGCCGCTTTGGAAATTCGGCCTTGTGGATGAAGCCTCGGTCGAGGTGCAGGACCTGATCCACGGCAATTACTTCACCTGGCACGGAAAGCATCACCACCTCGCGCTTGATCCCATCAACCGTCCTTATGCAATTTGGCGTCTGATCGCGCCGGGGAGTGCCCGCACATGAACATCCAGACCGACCTGAACAGCCAGCAGACCGAAACCCGTCCCGACTGGTATAAAGATGCGATCATCTACCAGATCCACGTCAAGGCATTCCAGGATAGCAACGGCGACGGGATCGGTGACTTCAAGGGCCTGATGCGGCGGCTTGATTACGTGCAGGAACTGGGTGCGAATACGATCTGGCTGCTGCCCTTCTACCCCTCGCCGCTGCGCGATGACGGCTATGACATTGCCGAGTTCAAGGCGGTGAACCCGCAATACGGCGATATGGAAGATTTCCAGATCTTCGTGGACGAGGCGCACCGTCGCGGGTTGAAGGTGATCACCGAACTGGTGATCAACCACACCTCTGATCAGCATGACTGGTTCCAGCGGGCACGCCGCGCGCCTAAAGACAGCCCGGAGCGTGATTTCTATGTCTGGACCGACGATCCGACGCAGTGGATGGACAATACCCGCGTGATTTTTAACGACACGCATGACAGCAACTGGTCCTGGGACCCGGTGGCCGGGCAATTCTACTGGCACCGGTTTTTCGACCATCAGCCGGACTTGAATTTCGACAATCCCGCCGTGCTGGAAGCCGTGCTGGATGTGATGCATTTCTGGCTGGACAAGGGGGTGGACGGGCTGCGGCTGGATGCGATCCCCTATCTGGTCGAACGTGACGGTACCAACAACGAAAACCTGCCCGAGACCCACGCGATCCTCAAGGCGATCCGTGCCGATCTCGACCAGCACTACGAAAACCGAATGCTGTTGGCAGAAGCGAACCAATGGCCCGAAGACACGCGGCCCTATTTCGGCGATGGCGACGAATGTCATGTCGGGTTCCATTTCCCGCTGATGCCACGCATGTATATGGCCGTGGCACAGGAAGACCGGCACGCGATCACCGATATCATCCGCCAGACGCCTGACATCCCCCCCAATTGCCAATGGGCGATTTTCCTGCGCAACCATGACGAATTGACGCTGGAAATGGTTACCGATCGGGAACGCGATTACCTATGGGAAACCTATGCCGCCGACAAACGTGCGCGGATCAATATGGGTATCCGCCGCAGACTGGCCCCGTTGATGCAGAACGACCGGCGCAAGATCGAATTGATGAATTCTATGTTGATGACCATGCCGGGCGCACCGGTCTTTTATTACGGCGACGAGATCGGGATGGGGGATAACTACTATCTTGGCGACAGGGATGGTGTACGCACCCCGATGCAATGGTCCGCTGACCGAAATGCTGGCTTTTCGCGCGCCGCACCGCAGCAGCTTTATCTGCCGACAATCCAAGACGAAACCTATGGCTATGCGGGCATCAATGTCGAGGCGCAACAGGCGTCACCCTCGTCGCTGCTGAACTGGATCAAGCGGATGATGGCGGTGCGGTTGCGGTTTTCTGTCTTCGGGCGGGGCGAGATTGATCTGCTCTACCCGCGCAACCGCAAGATCCTCGCCTATATCAGGCGTGACGAAGACGCGGCCGAAGGTGGCACTGCGATCCTGTGCATCGCCAACCTGTCGCGGTCCGCGCAGGCCGCCGAACTGGACCTGTCCGCTTATGAAGGGCGGGTCCCGATTGAGCTTTCCGGGCAATCGGCCTTTCCTCCGATTGGCGAATTACCCTATCTTCTCACACTTCCGGCCTACGGATTTTATTGGTTCGAACTCGCGGATGGTGCCAATGCCCCTTCGTGGCACGCGCCCATGTCAGAAACATTGCCAGATTTCCTGACACTGACCACCCGCGATGAAAAGCTGTCAACCGCACTGAACGGCCGCGAAGGGCCGGATTTCACCCGCGAAACCTTGCCGCAATATTTAGCCCTGCAGCGCTGGTTCGCGGGCAAGGGGGGAAAGGCGGGCAAGGTCGCTCTGCGCCAGCTTGGCGAATTGTCCCAAGGGCGGCATATGCTGTCCATTGTCGACATCGAAATCGGACCAGATACACAATCCTACTTCATGCCCCTGTCAGCGGTCTGGAGCGATGATGCCCTGACACGTGGACCACGCTTGGCGCATACCTTGGCAAAGCTTCGCCGGGCCAATCAGGTCGGCACGATAATGGATGGTGCATATGAGGAAATGCTTAGTTTTGCCCTGATAGATGCCATGCGCGCGGGCTTTATCATAAAAAGCGGCGAGGCAGAGGTCCGCTTCAGCGGTAGCAATGAACTCGCCATGATCAATGAAGATACAGAGGTGCATCTGCTTGCTGGCGAACAATCCAATGCCTCTATTGCCTTCGGCGACCGGATCATCCTCAAGCTTTATCGCCGCCTTCACAGCGGCCTGCAGCCCGATATAGAGATTGCGCGCTTTCTGACCGATGAAACCGATTTCAGGAACGCACCCGCGCTGCGTGGCACAATCGACCTGATCGCAGCGGATGGCGCCGTCACAACACTGGCCGCCGCACTAGATTTTGTGCGCAATCAGGGTGATGCGTGGTCCTATATCACCGCAGCGCTCGACCGCGAGATGCAGGAACGCGAATTGCGCCCCGAGGCGGACCGCGAAGATGCCGTGATGGGCGGCACGCTCGATCTTGGGCCGGTGCTGGGCAAAAGGACGGCGGAACTGCATCGGGCGCTTGGCAGCGGGAAGGACGCGTTTTCGGCGGAACCTATGACAGCATCCGACCTTGGCGCTGTCATTGATGAGACCGCAGCAGAGATTGATGCGCTGATGACGCATTTGAGCGAAGCAACCTATGAACCCGGCACACAGGCTTTTGCAGATGAACTTGTGGCGCGGCGCGCGGAGTTTTCCGAACGGTTCGCCGCACTGCGCAGGATGGACCCGTCCGGCGCAATGATCAGGATACACGGCGATTACCACCTGGGTCAGGTTCTGGTGGCCGAGAACGACGTTTATATCATCGACTTCGAGGGCGAGCCGACGCGGGCGCTCGATCAGCGCCGCGTCAAATCCTCGCCTCTGCGTGATGTCGCCGGGATGCTGCGGTCCTTTGACTATGCCGTCTGGGATGTCGTGCGACGGCGGGTAGATGCCGGATCCGACAGGACCCGTGTCCTACGCGAGGCGCTGCATTGGCGCGATGCCACCACGGCGGGTTTCCTTGCCAGCTATCGGGACGCGATGGGCGACAGTCCGATCCATCCATCGCAAACCGCGTTCGAGGGTGCCTTACTCGATCTCTTTCTCATCCGCAAAGCGGCTTATGAGGTGGAATATGAACGCGCGATGCGCCCCGCCTGGATAGAAACACCGTTGCACGGCCTTGTGGATATATTGAACAAGGAGGCAGGAGCATGACGATGGATTTCTCCGGTGATCAGATTGAGGCGATCCTGCGTGGGCGGCACGGCGACCCGTTCAGCATCCTCGGCATGTTCGTGGATGCGCAAGAAGGGGTCATCGTCAACGTCTTCGCGCCGGACGCTGCCGAAGTC
The DNA here is from genome assembly GCF_046292185.1 of Yoonia sp. GTDB lineage: Bacteria > Pseudomonadota > Alphaproteobacteria > Rhodobacterales > Rhodobacteraceae > Yoonia. The sequence continues at coordinate 28,511 of NZ_JBKBQY010000035.1, forward strand.
ATCGTGACCGATCCGCAAGGCCATGACATCACACCTTTGGAGCGTATCCACGCAGAGGGATTCTTCTCTGGTCGGGTCCCCGGCAGGACCGAGAGGTTCGATTATCGACTACGGCTGCGCGCGGGTGATCATGAATGGCTGCGCGACGATCCTTACCGTTTCGGCCCCGTTCTGGGGGAAATGGACGAATATCTTCTGGCAGAGGGTCTGCACGAAGAGCTTTATGCAAAGCTGGGCGCGCACCCGATGATACTGGCCGGGAACGATGGCACCGGTTTCGCCGTCTGGGCACCGAATGCACGCCGCGTCAGCGTCGTGGGCGGTTTCAACAGCTGGGATGGCCGACGCAATCCGATGCGGCGGCGCGGCGCATCCGGTGTCTGGGAATTGTTCATCCCGGATATCGGGAGAGGCGATATCTATAAATACGAAATCCTCGGCGTGCATGGCCAACTTCTGCCCCAAAAGGCCGATCCTGTCGGGACGCGGGCAGAGCCGTCGCCGGGGACAGCCTCGGTGGTTGAGGGCCGCACAAGGCACATATGGCGCGATGGTGGATGGATGAAGGGCCGCCCAGCCGATCTGCGCGGCAAGCCGGTGTCGATCTATGAAGTCCACCCCGGGAGTTGGCGGCGCGGCAGCGACGGCGCATTCCTTGACTATGAGGAGATGGGCGCGCTTTTGGTTGAATATCTGACCGAGATGAATTTCACCCATGTCGAATTTCTGCCACTGACGGAGCACCCTTTCAGCGGCTCTTGGGGCTATCAACCCATCGGCATGTTCGCCCCGACCGCGCGCTTCGGTACGCCAGACCAATTCGCGCAGATGGTGGACAGGCTGCACGGTGTCGGCATCGGCGTGATCATCGACTGGGTGCCTGCGCATTTTCCATCCGACGCGCATGGGCTAGCGCAGTTCGACGGCACCGCGCTGTACGAACACGCGGACCCGAGGCAGGGGTTTCACAGGGACTGGAACACGCTGATCTACAATTTTGGCCGGCGCGAGGTAGCGAACTTTCTGCGCGCCTCGGCGGTCTATTGGCTGAAGGACCTGCATGTCGATGCCCTGCGTGTCGATGCTGTAGCGTCGATGCTTTACCTTGATTATTCGCGCGAGGCGGGGGAATGGATTCCCAATGCCGCAGGTGGGCGCGAAAACCTGGAGGCTATCGATTTTCTCAAACGCACCAATGAACTGGTGAAACAGGAAACACCGGGGGCTGCGATGATCGCTGAGGAAAGCACCGCCTTTCCCGGCGTCAGTCGCCCGGTGGACGAAGGCGGTCTTGGCTTTGACTTCAAATGGAACATGGGCTGGATGCATGACTCGCTGAAATACATGGCAGAAGACCCGATTAACCGCAAATACCACCACGAAAAGATGACCTTCGGACTGATCTACGCCTTTTCAGAGAATTTCGTGTTGCCCATCAGCCATGATGAGGTGGTGCATGGAAAAGGCTCCATGTTAGGCAAGATGCCGGGTGATCGGTGGCAGAAATTCGCGAACCTGCGGGCTTATTACGGCTGGATGTGGGGCCATCCCGGCAAAAAGCTGCTATTCATGGGCAGTGAGTTTGGGCAGGAACGCGAATGGAACCATGATCAGTCGCTTGACTGGCACCTGTTGGACGATCCCGCGCATGAGGGAGTGCGCCGGCTCGTCGCCGATCTGAACGCACTTTACCGCAATCACGGCGCGCTGCATGAACGTGACTGTGATCCTGCGGGGTTCCAATGGATTGACGGCGGCAATGCACAGGACAACGTCTTCAGCTTCATACGTCACGGCCATGACGGCACAGATCCCATTGTTGTCGTCTGCAACATGGCGCCCGTGGTGCGCGAGAGTTTCCGCATCGGGATGCCCTATTCCGGCCGCTGGCGCGAGGTGCTCAACACCGATGCGGCGGATTATGGCGGCAGCAATGTCGGTAACGGCGGCAGCGTCGTCGCGACGGATGAAGGCGCACATGGTCAGCCCGCAAGCGCAATTATGACGATCCCGCCCCTTGCCACTATGTTCTTGATAAGAGATGAGACCGGTTGACGCGGTCGCGCCTTTTATTGCGATTAGCGGGACGCGCGCGATATCCTGCGTTGTCCATAAAGGATCACTTCGCGCATCGCCTGTTCTGCACCTTCCGCGTCACGTCGTGCGATGGCGTCGACAATGCGCAGATGCGTGGCAGAGACATCTTGCTGAATGACCGGCTCTGACGCGGGCGAACTAAGGCGGAAGATCGTCAGTAGCGCGGCCTCGATCAAGGTACCGACAGAATGCATGAACAGGTTGCCCGACGCTTTGGTGATCGCACGATGCAGCGCAAGATCGGCCATTGCGAAGGCCTTGTCATTGCCCGCACTGCGCATGTCCTCGGCATGCGAATAAAGCAGTGAGATGTCATTAGCGGTGGCACGTGTCGCAGCCATACCTGCGGCGGCGGGTTCCATGGTCAGGCGCATTTCAAAAAGCTGATCGAGAAAGCCCATCTCAGGGTGTTCATTCAGATGCCAGACCAGCACGTCTGCATCGAACAGGTTCCACTGCAAACGGTCGCAGACCCGTGTCCCGACCCGTGTGCGTGCAACGATCATCCCCTTGGCCGAAAGTGTTTTCATTGCCTCGCGCAGCACAGTGCGCGACACCCCGAACCGGGCTGCCAGTTCTTCGTCACGCGGCAGGATCGACCCTTGCGGGTATTTTCCGCTCACTATCGCGCTGCCGATCCCGTCGACCACCTGCCCATGGCTATTGCGCACGAGTGTTTCGTTCAGGGCGTCGCGCAGCAGATCGGACATGGCTTATCCTTGATTATTTGTAAATACGTAGGCGCAGCAGTGCTTTTTGCAGCAGGATAAACATCAGCAGCAG
>NZ_JBKBQY010000036.1:0-30183 GCF_046292185.1 Yoonia sp.
TTGGGGCTGCGTGGCAAAAACGTAGAAACTTGTCTGTTTGTGTCGGTATCAGCGCCAGATCTGCTTTCTGGTTGCGGCTGCTGTCATGTTTCCACTTGCTGCCAAGGCGGCCTATGACGTTGACGTTGAAGGCTGCTGAAGGTCTGTCATTTTGCAAACAGCATTCCGGCCGGAGTTGGGTACTCCGGGCGTACAGGTGCTCTTTGTCCGGTGCGATGAACGATTGCGCGAGGGGAGTGCAGCCCTGCTGTGGGGTTGTACGGGGTTTAAGGTAAAGAAAAGAATGACGAACGATATTTGGGTGAAAGTGCTGGGCGCGCTTAAAGGGGCAATTGGAGCGAACAATTTTTCAAGCTGGATCGAACCGCTGGAATTTTCGCAGCTGACCGGCGGTGTCGCCGTGTTTCATGTCCCGACCAATTTCATCGGCAATTACGTCTCGCAGAATTTTGGTGATCAAATCATCTATCATCTGAACAAACAGGGCGAAGATGTGCAGCGCCTTCAGTTCAAAGTCCCAAGCCAGATGCAGGCCGCCCCCAAAGCTGCCCCCAAGCCTGCCGCAAAACCTGCTGGTCTGGATGAAATCACCGGCGCGCCGCTGGATGCGCGTTTTACCTTTGACACTTTCGTCGTCGGCAAACCGAACGAGCTGGCCCATGCCGCCGCCCGTCGCGTCGCCGATGGTGGCCCTGTCACCTTCAATCCCTTGTTTCTTTACGGTGGCGTTGGTCTGGGTAAAACCCACCTGATGCATGCCATCGCGCATGAATTGCAGCGCCGGTCGCCGGAACTCAACGTGCTGTATCTTTCCGCCGAACAATTCATGTATCGCTTTGTCACCGCCCTGCGCGAACGCAAGATGATGGATTTCAAGCAATTGTTCCGGTCCGTCGATGTGCTGATGGTCGATGACGTGCAGTTCATCGCCGGCAAGGACAGCACGCAGGAAGAATTCTTTCACACATTCAACGCTTTGGTGGACGGACAGAAGCAGATCATCATTTCGGCTGACCGTGCACCGGGCGAGATCAAAGATCTCGAAGATCGGATCAGATCACGTCTGCAATGCGGGCTGGTCGTTGACCTGCACCCCACCGATTACGAATTGCGCCTTGGCATCCTGCAATCCAAGGTCGAAGCTTTTTCCGCGCAATACCCCGGCCTGCAGGTCGCCCCCGGCGTGCTGGAGTTTCTGGCGCACCGGATTTCCACCAATGTGCGTGTGCTGGAAGGGGCGCTGACCCGGCTCTTTGCCTTTGCATCCCTTGTCGGGCGCGAGATCAATCTGGAACTGACGCAGGATTGTCTGTCTGACATCCTGAAAGCCTCTGACCGCAAGGTGACGGTGGAGGAAATCCAACGCAAAGTGTCCGAGCATTACAACATCCGCCTGTCCGATATGATCGGACCGAAACGTGTGCGCAATTATGCCCGCCCGCGCCAGATGGCGATGTATCTGGCCAAGCAGATGACCAACCGGTCCCTGCCTGAAATCGGCCGCCGCTTTGGCGGGCGCGACCACACCACTGTCATGCATGGCGTGCGCAAGATCGAAGAGCTGAAGGTGATCGACAGCCAGATCGCCGATGATCTGGAACTGCTGCGCCGCGCACTGGAAGCATAGCCGCGCTTGACGCCCGCAGCAGCATAAGAAACAAAACACTTGAGGCGGGCGCGGAATGCAGTAGGTTTTGCGTCCCGGCGTTGTCCGGCATCAAGATAGGCGGAGATTGGGATATGAAATTCAGCATCGAACGCGCGGCATTGCTCAAGGCTGTGGCGCAGGCCCAGTCCGTGGTCGAACGGCGCAACACGATACCGATCCTTGCCAATGTGCTGATCGAGGCGCAGGGCGATGAGGTGCATTTCCGCGCCACCGACCTCGACATAGAAATCGTGGACAAGGCCCCCGCCAAGGTCGAACGCGCGGGCGCGACGACCGTATCAGCGGTGACGCTGAATGAAATCGTACGAAAATTGCCGGATGGCGCCTTGGTATCCCTGACAGAAGAGGCCGCCACCGGGCGTTTGACGATCGAGGCGGGACGGTCCAATTTCTCGCTCGCCACTTTGCCGAAAGAAGATTTCCCGGTGATGGCGACCTCGGAATATGCGGCGAATTTCTCGATTAAGGCACCTGTACTTCGCAGGTTGTTTGATAAATCGAAATTCGCAATCTCGACTGAGGAAACGCGCTATTACCTCAACGGCGTCTATATGCATGTCGCGGACGGCGAATCCGGCAAGGTCCTGCGCTGTGTCGCCACCGACGGTCACCGCCTAGCACGGATCGATGCGGAATTGCCGATGGGGGCCGAAAGCATGGCCGGTGTCATCGTGCCGCGCAAGACAGTTGGCGAATTGCGCAAGCTGCTTGATGATGACGATATGAAAATCGCGGTGTCGGTGTCTGAAACCAAGATACGGTTTGCTACGCCCGATATCACCCTGACATCCAAGGTTATCGACGGGACTTTCCCAGATTACACCCGGGTCATTCCGCAGGGCAACACCCGCAGGTTGGAAGTCGACGCCAGCGAATTCGCCCGCGCGGTGGACCGCGTGGCCACTGTATCGTCCGAGCGGTCGCGCGCCGTGAAATTGTCGCTGGACGAAGACCGGCTGATCCTGTCGGTCAATTCGCCTGATTCCGGCGCAGCCGAGGAAGAACTGGCCGTCGCCTATTCTGATGAACGGCTGGAAATCGGGTTCAATGCAAAATACTTGCTGGAAATCGCCAGCCAAGTGGACCGCGAAAATGCGGTTTTCATGTTCAATTCTTCCGGCGATCCGACCCTGATGCGCGAAGGCAATGACATGTCGGCGATCTATGTCGTCATGCCGATGCGCGTGTGACAGCGGGCAAAATTTTTCGCGAAAAATTTTGCTGGGGGAAAGATTTTCGCGAAGATCTTTGGCAACATCCGTGACAAAACTCGCCCTCTCCCAAGTGACACTGTCGCATTTCCGGTCGCATAAACGCGCGGTGCTGGATCTGGCCCCCCGGCCGATGGCGATTTACGGGCCGAATGGCGCGGGCAAGACCAATATCATCGAAGCAATCTCGCTTTTGTCACCCGGTCGGGGGCTGCGCCGCGCCGGTGCGGATGATCTGGCGCGCAGGCCAGAGGCGCTGGGATGGAAAATCTCCGCGATTCTGCAGTCACTGCATCAGACCCATGAGTTGGAAACCTGGGCCGAGCCGGGCAGCCCGCGCCAGTTGCGCATTGATGGCAAGGCCGCGCCGCAGGTGGCGCTTGGCCGGATCGCGCGGGTGTTGTGGCTGGTGCCATCGATGGACCGGCTCTGGATCGAGGCGGCAGATGGGCGGCGCAGGTTTCTGGACCGCGCCACGTTGAGTTTTGAGCCAACCCATGCCGATGCCGTGCTGACATATGAAAAGGCGATGCGCGAACGTAACCGGCTGTTGAAAGACATGGTGCGCGACCCGCATTGGTACGCTGCGATTGAAGCACAAATGGCCGAGGCGGCCACGCAGATCACCACAAACCGCAACCGTGCGATTGACGAGTTGGCTGCAGCACAGACAGCAGCGGTGACGGCCTTCCCCACCGCCGCGCTGACGCTGACCTATCCCGACCCGTTGCCGGATGATCTGCAAACGGCTCTTGCCGATTACCGCAGCCGTGACATGGCGGCCGGGCGCACCTTGCTTGGCCCGCACCGCGCCGATCTGGAGGCCGTCTTTGCCGACAAGGGCATCAACGCCCGCGATTGTTCCACCGGCGAACAAAAGGCGCTGCTGATCAGCCTGATCCTTGCCAATGCCCGCGCGCTGGCACAGGATTTCGGCGCCCCGCCGATTTTACTGCTGGACGAGGTTGCAGCCCATCTTGACGCCACCCGCCGTGCGGCGCTTTATGACGAAATCTGCGCGCTCGGGGCGCAGGCTTTCATGACCGGCACAGGGCCGGAATTATTCACCGAACTGGGCAGCCGCGCGCAATATGCTGAAGTCACCGAAGAGCAGGGCCTGTCCAGCGTGCAACGCAAAGACATGATATGACCGTCACCGCCTCGGGCCTGTTGTTGTATACCGGCGCGTTGTTGATCCTGTTCATCACTCCCGGTCCTGTCTGGGTTGCGCTGCTGGCGAGGTCCCTGTCTGGCGGGTTCACCGCCGCCTGGCCCCTGGCGGTCGGCGTGGCGCTGGGGGATATCCTCTGGCCGCTGGTTGCCATTCTTGGGGTGACATGGCTGGTCTCGGCCTTTGCAGGGATCATGCTTGTGATGAAATGGATCGCCGTCGGCGTGTTCATCGTCATGGGGATCGGGTTGATCCGCGGTGCGGGACACAGCCTGCGGACCGACAGCCGCCTGACAAGGCCGGGCCGTTGGGCAGGGTTCGTGGCAGGTGTCGCCGTGATCCTTGGCAATCCCAAGGCGGTGCTGTTCTACATGGGCGTGCTGCCGGGTTTCTTTGATCTGACGCAGGTCACGCTGCCGGATATTATCGTGATCTGCACGCTTAGTTTCATGGTGCCCCTGATCGGCAATCTGGTTCTGGCGGGCTTTATCGGGCGCATGCGCGGCGTGTTGAAATCACCCGAAGGCCTGCGCCGGATCAATATCCTGGCAGGCTGGCTGCTGGTCGCGGTCGGCTGTGTGATCGCGCTGAGCTGACGGACCTCAAAACCCACAAAATATAGTGTCATCTGCGTGACATCCCCGGCCAAACCGCATATATTTTGCGTATTCAAGAACAGGACTGACCCAATGGCCGATGACGACAAGAAACAAGAAGAATATGGTGCCGATTCCATCAAGGTTCTCAAAGGGTTAGAGGCTGTTCGCAAGCGTCCCGGCATGTATATCGGCGACACCGATGACGGGTCCGGCCTGCACCACATGGTATACGAAGTCGTCGACAACGGCATTGACGAGGCGTTGGCCGGTCACGCCGACCATGTTTATGTGCGGATCAACGCTGATGCGTCCGTGACCGTGGGCGATAACGGGCGCGGTATCCCTGTCGGCATCCACGAAGGCGAAGGCGTTTCTGCCGCCGAGGTCATCATGACCCAGCTGCACGCAGGCGGTAAGTTCGACAGTAATTCCTATAAGGTTTCGGGCGGTTTGCACGGCGTTGGTGTATCCGTCGTCAATGCCCTGTCGGATTATCTGGAACTCCGCATCTGGCGTGAGGGCAAGGAACATTACGCAAGGTTCGAGGGTGGCTTTACCGTTGAATCCCTGCGCGTGGTCGGTGATGCCGATGGCCGCAAGGGGACAGAAATCACCTTCCTTGCCGCATTGACCACCTTCAGCAACCGCGATTTCGATTTTCACATTCTGGAGAAGCGGCTGCGCGAACTGGCGTTCCTGAATTCCGGCGTGCGGATCATTCTGGAAGACCTGCGCCCTGCCGAACCGCTCCGCACGGAATTGTTCTACGAAGGTGGCGTGCGCGAATTCGTCAAATATCTGGACCGGTCGAAAACACCCCTGATGGAAACCCCGATCTATGTTGTGGGTGAACGCGACGATATCGGGGTCGAGGTCGCGATGTGGTGGAACGACAGCTATAACGAAATGGTGCTGCCCTTTACCAATAACATTCCACAGCGCGATGGCGGCACGCATATGGCCGGGTTTCGCGGCGCGCTGACGCGCGCGATCACCAAATATGCGACTGAAACCGGGATCACCAAGAAAGAAAAGATCGCGATCACGGGCGATGACGCGCGTGAAGGCCTGACCTGCGTTTTGTCGGTGAAAGTGCCTGATCCGAAATTTTCCAGCCAGACCAAGGACAAGCTGGTCAGTTCAGAGGTCCGCCCTGCCGTTGAAAACCTGATGGGCGAGAAACTGAACGAATGGTTCGAGGAAAATCCGGCCATCGCCAAGTCGATCATTTCCAAAATTGTCGAGGCTGCCGCCGCCCGTGAAGCCGCGCGCAAAGCCCGTGAAATCCGCCGCAAATCGGCGATGGATGTGAATTTCAACGCCTCCAAGCTCAAGGATTGTTCTGAAAAAGACCCATCCAAGACCGAAGTCTTTCTGGTTGAGGGTGACAGCGCTGGTGGCTCTGCCCAGACCGGCCGTGACCGTGGCACGCAGGCGATCCTGCCTTTGAAGGGCAAGATCCTGAATGTCGAACGTGCGCGATTTGACCGGATGCTGGGCAGCCAAGAGATTGGCACGCTGGTCATGGCGCTTGGCACCGGCATTGGCCGGGGCGAATTCAACATCGACAAGCTGCGCTATCACAAGGTCATCATCATGACCGATGCTGACGTTGATGGCGCACATATCCGTACCTTGCTGCTGACCTTCTTCTTCCGCCAGATGCCGGAACTTATCGAAGGCGGGCATTTGTATATCGCGCAGCCACCGCTTTACAAAGTGTCGCGCGGTCGGTCCGAGGTTTACCTCAAGGATCAGGCGGCGATGGACGAATATCTGATCGAACAGGGCATCGACGGCGCGATGCTGCGGCAAGGCAATGGCGAGGAAATCGCCGGGGCCGACCTGCGCCGCATCGTGGAGGAGGCACGGCAACTGAAACGTGTGTTGGAAGCCTTCCCCACGCATTACCCCCGCCACATTCTGGAACAGGCCGCGATTGCCGGGGCCTTTGTGCCGGGCGTCGTGGAAAACGACCTGCAAGGCACCGCAGACCGCGTGGCGGCCCGGCTCGACCTGATCGCGCTGGAATGGGAACGCGGCTGGCAGGGCCGGATCACGCAGGACAAGGGCATGCGGCTGGCGCGTATCCTGCGCGGCGTGGAAGAGGTGCGCACGCTCGATGGTACGATGCTGCGATCCGGCGAGGCGCGGCGCACAGGGACATTCACGCAAAGCCTGCAGGACGTCTATAACCTGCCCGCGACTTTGGTGCGCAAGGACCGCAGCCAGCTGATCCACGGCCCGCTGGACCTGCTGCGCGCCATTCTGGAAGAAGGCGAAAAGGGACTGTCGCTGCAACGCTACAAAGGGCTGGGCGAAATGAACCCGGATCAGTTGTGGGAAACGACGCTGGACCCGGATGCGCGTACGCTGCTGCAGGTCAAGGTCGAGGATGTGGCCGAAGCCGACGATCTGTTCACCAAGCTGATGGGCGATGTGGTAGAGCCACGGCGCGAGTTTATCCAGACCAATGCGCTGAACGTGGAAAATCTGGACTTCTGACCCGACCGGGGGGCGGTATCATCCGCCCCCTTTTCGCTCAGATAATCCGTTTGCGGATCATGCTCGATAATTGCTCAAACCCGATCACGACGACGAGAATGACCAGAATGATCGCGGCCGCTTGATCATAGCGGAACAGCCGCATCGCCGTGGACAGTTCCACCCCGATCCCGCCCGCGCCGACCAGGCCCAGCGTTACGGCGGACCGGATCGCCTTTTCCACGCTGAACAGCGATGTGGCTGTCATCGACGCAAAACTTTCCGGCAAGATCGCGCCAAAGATTACCGACAACCGGCCTGCGCCGGTGGCGGTCAAAGCCTCTGATGGGCCCTTCTGGACCTCTTCAAATCGTTCTGAATAGAACCGCGCGGCAAAACCGATCGTATCCATGATGATGGCGAGGATACCGGCCAGTGGCCCAAGCCCAACCGTGACGACAAATATCAACGCCCAGATCAGATCGGGGATCGTGCGGGCGACCGAAATCACAAACCGGGCAATCGTACGCACCACCATATTGGGGGCGGTATTGCGCGCGGCCAGAATGGCCAGCGGGATCGAAAACAGGCAACCAAAGGTCACACCGACAATCGCGATATTCATGGTTTCCAGCATCGCATCGGCGATATTGGGTAACCGGATGAAATCGGGTGGCACGGCCTGACCGACGAAGCGCACAAGGTTGTTCGCCCCGCGCACCAGCCGGTCGAGCGAGATGTCAGAGGCGATCATACCCTGAATAAAAAATGCGGCAAAGCCAACCGCGACCACCCATGTCAGGGCGGATGGGGCGCGAAAACGGGGCGGCAGTTTGCTGTGGTCACTCATGCTGCGACCTCGGTTGGCTGCGCATCGACGCGGGTCATGCCGGTATAAAGTGTGTTAAGTTGTTCCTTGTTAGTATCAGAAGCAGGTGAATCAATGGCAATATGCCCTGCCTTCATTCCGATGACCCGATCGCCATATTCCTGCGCCAGATCCAGCTGATGCAGGGTGCAGAGCATCGACAGCTTTTCTTCACGTACGATCCGCCATAACAGATCCAGCACTTCCCGCCCCGCTTTGGGATCAAGGCTCGCAATAGGTTCATCGGCGATGACCACGCGGGGGTCCTGCATCAGCATCCGCGCGATGGCGACGCGCTGTTGCTGCCCCCCCGACAGTTCAGAAGGGCGGTGCAGGGCGCGATCCGCCATCCCGACGCGGTCCAGACAATGCATCGCTTTTTCGCGATCCGCGGCAGAGGCTGTAATCCCAAGGCAGGACAGCAACCCAAACCGTTGCCGCCCAAGCGATCCGAACAACACATTCTGAAATGCGTTCAACTGCGGCACCAGATTGAAATGCTGAAACACATAGCCCATGCCCTGCCGGATCTTGCGTAATTCGCTGCGGGATGCGCCGGACAGGGCATCGCCATGGATACGGATCGTGCCGGATTGCAGTTTTTCCAGCCCGTTCAGGCTGCGCATCAGGGTGGATTTGCCGCAGCCATTGGCGCCCAGCAGCACAACCCCCTGATCTGCCGGAATGGTGAATGAAATGCCGCGCAAAACCTGCAACTTGCCGTAGCTGACGAACAGCTTCTCGGCCTGGATAGCGGGGGTCATGATCAATCCTTTCACTGTTGAAATGGCAAGGGGCGGCCAATCCTGTCGGATGGCCGCCCCCCGTCAGATATGGCGGTGCTCAGTCGTCCAGTGCGATACCGGCGACCTCATAAGCGTGGCGCACCACGTCATAGATGGCAGGGTCGGTGTCGAAGGACATATAGGAATCATCTTCAATGAACTTGTCGGCATTGCGTTCGGTTGCTGTTAGCGCTGCCCACAGCTCGTCTTCGTTTTCACGCAGCGTGGCACGCAACGCATCACGGCAATCTTGCGGCAGCGTGGCACGCATCACGACAGGGTCGCCGGGCAGCGTTTCGGTCTGGCCGATCAGACGATATTCGGTGTCGGGGTCTTGTGCGCGCACGGCGTCATAATCCTTGTTGCCGCCGCCCATGGCGTCGACATCGCCGTTTATCAAAACCTGAATGCGGGCGTCACCGGCCATGACAATGTCGGAATCGCTCATCGGGTCAAGCCCGGCTTCGGCCATCATCATCATCGGAAAGATATGGCCCGACGTGGACCCGACATCCTTTAGCGCGACGCGGCGACCGCGCAGGTCTTCCATGCTCATGATATCGCTGTCGGCCTTGACCACAAAGCTGGAGCCATAGCTGGGGCGCACGACAGAGAACAGCACGTCCATTTCAGCCAGCTGCTGGAACAGCACGAATTCGGACGGACCAGCAAAGACAAATTCGACTTCGTCAAATTGCAGGGCTGTGCCCGCAGCGGTGCGGTTCGACAGCGAATAAAGCGCCAGTTCCACGCCGGTGATTTCCTCGAATGTTTCGGCGAAGGGGCCGAAAGCTTCGGTCAGATCGCCCATGCCTTCGATGCCGGTGTCGGCCATGCGCAATGGCGCGGGGCAGGCGTCAGCGACGGATTGCGCGGCGACAGGTGCAGCCAGCAAAGCGCCAAAGGCAGCAGCGGTCAGGGCGGTGCTGTTCAGTCTATTCATCAAAGCGTCTCCTCGGGTTAGGTTCCGGAGACGCCTATCGTGTGAAAACAACAGTTATGTGACAGCCGTTATGCTGCCCGGCTGCAATCAGGCCTTTCCAACAACCTTCAGTGCGAAAACATAGGATCTTGCGGCATCCTCAAGTGCGGCAAAACGCCCGGTCTTTCCGAAATGCCCAGATGTCATGTTGGTTTTCAGCAGCAGGATATTGTCGTCGGTCTTGGTGATACGCAGTTTGGCGACCCATTTGGCCGGTTCCCAATAGGTGACGCGCGGGTCCGACACGCCAGCGGTGACGAGCATCGCGGGGTAATCCTGTGCCGTGACATTGTCATAGGGCGAATAGGCGCGGATATCGTCAAAGGCGGTTTTGCTGGCAATCGGATTGCCCCATTGCGACCATTCGCCAGGTGTGAGGGGCAGGGTATCATCAAGGATCGTGGTCAGCACATCGACAAACGGCACATCGGCGATCACACCGGCCCACAGGTCTGGCCGCATGTTCACCACTGCACCGACCAGCAGACCACCCGCCGATCCGCCCTGGCATACGATTCGGCCCTGGCTGGTGTATTTCTGCGCGACAAGCGCCTCGGCCGCGCCGATGAAATCATGGAACGTGTTGGCTTTGCGTCCGAATTTGGCGTCCTCATACCACGCGCGGCCCTTTTCCTCGCCGCCGCGCACATGGGCGATGGCATAAACGAAACCGCGATCCACCAGCGACAGACGGTTGGCGGAAAAGCCTGCGGGCATCGATGCGCCGTAGGAGCCGTAGCCATAAAGCAGGCAAGGCGCGGTGCCGTCCGTCGGGGTCGTTGCATGGTGCAGTATGGTGACAGGAACCATCGCCCCATCATGCGACGGTGCCATGATCCGGCGCGTGACGTAATCCGCAGGGTTGTGGCCCGATGGAAGTTCGGTCTGTTTCATAAGCACGCGGTCACCCGTGGACAGATCAAAATCGAACACTTGTGACGGCGTTGTGGGCGATGAATAGGTAAAACGGAATATATCCGTCTCATATTCCGCGCTGGGATCGGCACCCAACGCATAGGCTTCTTCATCGAAGGCGATGCTTTGCACATCGCCAGACTGCCCCTGATAGCAGATGCGCGGCAGGGCGTTTTCACGTTCCACCCAGATCAGCCAATCGCGATAGGTGGCCAGCCCAATGATCATCCGGCCCGCGCGATAGGGCACGGCATCGACCCAATGCGCGCGCTGCGGGGTGGCCACCGGGGCTTTGACAATTTTGAAATCAACTGCGCCGTCGGCATTGGTCAGGATGACGAAATGATCACCCTGATGGTCGATCTCATATTCCAGCCCTTCGGTGCGCGGCTCGATCAACATTGGCGCGGCGTCTGGCGCGGCGGTGGGGATCACCCAAACCTCGTTTTCGTCGTTCATGCCGGTGGATATCTGGACATAGGCACCCGACCGCAACCGGCTGACGCCGACGAAATAGCGGGGGTCTTTTTCTTCATAGATCAGTATATCATCGGCGGGGTCGCTGCCGATCCGGTGGCGGAACACTTTGTTCGGATGGTGCCTGTCATCGACGCGGACATAAAGCAGTGTGGCATCGTCCACCCATGCGACCGAGCCGACATCGGGGATCAGCGTGTCGCTGTCCCGGCCCTTGCCCGTATCCCGCAGGCGCAGGGTAAAGAATTCGGAACCAGCGGTATCCGCGCTCCACGCCAGCATCCCGTGACCGGGGGAGACGGCTATTGTCCCCAGATCGAAATATGCATGTGCCGCCGCTTCGGCATTCACATTCAGCAGGGCTTTTTCATCCCCGCCGTCACGGGCGGTGCGGATCAACACGGGATGTTCGTCGCCTTCCGCATAACGCATGACATAGGCGTAAGGCCCGTGCTTGCGCGGGACGGATGCATCGTCTTCTTTGATCCGGCCGCGCATTTCCGCGATCAGTTTCGCCTGTAGATCGGGGGTATCCGCCATGGCACGGTCGTAATAGCCATTCTCGGCCTTCAGATAATCCGCGATATCCTTGGGCAATTTGGCCGGATCGCGCATCGCCTCTTGCCAGTTCTCCGCCCGCAGCCAGCCAAAATCATCGTGCAGGGTGACGCCATGCACATCGGTTGTCGTCGGGCGTTTGTCGGCAAAGGGGGCGTGGGGTAAATGGGTGAACATCGAAATTTCCAATCAGGTCGGGCGTTTGCGGATCATCGCAAAGACAACAGGGGCGGCACCAATCACCAGCGTAATGCGGATGACGTGTATGACAGAGACATAGGTCGCATCCTGCTGCATCGCGAGGGTCAGCAGGGACATTTCCGTCAGCCCGCCGGGGGCATAAGCCAGAAACGCCTGCGCCAGCGGCATGCCGCCCGCCAGCACGATGATTTCGGCAAAACCCACCGCGATCAGCAGCATGACAGCGCAGGAAAGTGCTGCCAGCCCGATATCGCGGCGAATATCGGCCAGCGTGGCACCGACAAAGCGGGTGCCGATGATCGTGCCGACGGTAATCTGGGCGATGATGACAAACAGGCTGGGCGGCGGCACGGTGACCCAGCCGGTGAAATGGGCGATCCCGCTCAGGATCATCGGGCCAAAGACGGGGGCGGCAGGTAAACGGGCAATTTTGCCGAACCACGCGCCCACCACGGCACAGGCGCCAAGGATCGCGTAATCGCGCAGGGTCAGTGCGTCCAGCGCGGTCCAGTTGGCATTGTCTGTCCCGCCGGCAGAGACCCCCAGCACCAGCCCGAAAAACAGCGCGACAAAGATGATCACGATCATCACGCGCGCGGCATGGGCCAGCGCGATCTGGCGTTCATTGCCGCCCGCCTCTGCGCCAAGGATCACCATCTCATTCAGTCCGCCGGGCATGGAGGCATAATACGCAGTGACCGGATCATAGCCACCGACACGGCGGTAGATCACAAAAGACGCACCCGCCGCGACCAGCAGGAAAGGCGGCAACAGCACCAGCGTCAGCACCCATGTTGACAATTGCCCGATCAGTTCCGCCGTGACGCCAGACCCCAGCAGCACACCGATTACCGGCACCACGATATTGCGCAACCCGCTTGGCCCCTGCACCGGGGCGCGCAACATGGCCGCGACGATATTGGCGATCATGGGCCCCAGCATCCAGGGCAAAGGCAGGCCTATGAAAAACGCCGCCACGCCGCCCGCCAGCCCGATGACCAGCGCCAGAAGTGTCTTGCGATTAAAGCCCGCCAATATGCCGGGTCCCGCGATCCTTGGCCAAGGCGATCTGTTTTTGCCGCTCGCGAAAACGGTCCTTATCCGCTTCGCTCGTGGTCTCGGCGCAATTGTGGCAGGCGACACCTTCTTCATATTTGGGGTGGTTGCGGTCGGCAGGGACCAGCGGCATCCGGCAGGCATGGCACAGGAAATGCGGCCCTTCGGTCAACCCGTGGCCCACGCTGACCCGCCCGTCAAAGACGAAACATTCGCCGTCCCATTTGCTGGCCTCTTGAGGCACTTCTTCGAGATATTTCAGGATCCCGCCCCTAAGGTGATAGACCTCATCCACACCTTGACCCATCAGGTAATTGGTGGATTTTTCACAACGTATCCCGCCGGTGCAGAACATCGCGATCTTCTTGTTGTGGAACCGGTGTTTGTTGGCTTCCCACCATGCGGGGAACTCGCCGAACGTCTTGGTCTGCGGATCAATTGCACCGTCAAAGGTGCCAATCGCCACCTCATAATCATTGCGGGTGTCGATCACGGCGACATCGGGCGCGCTGATCAGATCGTTCCAATCGCTGGGGTCCACGTAATGGCCAACACGCGACACCGGGTCGATATCTGGCTGGCCCATGGTGACGATTTCGCGCTTGAGCCGGACCTTCATCCGGTGGAACGGCGCGGTTTCAGCCGTGCTTTCTTTCCATTCCAGTCCGGCACAACCGGGCAGCGCGCGGATATGTGCCAGCACCGCATCAATCCCCGCACGATCACCGGCGATGGTGCCGTTGATCCCTTCCTGCGCAAGCAGCAAGGTGCCGCTGACGCCCCGCGCCCGGCACAGATCCTGCAACGGGCCGCGCAGGGCAGCCGGGTCGGGAAAGCGTGTGAAGTGATACAGGGCTGCGACAATATGCATAGGCGATGGATTACGCCTGCCGCGTCCGGGGTTCAAGAGGGGCCAGCCGCCAATGCCAGCCCGTCGGCGACCGCCGTGAACGCCTCGCCCCGTTCCAGCGTGGCCTGCGGGAACAGATCGATCATCGCCGCCTCGACATTCTGCAACAGGCTGGACCCGCCGACAAAGACGATCTTGGCGATCTTTTCCGAGGAGACCCCTGCGATATCCAGCGTTTCTGCCGCGCAGGCCCTGATCGCCGCAGTGTGATCAGCAAGCGCGCTGTCCATCTCGGCCTTGCGGGTCGGCGCCCAAAGGTCCGGGGCGACCACGCGCAGATCAATGCCGGTCTGGTCCAGATCCGGTGCATTCAGCCGGATCTTGCCCGCCTCGACGGCAAAGGCGATGTCATGGCCAAGTTCCATATCCAGCACGGTTTGCAGACGTGTAAACAGCGCCGGATCAACACCCAGCTTGGCAAAGCTTTCCGCCATACGCCGGTTTTCAGGGGTGTAGACAAAGGCGATCTTTTGCCAGGTCGCCAGATCGTTATAGATGGCATTTGGCGCGGTATGGGTCCCGCTGCCCATCGCATTGCCGATCTCTGCCCCGCGGCCGAGCAGGGGCATCACCTGCGCCAGACTGATCGCGCGGTCAAAATCGGTCCCACCGACGCGGACCCCGTGACTGGCGATAATCCGTGTGGCATTGCCGTCGCGTTCAAAGATCGAAAAATCCGATGTGCCGCCGCCTATATCCACCACCAACCCCAGCGCGCCCTTGTCCAGCGGACCTGCCGCCAGTGCGGCTGCCTCTGGTTCATACATGAATGTCACGTCCTGAAACCCTGCCAGCAGATACGCCGCGCGCAGATCGACCTCTGCCTGTGCATCGCGCGCGGGATCGCTGGAATGAAACCGCACCGGACGACCGGACAGGGCATGGGTGTAGGTCTGACCCGTCTCCGCTTCCGCCCGTTCCCGGATCATCGCCAGAAACCGCGCGACGACATCCAGCAAGGTCAGCCGTTCGTGTCCAATCTGCCGACGTTCGCGCAACAGCGGTGTACCAAGAACCGATTTCAGCGCGCGCATGAATCGCCCCTCGCGGCCTTGGGTCAGCGCGGCATTGGCGATGGACCCATAGCTGGTGACTTTGCGATCCGCGTCAAAGAATACCGAAGTCGGCAAGGTCGTGCGCCCTGGTTCCACCGCGATCAGATGCGGACGGTCCGCAACCATGACCCCGGCGGCTGTGTTGGAGGTGCCGAAATCGATCCCGAGCGTTGCCATGCGTTCCTCGCAAAAACGCAGGCGATAGAAAAATTGCACGGCGCGCGCAAGCCCCCGGCTTTCGTTCAGGTCAAATCAATGGCAGATTGCGCGCGAACCACTTAAACGGGAAAACCGCCATGACCCATGCTCTCATCGTGATCGACGTGCAAAAAGACTTCTGCCCCGGTGGCGCGCTGGCGGTGACGGGCGGTGATCAGATCGTGCCGGGGATCAATGCCGCGATGAATGATTACGACGTCGTCGTGCTGACGCAGGACTGGCACCCGGCGGGGCATTCGTCCTTCGCATCCACCCACGACGCCGCAGAGATGAGCATGATCGACATGCCCTATGGCCCGCAGGTTTTGTGGCCCGATCATTGCATCCAGGGATCGCTTGGCGCGCAGTTTCATCCCGATCTGACAGTGGACCGCGCCGATCTGATCCTCCGCAAAGGCCATAATCCCGCGATCGACAGCTATTCGGCGTTTTTTGAGAACGACAAGACCACGCCCACCGGGCTGGAGGGATATCTGCGGACACGCGGGATCACCCGGATCACGCTGGTGGGCTTGGCGCTGGATTTCTGCGTCGCCTATTCGGCGATGGACGCGGCAAGGCTGGGGTTTGACGTGACAGTGCAGTCTGACCTGTGCCGTGCGATTGATTTCGACGGGACACTGGCACGCGCCAAGGCCGATATGCAGGCGGCGGGTGTGATTCTGGCATGATGGTGTCGATCATCATCCCGACCTATAACCGGCCCGCGCTGCTGCAACGGGCGGTCGCCTCGGCGCTTGCCGCCTGTCCGGGGGACGGAGAGGTGATCGTGGTCGATGACCGTTCTGACACGGCGGTCAAGGCCCTGTGCAAGGTCGACGACCACCCCCGCCTGCGGATATTGACCAACACCGGCGACAAGGGCGCCGCCGGCGCGCGCAACCATGGCGTGGCGCAGGCACTGGGCGAGATCGTGATGTTTCTGGATGATGATGATACGCTTGTGGCCGGATATCCGAGAAGGGTGTCGCGCGCCGCCCATCAGGGCGCGGACTGGGGGTTTTCGTCACGGCAGATGGTTGTCGGTGATCAACTACCAGACATGGAAACGCAGCAGGCCGAAGGCAGCTTGTTATCCGAGAAGGCATCACTTTAAAAACAGATCGCAGCCTTTTCTTCAGGCTTTTGGGTGCGCCGTGATGTATTCGTCAAACTGGGCGGCATTGCCCCCGATCAGGTCAATGATGAAGATACTGACTTTTGCTGCCGCCTAGTCGCCGCGGGCCATCGCGCGTGGTTCGAACCAGCGGCTGGCTGCGTGGTTTATCGCGCCTATGAGACGGGGCCTGACGTCGCCCCGCAGTTGACACTCGTCTTCGATCCGGTTGTTGCCTCACAATGTTATGCACGGACCTTCGTGCGAAACGAAGCGGCGTTCCGCAAAAACCCTGCGGCCCGCTGGTTTCTTTTGTTTCGCGCACTGCGCGCCAGCGCGCGCAATCAGGTCGACGAGGTGGCGCGTGATTTACTCGCTGGCCTTCCATTGGGAGTTTTCAAGCTCAGGGGCTATCTGTACTGGCAGACCAAACGGCTGGGGAAACGTCTGGGATATCGCTGATTGTTCGCACTTTTACTATGGATGGCGGGCTTTGCAGCCTTGAAAGCCCCGGCGCGCCTTGCTCTAACACCCCAAACCTACAGGGGAACACCATGGTCGACATCGCCACCCGCGTCTGGAACCACAAATGGAAGATTGACCCCATCGTGCGGTCGCTCATCGATACCGATTTCTACAAGCTGCTGATGTGCCAGTCGGTGTTCCGCAACCACCCCGACACACAAGTTACCTTCAGCCTGATCAACCGGACCAAGTCCATCCGCCTCGCCGATCTTGTGGATGAAGGCGAATTGCGCGAACAGCTCGACCATATCCGCAGCCTCCGCCTGACGCGGGGCGAAAGCACATGGCTGCGCGGCAATACATTCTATGGCAAGCGGCAGATGTTCACCCCCGCCTTCATGGAATGGTTCGAGAACCTGCAACTGCCCCCCTACCATCTGGAAAAGATCGACGGGCAATACGAACTCACGTTCGAAGGCTCATGGCCAGAGGTCATGCTGTGGGAAATCCCCGCCCTTGCCGTGATCATGGAGCTGCGCGGGCGGGCGGTGCTGAAAGGCATGGGGCGGTTTGAACTACAGGTGCTTTACGCCCGCGCCATGACGAAACTTTGGGAAAAGGTCGAACAATTACAGTCCATTCCCAACCTGCAACTGGCCGATTTCGGCACGCGGCGGCGGCATTCCTACCTCTGGCAGGATTGGTGCGTGCAAGCGATGAGCGAGGGGCTGGGCAGCAACTTCCGCGGCACCTCCAACTGCCGGATCGCCATGATGCGCGAGATTGAGGCGATCGGCACCAACGCCCACGAACTGCCCATGGTCTACGCCGCCCTCGCCGAAACCGACGAGGCGCTGCGGCAGGCCCCCTACAATGTGCTGGCCGACTGGCAGGACGAACACGACGGCAACCTGCGGATCATCCTGCCCGACACCTACGGGACCAAAGGCTTCCTCGACCGCGCGCCCGACTGGCTGGCCGGCTGGACCGGTATCCGCGTCGACAGCGGCGACCCGGCGGCAGGGGCTGAGGTGGCGATCAACTGGTGGCAGTCGCGCGGCGAGGACCCGCGCCAGAAACTGGTGATCTTCTCCGACGGGCTGGACGTGGCCAAGATCATCGAACTGCAGGCGCAATTCGCCGGACGGGTGCGGGTCAGTTTCGGATGGGGGACGATGCTAACCAATGATTTCAAGGGGTTGGTGGAAGGGGACGCGCTGGCACCGTTCAGCCTTGTCTGCAAGGCGGTCAGCGCGAACGGTCGGCCCACGGTGAAGCTGAGTGATAACCCAAACAAGGCGATGGGGCCGGTGGAGGAGATCGCGCGGTACAAGCGGGTGTTCGGGGTGGGCGAGCAGGAGCGGGTGGAGGTTGTGGTTTAGGGTTTTGCGTAGAGATTTTCGATTACTGCTTTAATCTCTCTTCCTGTTCCTCCAACAGGTTTGTTCCCGATCGCGGTTCACATTTTGAACTTCATCGGCGTCATTTGCCGACTTCCTTTTTCAAATATGTCTCGATATCTAAAATTCCGCGCGCTTACAAACTCCGTGCAAATCACTCCCTGCACAAGCAACGCATGCTGCCTTAACCCTTTCTTAACGCCTTCCAGTGTAGACTGGCACAACCCACCTGCGCACAAGGCATCCCCGCCGGAAACCTTCCCCGCGGGGAAGGTCCCGTAGGGTGCGCATTCATGCGCACCCCCCTGTCGCCATCCCGACGACCACGCGGAACAAAGCTGCGCATGAAGTCCCCCCCCCTCACTCCTCCACCTTCCCCCGCATCGCCTTCACTTCCCCCCGTACCTTTTTTGCCTTCAGTCGCCGTTTGACCGCGCCATAGGTCGGCTTGGTCGCGACGCGGCGTTTCGGAACGACCGTCGCGCTGCGGATCAGCTCGGCCAGCCTGTCGCGGGCGATCTCGCGGTTGCGGGCCTGGCTGCGGGTGTCCTGCACGAAAATCACGATTGCCCCCTCGCTGGTCCAGCGCCGCCCGGCCAGCCGCCGCAGCCGCCGTTTCACCGGATCGGGCAGGTTGGGGGATCTTTCCGCCTCGAACCGCAATTCGACGGCGGTGGACACCTTGTTCACATTCTGCCCGCCGGGGCCGGAGGCGCGGGCAAAGCTTTCCGTCAGCTCCCAATCGGCAATGGTGATCTGGTTGGTGATGCGCAGGGTCATGGCGGTCTCTTCTGATCTGGGGTGTGCGGTCGCATCTGGCTGCGCCAAACGCTGACCCGCACACGTCGAAAGCTGCGCTTTCGACGTAAAAAGGGCTACCCCGTTGGGATAGCCCTTTCCTGAATGTCGGAGGTGGGTCGGTTAGGATTACCACCTTGGGGTTAATTCAGCCAAGGGCTGCCTTAGCTGCGCGCCCCCCAAGTTGTCCCGCCACACGTTTCCAATACTTCATGATGCACTGGATCACCTCCTTTCAAATGTTTCACTACCTGTAGATTTGCACAGATCTGGTATATTTCAAGTAAAAATATACCACCCGTCGCGTTTATATTTTAGCCTGCTGTAAACGCCCAACAATTAGGCGGAACGGCACCAGCGCCAACAGCGCGATGGTCAGTTTGACACCCCAGTCCGCTACGGCCAGCGACACCCAAAGCGGCACCAACGGCCCCGCGCTCAGGAAGGGTGCGGCGTCCTGGGCCCAGGTGACTTCCTCTGCTGCCGTGGCCGACAGCCCGTTGAACAATGCCGCAAAGGCGATGGTGAAGAAAATCACCGTATCGACCGTGGACCCGACGATCGTACTGGTCAGCGGCGCCTTCCACCACGACCCATCGCGTAGCCGATCAAAGATCGCGATATCAAGGAGTTGCGCGACGCCGAATGCCGTGGCCGAGGCGATGGCGATCCGCAAGGCAACGGCGGGATAGGTATATCCGTCACCTTGCAGCATAATCTGCGTGCCGACCAGGCTGCAGACGATCCCGACGATCAGGCCCGCGAACACGACCTTCCGCGCGGCCTGCGTACCGTAAACCCGGTTCATCACATCGGTGACAAGAAAGGCCAACGGATAGGTGAACGCGCCCCAGGTCAGCAGGCCATCTAGAATCAGGAATTGCACGAGGATATTGGAGGCCACGACGATGGCGGCCATGGCGATAACGCCGGGAAGGATGCGTGTCATTTGAATGTTTCCGTTTTGACAAGGGTGCGGCACTTGGCCCCTGCGTGGGGACAGCGCGACCTAACGCTCGCGCGTCAATCCGTCAACCGGTATTCCACGAGCTCGGTCCGTTGGAAAAGCACGAAGTTATCGTCAGAGATCATTGTCAGCCGCAGTCCCTGTGGGTCCTGCCAGACGCTGATCCCTTCCAGATTGTCATGTTGGCGTGCGCGGGTTTCCAGCAAGACTTCTTCGTCTCCGCCCTGCAGGTTGAACCGCCGCACCCGGCTGCGAAAACCGATCCCGATGAAATCCCGTTCCAGTATATAAAGCCGCCCGTCCGGCCCGATATCCGCCCCCGCCACCAGAAACGCCCCGCGCCGCGGGATATCAAAAGGCTGATCCCAGATGCCATCCTTCAGCCGGTAAACCGGAAACGGCTGAGTTGCCGCCCCCGACCGTTCGGGGATCGTATAGAGTGCGCCATCATTGCCGATGGCCAGCGCCTCTAACGAGGCATTGTTCTGCATCCAGTCAAAGGCGGGCGTCGTCATCAAATTCGATCCTGGCGCATCCACGGTGCCAAATCGGCGGATGCCGTGCATCCATTCGAAAGAGACGTAGATCGTCCCGTCAGGGGCAATTGCCAGCCCTTCGCTATCGCTTTCGGGGCGGGTTAGCGCCCGCCCGCCGGGACCCGTCATCGGGATCAGGGGGCCGGGGATGATCCTAGTGATGCGCCCGTCTGTCCGTTCAATTGTGCCGGTGATGAACGATCCCCGGTCACTGACCGCGACAAAGCTGTTCCCGTCGTCAAGCATCTCGATGGCGGAAAATCCGCCAAAAAGCGGGTCGTCCGATGTCCAGGTGTAACTGCCGATCAGGGCCACCTCTGTCTGGGCGGGTACGGCCAGCCAAAGGGCTGTGAGAATGGCGGTCAGGCGCAAGGCAGGGTCATTTCATCTGAAAGGCTTCCGCCTCAGTCTAACGTGCAACGGTTAAGATAAGGTTTAGCGCGATCAATCGGCGTTCAGCACAGCCAGACATTGGCCGGGCAGGCGGGCCATCGTCAGTTCACCACGCGGCGTGACCGGTGCGGCAGATGGATCACGCGGCGTCGGTGGTGGCGGGCTGATGATATTGTTCACCCATTCCTGCGCTTCGGCGCAACCGTCGCCGGGTGGCGGCGGAGCCTGATCCACGCAGGTCGCATCGCCGCGTGGGCAGTTCAGCCGGACGTGGAAATGATAATGGTGACCGTACCACGGCCGGACCTTGTTCAGCCAGGCCCTGTCACCGGTAGCATTGTTGCACATGGCGACCTTCGCGCCCGGAAAGACGAAAATCCGCGCCGTACGCGGGTCAGAGGCGGCAGCCCTGATCAACGCCTCGTGCTGTGGGGTCCAGTCGCTGTTCACAAAAGCACCATTCGCCCGCCGCATGGAGATGGAGGAGAGCGATTCACGTTCCCCCCGGCTGAGGTCCATGCGGGTGGCGGGCAGCATCCAGATATCGGCGTCAAGGCCGGTCTGGTGGCTGGCATGTCCTGTCAGCATCGGCCCGCCGCGCGGTTGGCTCAGATCGCCGACATAAATCCCGTTCCATCCCGGCAGGGTGGCGGCAAAGCGGCTGAGGTTCTGAATGTAATCGACGGTGACGGGCTGTGCCCAGTTCCGGTTGCGCGACAGGCGCATCGCCTGCCATGTGGGGCCGGTTTCGGGCAATTCCATTGCGCCGGCCTGACAGCCCTGCGAATATCCGCCTAATGCGGCGGGTGATTGCGACGATGGTCGCGGGACCGCGCCGAACAGCGCCTTGGCGATCCGGTTGTCACCGGCATTCTGCATCACTTCGGCCCGGGACACGGGGGCATCCTCGGACTGGCAAGCGGCGAGGGCGAGGCTTAGGATAAGGGCTGCTGCGATGCGGACCATGTGTCACGATCTCCATTCTTGTTGACGAAGCGTAGCAGGTAAAGACCGATCATGAAAAGAAAGATTATCGGCAAAAAGCCCAATTGGTTGCTGCCCGTCATAATTGTGAACAGCGTGATCAGTGCGGGGGCGAGGAATGCGGTCGCCTTGCCGGTCAGTGCGAAGAGACCGAACGCCTCTGCCGGGCGGTCGGGATGAGTGTGGCGCACCATCATGGACCGCGACGCGGAATAAAGCGCACCGCCTGCGCCGCCGATGCAGACCCCGCAGAAATAGAACACCAGATCCGGGATCTGCGATCCTTCCGGCAGGGGGATGCCGAAGATCGCCTGACGCGACATGCCGACGATGATCACGGAGACGCCGATCAGGACCCAGACGCAGATCTTTATCACCGGCTTTGGCCCCAAACGTGCGTCACCCAGCCCGCCAAGCCATGTGACAATCGCAGCAGCGATGGCCGCGATGATTCCGAAAACGCCGATCTGGACGGTCTGCCATTGCAGCACCAGTGCGGCATAGACCCCACCAAAGGCATAAACCGCGTTCAGCGCGTCGCGATAGAACATCGACCCGAGCAGGAAATTCAGCAGGCTTTTGCGCTGCACGACGGACCGCAGAGTTGTCATCAGCTCACCCGCGACGGCGCGGATTTCTGTTGATCGCCGCACCGCGTGCGGGTCGTCGCGGACATACATGAAGAACGGGATGATAAAGATCATGTACCAGATCGCGATGAACGGGCCGACGGATCTTGTGCCTTCGCGCATTTCGGGGTCAAGCCCGAACAATGGCGGATTGCCCAGCAATGTGACGCCCTGTTCGTTTTCCGCCAGCAACAGCAGCATCAGGAACAGGGCCGTCACCCCACCCCAATAGCCGAAAGCCGCACCGGAGCCGGAGATCCGGCCGATTTCCTGATCGTTGCCCAGCGATGGCAGGATCGCATTGGTGAAATTCAGCCCGCTTTCGGCGGCGATGAAGCCCACGTAGAACACAACAAGGATCACGATGAGGTTCGCCCCATCCGGTGTCAGCCCCCAGAGCATCGCGGTGGCGATCACATAGATCACGGAGAAGAACACGATCCACGGGATCTTGCGCCCGGAATTATCGGCAAAGGCCCCCAGAAAAGGCGCGCTGACGGCGATCAGCAGCCCGGCGATGGTCTGCCCGGCAGACCAGATCCATTGCGCGCGGGCATTGGCGGCGAATTCGTCCAGCCCCATGCCAAGGTAATGCTGCGCTGCCGCGACCGCGAAATATGGACCGAAGATAAAGGTCAGGCCAAGGGTATAGAACGGCTGGGCGGCCCAATCATAGGCCATCCATCCCCAGATGCGTTTCTTGCTGGCTGCCATGACCTGTCCCTGCTTTTGTGCTTGCGGGGACTAGACACTGCAATGCATCTGTCTGGCAAGAACAGGTTTAGCTTTGCGCGCCGTAATCCACCGGCGGCCATGTGCGCCCCCGGTCGGCATCGATCCAGCCCTGCACCCAGTCGGGCAAAGCCGGTGACGGGCTGTTCATTCCCATCTCTGCCAAAAGGTGGTCAGGCTTGACGATCCCGGTCTTGCCGGTCGCGGCAGAGCGATAGAGGATCTGCACCGCGCAATTGTCGCCGATCCAGATCGACTGGTCCAGATACATGAATTTGTCATCCCAGCCGATACATTTGCTGACCATGCGGAACCGGGTGAATGGCCTGATCCTTTTGCGATACCGGACCGAGGCACCCGCCATCGTCAGGCCCCAGCCGTTGCGCCGCAATGCCGCCACCAGCCCGGTGCGGATGCCAAGGCCCGTGCGCCCCAGATCCATGATCGTCAGGATGCGCCCGTTGTTCATTTCCAGATAGACATCAATGTCCTGCGGCCAGCAGCGGTGATACGACACATGCGCCGCCAGCGGATGCAGCTTTGGCTGACTGCGGTTGACGATCAGTTCCTTCATGGTGCGGATAACGGGATACATGGCTGGCCTTTTGTGTTTATCCCGGAATGGCGCGGGATGACGCGTGGGTCAACTTTTACCTTGGGGAAAGTCCGGGGCTTGTCGGATCCGCCCGGAAGGACTAGGTCAAGGCCACAGTTTTCAAAGGGCCTGTCCACCATGCTGACCATTATTCAAGCGCTGCTTGTCATCATCGGCGTTCTGCGCTTTTTCGTCATCGCCCATTTCATCATGAGCTGGCTGATCCGGTTCGAGGTGTTGAACGTGCGCCAGCAATTCGTGGGCCAGGTCTGGTATACGCTGCAACGCGTGCTGGAACCGATCTATGGCCCGATCCGCAATATCATGCCCAATATGGGCGGGATTGATCTGTCGCCGGTACTGGTGCTGGTGGGTCTGGAAATCCTGCGGATTTTCCTGATCAATAATATGGTTGCCTTCGTCTGACCGGACCAGTCGCGAAATCGTGGCTGGCGGTCGCGCCTGAGCTTTCGCTAGCCTGCGGTGCATGCTCTAGTCGGGGCAAGCAGCGCGAGGTCATAGAATGCCCGATCCGATCACCTTTACCCTTGATGGTCAGACTGTCACTGCCGAACCCGGTCTGACGATCTGGGAGGTCGCGCATGGCCGCGGTCTGGTGATCCCGCATCTGTGTCACAAACCGGCCCCCGGTTATCGCTCTGACGGCAATTGTCGGGCTTGCATGGTCGCGATTGAAGGCGAGCGTACATTGGCCGCTTCCTGCATCCGCGAACCTGTCAATGGCATGATCGTGACCACCACCCAGCCGCGCGAGGTGCAGGCGCGCCGCATGGTGATGGAATTGCTCGTCGCCGATCAACCGGCGCAGGCCGTGGCGCATGACCGGTCCAGTCATCTGTGGGACATGGCAGGCGCGCAAGGTGTGGTGCAAAGCCGCTTTGCGGCAAAGGATAACGTGCCGTTGCTTGATGATAGCCATGTCGCGATGTCAGTGAACCTTGACGCCTGCATTCAGTGCGGGCTTTGCGTGCGGGCCTGCCGCGAGGTGCAGGTCAATGACGTGATCGGCATGGCGGGCCGGGGTGCCACGGCCTACCCGGTGTTTGACATGGATGACCCGATGGGCGGATCATCCTGCGTGGCTTGCGGCGAATGCGTGCAGGCCTGCCCCACGGGCGCGCTGTTGCCTGCGACGGTCACCGATGAAAACCAGATGGGTGATAGTGCCGATTTTGACCGCGAGGTCGCCAGCATTTGCCCGTTCTGCGGTGTCGGTTGTCAGGTGAGCCTGAAGATCAAAGATGACAAGGTCAAATTCGTTGAGGGGCTGAATGGCCCCGCGAACGAAGGGCGGCTTTGCGTCAAGGGCCGGTTCGGGTTTGACTATATCCATCACCCGCACCGTCTGACCAAACCGCTGATCCGGCGGGCGGATGCACCTGCCAAGGGTCTGAACGTCGATCCCGGCAATTGGCAGACTCATTTCCGCGAGGCGACATGGGATGAAGCGCTGGACGTTGCCGCCAATGGCTTGCAGGCGATTGGCGGCAAGGGCGTGGCCGGTTTCGGATCGGCCAAATGCACCAATGAAGAGGCCTATCTGTTCCAGAAACTGATCCGGCAGGGTTTTGGCCACAACAATGTCGATCACTGCACGCGGCTGTGCCATGCGTCATCGGTCGCTGCCCTGATGGAAAATGTCGGGTCTGGTGCGGTGACCGCGACCTTTAACGAGATTGAAAATGCCGATGTCGCCATCGTTATCGGTGCCAATCCGATAGAAAACCACCCCGTCGCCGCGACCTATTTCAAGCAATTTGCCAAACGCGGTGGCAAGCTGATCGTGATGGATCCGCGCGGGCAGGCGCTGAAACGCCATGCCAGCCACATGCTGCAATTCCGCCCCGGTGCGGATGTGTCGCTGCTCAATGCGATCATGCATGTGATCGTGGACGAAGGGCTGTTCGACCAGCAGTATATCGCCGCCTATACCGAGAATTGGGAGGCTGAGAAGGCGCATCTGGCCGATTTCAGCCCCGAGAAAATGGCCGGAATCTGCGGCATTGACGCGGAAACCCTGCGCGATGTGGCGCGCACCTTTGCGGGCGCGAAATCAGCGATGATTTTCTGGGGCATGGGCGTCAGCCAGCATATTCACGGCACGGATAATGCGCGTTGCCTGATATCCTTGGCGCTGATGACCGGGCAGGTAGGGCGTCCGGGTACGGGGCTGCACCCGTTGCGTGGGCAGAACAATGTGCAGGGCGCATCTGACGCCGGGATGATCCCGATGTTTCTGCCCGATTATCAGCCTGTCGGCGACAAAGGCATTCGCACCACGTTCGAGGATCTGTGGCAGCATGGTCAGATCGATCCGGCCAAGGGCCTGACCGTGACCGAAATTCTGGATGCGGTGCATGATGGTGATATCAGGGGCATGTATATCCTTGGCGAAAACCCCGCCATGTCGGACCCGGATGTCGATCATGCCCGCGCGGCGCTGGCCAAGCTGGACCATCTGGTGGTGCAGGATATTTTCATCACCGAAACGGCGAATTTTGCCGACGTGATCCTGCCTGCCAGCGCCTTTGCCGAGAAGACCGGCACGG
Source organism: Yoonia sp. (assembly GCF_046292185.1). GTDB lineage: Bacteria > Pseudomonadota > Alphaproteobacteria > Rhodobacterales > Rhodobacteraceae > Yoonia. Next base: position 26,326 of record NZ_JBKBQY010000036.1, read on the forward strand.
TGACCAATACCAACCGGCAGGTCCAGATGGGCCGCCCCGCCGTAGCGCCGCCGGGCAGCGCCCGCGAGGATTGGTGGATCACGGTGGAACTGGCCAGGCGGCTGGGTCTGCCTTGGCACTATAGCCACCCGCGCGAGGTTTTCGCTGAGATGGGGCAAGTGATGCGATCGCTGAACAACATCACATGGGATCGGCTGGAAGCGCAGAATGCCGTGACCTATCCGTCGCTGACACCGGACGATCCGGGGCAGGCGATTGTGTTTACCGATGGCTTTCCCCGCGAAAACGGACGCGCGAAATTCACCCCGGCCAATGTGATCGCACCGGATGAAGCGCCCGATGCCGATTACCCGATGATCATGACGACAGGACGGCAGCTTGAACATTGGCATACGGGATCAATGACGCGGCGGTCGCGCGTGCTTGATGCGGTCGAGCCGGAAGCGAATTGTTCCCTGCATCCCGCTACCTTGCGCAAGCTGGGGGTCGATCCGGGTGGGATGTTGCGACTGACCACAAGGCGCGGATCTATCGACATCATGGCGCGCGCCGACCGGGCTGTTTCGCCGGATATGGTGTTCGTGCCCTTTGCCTATGTCGAGGCGGCGGCAAATGTGCTGACCAACCCCGCCATAGACCCCTACGGCAAGATCCCGGAATTTAAATTCGCCGCCGTGCGGGTGGAAAAGCTGCCAGAGCAGGTTGCGGTACAGGGGATTTAGGCACCGAGGATGACAGGATGGCATGGCGTTATTGTATAGCAATGCGATCCGCCACAAGTGTCGGATAGTTCTTTCAACCTGACCAGAAGGATGACGCCGCATGCGCCGACTGACACTTTCCGCAGCTTTTGCCATTCTCGCGACGCCGCTTTTTGCCGATGATCTGGCTTTGCTGATGGGCGTCGACCGCTATCAGGAATTCCGCCGGGTCGGGGGCGGGACAGATGTTGTCGTGGGGATCAGCGCCTTGCGCGATGCGGGATATGCCGTCAGCTCGCTGGAAAACGGTGTCGGCACGGATATGCGCCGCCTTCTGGAACGGCTGGCGGCGGATGCAGCGAATGCGGACAGGCTGGTGGTCGGTCTGTCGGGCAGGTTTGTCACCGACGGAGACCGGACATGGTTGCTGCCGGCGGATGCGCCGGCGCGGCCCGGCCTGTTTTCGCTGGATGGCGCGGTGTCAGTAGAATCTGTCCTTTCCGTGCTGGCACAGGCACCCGGACGCGCGGTTCTGGTGTTGGGGCTGAATGCCAGTGATACCAACGAGATCGACACTTATCTGCGTCAGGGTCTGGGGAATCTGGAAATCCCGCAGGGGGTGACGGTGCTGTCCGGTCCGCCCAACGCAGCCGACAATATCATCGTGGACGCGGTGGCGGTGCAGGGTGCCGATATCATGCAGTTCGCGCGCAACACCCGCGCGGTGCAGGTCGCGGGCTATCAGCCGCGCAGTCTAGTGATGCAAGCGGACCCCGCGCAGGAAGTCGAGCCGACGCGCCCCGGCGATCCATCCTTGTCGTTCTGGCAGGATGCGCAGGCCGCCAATACCGCCGATGCCTACCGCGTATTTCTGCTTGGCCATTCGAACAGCCCCTATGCCGCCGAGGCGCGCCGCCGGCTGGAGCAGATCGAGAATGATCCGGTTCTTCTGGCCGAGCAGGCAGAAGACGCGCTGGGCCTGACCCGCGCCCAGCGCCGGGCGATCCAGTCCAATCTGACGCTGCTGGATTACGACACGCGCGGTGTGGATGGGATATTCGGGACGGGCACGCGCCGGGCGATCCGCAACTGGCAGCAGATCAACGGATTTACCCAGACCTCGTTCCTGACGACAGAACAGATCAACCGGATCGACGCGCAGGCCAGCCGCCGTCAGGCCGAACTTGATGCGGCAGAAACTCGCGCTCAGGCCGAGGCAGAGCGCCTTGACCGCGCTTATTGGGAAGAGACCGGCGCAGGCGGGACCGAAGGCGGGTATCGCGCCTATCTGAATCGCTATCCCGAAGGGATATTCGCGGATCAGGCGAATGATGCTCTGGCAGAGATTGTCGAAATTCCCGCCCCTGCGGATGACAGCGATCCAGCGCGCGCGCTGGAGCAGGCGCTGAACATCAACCCGATCATGGCGCGGCTGATCGAAAGCAGGCTGTCGCAAATGGGATTTGACCCCGGTACGGTTGATGGCCGGTTTGACGCAGACACCCGCCGCGCCATCCGCAGATATCAGGGTGATGCGGATCTGCCAGCGTCAGGCTTTCTCAACCAATCGACGCTGGCACGCCTGCTTGCGGATGCGCTTTCGCGCTGATGCGCGGGCAGGCTATTGGGCAGGCACGTAGCGTTCGATCAGCAGCCGGATCAGGCCCTGACCCCGGCCGTATTGCCGCACCCCGATCACATAGGTCCCCGGCTGCACCCGCGCCGCGACCAGGCTGTCGAGCGCGCCGCCGTAATCATCGTTCTGCCCGATCTCGCGCCCCAGATCGTCGTAGATGACAAGCCAAGGATCGACATTGCCGTTGCCGATCGCCTCGATCATCAGCAGGCTGCCGCTGTCAACGTCAACAGAGAACCACGTCACATCAGTGCTGGCTGATACATCCTGGCGGATACGCGTGCTGATCAGGCCCAGATCAGTGTAGGGCACTGTGCCGTCCAATGGCGGGGCTGCTTCGCCGCGGGCGTAAACCTCCAGCAGGGCGGCCTGCGCATCATAGGCGCTGACATTGACAGTGATGGGAAGCGTGTCATCCGACAATGCGGTGATGTTCAGGCAGTAGGTGCCCGCTGCCATGGGGTCGGTCATATCAAGCCGCGAATTCAGCCCATCGTAATCGTCATTCTCGGCGATATAACGGTTGGACGCGTCATAGAGCGTCACCACCGGATCGGCGGATTCGTTGACTGCGGTGATCGTGACCGGTGTCGGTTCATCCAGCGTGAAGCTCCAGTAAGGTGTTTCAGTGGCGGAAGCCGTAACACTGGTCCCAAGGGCGCCCATCGGAACAGCATCGTCACAATTAGCGCTGGTGCCGGGATCACCCACGGCCATGGTGTCGATCCCTGCGGTCAGCGGTTCATGCTCCTGACGTCCGATCCGCACGAAAGCCGTCATCGGCCCGCCATCATAGCTGCGTGTCGCCATGCAATAGGAACCGGGTTCCAGATAGGTTTCGGCACGCGATGCGGCATCGCCACCCGAATCGTCATCCGAAAGGATCAGGCTGCCATCCGCACCTAGCAGATCGATCATCGGATCCGCCGAACCGCGCCCTGCGGCTTCGAGCCGGACATCGGTACCTTCGCTCAGGTTGAACAGAGCCACATAATCGTTTCCGCCCAGCACCAGCGCCATCTGTTCGCGGTAATTGTCGACGGTGGAAATATCCGAGCCAGCCTCGTCACCGCCAATCCACTGCCCGCCTGTGCCAGCACCCCCACAGATCGCCTGCGCAAGGGTGGGCGAGGCGAAGCCAAGCAACACAAGCGATATCGCGGTTGTTTTCAGCAGTGTTTTCTGTGTCATCGCATCGTCCTTTGCCGGGCAGGTTTTTTCTGCCGCGACGTTAGACCAATTGTCGCAGCCCTGACCAGTCATCTTAGAGGCGAGGCAGGAAATTCCTGACCAATTCGCTTGGACTGCTAGGTAAACGAAAAAAGGCCGCGCCCAAAGGTGCGACCTTTTCAATCTGCTGCTTTGGCAGGTCTTAGCCCTGACGGGCCTTGAACCGGCGCTGCGTCTTGTTGATCACATAGACGCGGCCCTTACGGCGCACGACGCGGCAATCGCGATGGCGCTGCTTGAGCGAGCGGAGGGAGTTACGGACCTTCATGGTGCGTGTCCTTCATGTCGCGG
>NZ_JBKBQY010000037.1:0-29667 GCF_046292185.1 Yoonia sp.
TCGGCAAGGGTCCAGCCAAGGGCATCCATGACGACTTCCATCGTGCCGCGTTGTCCGGAACCGGGGTTGCCGATGTTCACGCGCTTGCCTTGCAGATCCTCGAAATTGGTGATGCCTGCATTGGCACGCGCCACAACGGTGAACGGCTCGGGGTGCAGCGAAAACACGGCGCGCAGGTCTTCGAAGGCGCTGCCTTCAAATTCGGAACTGCCGTTATACGCGTGGAACTGCCAGTCGGACTGTGCAACGCCGAATTCCAGCTCGCCCGAGCGGATGGCGTTGATGTTGAAGATCGACCCACCGGTCGATTCCACGCCGCAACGGATGCCATGTTCGGCACGGTCACGGTTTACCAGGCGGCAGATCGCGCCGCCAGCAGGATAATAGACGCCGGTCACGCCGCCGGTCCCGATGGAAATGAAAGTATCCTGTGCCTGCACTGCACCACCCGTCATTGCAACGGCGGCGGCTGCTGCGGCCATCCAGTTCTTGTTCATAACCTTCTCCCTTTTAGGTTTGTATCATGGCCGTCAGACGACAGCCTGTTCTTCCGGCACCCGCATGTTGTGCAGGCATCCGGTCATGCGTCATTAGGGACAGATAAGTGGATTTTGTCAAATCGTTAACTGACAGAGGGGCTTGCACCTTTGCGTCCAAAGCGGCACCAAGCCTTATGACACAGACCCTTCTTTCCTTCGGTCACGGCTTCAGCGCGCGGGCCTTGGCGGACCTGCTGATCCCACGGGGCTGGCGGATCATCGGCACCACACGATCGGACGACAAGGCCGCGCGGCTGATGGCAGGCGGGGTTGACCCGCGCATCTGGCCCGGCGCCGATATGCGCCCGGCGCTGGATTGCGCGACGCATCTGCTGATTTCCGCGGCGCCTGACGAAAACGGCGACCCGGTGCTGGCGGAATTGCATGACGAAATCGCCCGGCGCGCGGGCCAGTTTACCTGGGTCGGATATCTGTCCACCACCGGCGTTTACGGCGACCATGGTGGCGGCTGGGTCGATGAAACCACCCCGCTGACCCCCGCCACCAGACGCGGCATCGCCCGCGTAAAGGCCGAAGCGGCATGGGCCGCGATCCCTGACCTGCCGCTGCACATCTTCCGGCTTGCCGGGATCTACGGGCCGGGACGTGGCCCTTTTGCCAAGGTGCGCGACGGATCGGCGCGGCGGATCATCAAGCCGGGTCAGGTTTTCAGCCGCACGCATGTCGCCGATATCGCGCAGGTGCTGGCGGCATCCATCGCGCGGCCCAATCCCGGCGGCATCTACAACGTCTGCGACGATGATCCTGCCCCGCCCGAGGATGTGATCGGCTATGCGGCCGAACTGCTTGGCCTGCCCTTGCCCCCTGCCGAGGATTTCGCAACGGCAGAGATGACCCCCATGGCGCGCAGTTTCTATGCCGAAAGCAAGAAGGTCAGCAATGACCGGATCAAGAACGAACTGGGTGTGAAACTGATCTATCCCGATTACCGCAGCGGGCTCAGGGCATTGCTGGCGCAGGAAAATAGCGCCTGACCACCCACGCGATCCCCGCAAAGACGAACAGCAGGATCAAGCCGGTCGCAAGGTTAACACCGTAAAACGTCAGACGGTCTGCAAATTCCAGATTGCTCAGAAACGGGTACGGCAGGCCGGATGTGACACTGCCCACGGGGCTGGCGTTCATCGGGCCGACCAGCATCTCGGCCCAGGTCAGATAGGTCACGATCACCCCTACCAGCCACGCCAGCGCCGGACCCAGACGGCGATAGCTGCGATGGATAAAAATCGTGTCGATCACCTGCAACGCCGGGCCGATCAGATGCAGATAGATCTCCAGATGCCAAGCCGCCAATTGCCCGTCAGGCGTCACCGATGCGGGGTCCCCGAAATAAAGCCGCCAATACAGGATCACCACCATCGTATTGATCACCGCCGTCATGCAAACAAACCCGTCCCAGCGTTTGTCGCTGCGGCCTTCCATCAAGGCCATCATCCGGCTGGCGGCAAAGAATGACATGAACAGGGCCCAGATCGTCAGAAACCGGAACGGACCGCCAAAGGCGTCGAACCCGCCCAGCACGATGGTGCGGATGCAATAGCCGGCGGCAAGCCCGAACACCATCCAACGGTAGATCACGACAGGTTTCAGGTTCATCCGCTCTCCTAGCATCTGCATGAACATCGCGGGGTTTTGTTGGTCTGGCAAGCCTGTGGGCCGCGACAGGACTTGCTGTCCCGCAGCGGAACGCGCATATCGGGCGGGCCTTTGGATATGGATGGAAAATGACCCTACGCGCCCGCATCGCTGCCTTTATGGACCGACCCGTCGTGGGGCAATTCATCGTCTGTGTGATCATCTTCAATGCAATCATTCTGGGGCTGGAAACATCCGCCACCGCCATGGCGCGCGCAGGCGGATTGATCCTCGCGTTGGACCGGCTGTGTCTGGCGATTTTTGTGGTGGAACTTGCGGCCAAGCTTTTCGCACAGGGGCCACGGTTTTTCCGTGGTGGCTGGAACATCTTTGATTTCATCATCGTCGGGATTTCGCTGATGCCCGGCACCGGCGGGCTGTCGGTGCTGCGCGCCTTGCGCATCCTGCGTGTGCTGCGGGTCATTTCCGTGGTGCCATCGCTACGCCGCGTGGTCGAAGGGTTCGTGACCGCCCTGCCCGGCATGGGGTCGGTGTTCCTGCTGATGGGGATCGTGTTTTACATCGGCGCGGTCATGGCGACGAAACTGTTCGGCGCGACCTTCCCTGAATGGTTCGGGACCCTGGGCGCATCGGGGTATTCCCTGTTCCAGATCATGACGCTGGAAAGCTGGTCGATGGGCATCGTCCGCCCGGTGATGGAGGTTTACCCCTACGCCTGGGCTTTTTTCATCCCGTTTATCATGATGACCACCTTCGCGGTGGTAAACTTGCTGGTCGGTCTGATCGTGAATTCGATGCAGGACGCCCATGCGGAAGAAGGGAATGCCGCAACGGATGCCTATCGGGATGAAGTGCTGAGCAAGCTGGCAGCGATTGAGAAAAGGTTGGATGAAGGGGGGAAGTAGCGTTGATGCCCCGCCCACCCGCTCCGATAACTCTTGCCGTCTGGCGTCGCTTTAGTGTTTATGGCGCCAGTTTGAATCAGGTCAGCCCTGCAGGCACCGGCCTTGTACCTCGGGTGGCGTGACTTCGCCGCTGACAGAAAGGAGCCCAGATGAGCTATGTTCAATTGGCCGCCGCTCTCGCAGACCGGAACAAAGCCCCTCATCCAGAAGAATCGCGCGATTTTATAGAGCAGGAACACGCCGCCGACCTTGCCAATTTTGTTGCCGAATGGCCACCGCAAGACGCTTGGCGCGTGCTGGATCTGTTGCCGACCTCACGGCAGGCAGATGTCTATGGTTACCTGCCGCGTGATCTTCAAGTGGAAATGGCCGATGCTGTCCCGCGCGACCGGTTGGCCCGTCTTGTGACAGAGATGAACGCGGATGAACGCGCCGATCTGTATAATGACCTGTCCGAAGAACAGCGGATGGCACTACTGCCTGCGCTTGCGCAGGCCGAGCGAGAAGATACTCGCAGGCTTGCCAGCTATCCGCAGGATACTGCGGGATCGATCATGACCTCGGACTACGCGGTGCTGACGGCTGATTTGTCGACCAATGACGCGTTGCAAAAACTGCGCAACGAAGCTTTGGATCAGGAAACGATCTATCGCACCTATGTTCTTGACGGCGCACGGCGGCTGATCGGGTCGGTGCGGTTGCAGGACCTGTTTCTGGCACCGACCAAGGCGCGCGTCAGCGATATAATGGAGCGGAACACCTATGCTGCCACGGTCACCGACGATCAGGAAGAGGTCGCAAAGCGTATCGCGCGTTACGACCTGCTGGCCTTGCCGGTCGTTGATACAGAGGGAAAGCTGGTCGGCATCGTCACGCACGATGATGCGCTTGATGTCATCGAAGAAGAGGCAACAGAGGATTTTCACCGCGTCGGCGCGTCCAAGATGGTGCGCAATATGCGCGACGCAAGCGTATTCATGCTCTATCGCGCGCGGATCGTCTGGCTGATCCTGCTGGTGTTTGGCAATATCTTTTCTGGGGCAGGGATCGCCTATTTCGAAGATACGATCACGGCTTATGTGGCGTTGGTGTTTTTCCTGCCGCTGTTGATCGACAGCGGCGGCAATGCTGGATCACAATCTGCCACGCTGATGGTGCGTTCGCTGGCCACGGGGCAGGTGCAGCTGAGTGACTGGCGCAAGATGATCGGCCGCGAGGTGCTGGTGGCCGCGCTGATGGGGGTAAGCATGGCAGCCGCCGTGTCTGTCATCGGCGTGTTCCGGGCCGGGCCGGAAATCGCGATTGTGGTTGCGCTCTCGATGGTTGTGATCGTTATTGTCGGCAGTGTGATCGGGATGCTGCTGCCATTCGTGCTGACCAAGCTAAATCTGGACCCGGCGACGGCAAGTGCGCCATTGGTCACATCGATTTCAGATGCGGCGGGGGTGCTGATCTATTTCGCGATCGCCACAGCGTTTCTGTTTCCGGCGATATAGAGGGCAGCGGGCGGCGCGTTCAGGCCCGCTTTCCCAACCGGGCCACGCCCATCACCTCCAGTACTTTCGCCTCGATATGCTCTGCATTCATCCCCGCCACGTCATACATCGCCTTGGGGCTGGCCTGATCGATGAACGTATCGGGCAGCACCATGGACCGGAACCGCAAGCCGTGGTCGAACACGCCTTCTTCCGCCAGCAATTGCGCGACGTGGGACCCGAAACCGCCGATAGCGCCTTCTTCGACGGTGATCAGGGCGTCGTGGTCGGCCGCCAGTTGCAGGATCATTTCGCGGTCCAGCGGTTTGGCGAAACGCGCGTCCGCCACCGTGGGATTGATGCCCTTGGCCTGCAACGCCTCGCAGGCTGTCGTGACCTCTGACAGCCTTGTGCCGAAGGACAGGATCGCGACCTGCGCGCCCTGGCGGATCATACGGCCCTTGCCAATTGCCAGCGGGGCGGCGTTTTCGGGGATTTCGACCCCCACACCTTCCCCGCGGGGAAAGCGAAACGCGATGGGACCATCGTCATAGGCGGCGGCAGTGGCGACCATACGGACCAGTTCGCCTTCATCCGCGGCGGCCATGACGACGAAACCGGGCAGATTGGCAAGAAACGCCACGTCGAAAGACCCGGCATGCGTCGCGCCATCGGCACCGACCAGCCCCGCGCGGTCAATCGCGAAACGCACCGGCAGCCGCTGGATTGCCACGTCATGCACGACCTGATCGTAACCGCGTTGCAAAAAGGTCGAATAGATCGCGCAGAACGGGCGCATCCCGCCAGCGGCCAAGGCGGCGCTGAAGGTGACGGCATGCTGTTCGGCAATGCCCACGTCAAAGCAGCGGCTGGCATAGCGTTCCATGAATTTCGACAACCCGGTGCCATCGGGCATGGCGGCGGTGACGGCACAGATACGGGGATCGCTGGCGGCATGTTTCAGCAGGCTTTCGGCGAACACGGAGGTATAGGACGGCGCATTGCTGGCCGCTTTGGCCTGCTTGCCAGTCACCATATCGAATTTCGCCGTGGCGTGGCCCTTGTCGCTGGCGCGTTCGGCGGGGGCATAGCCCTTGCCCTTTTTCGTGATCGCATGGATCAGGATCGGCCCATCGGCGCGGGCCTTGACCGTGCGCAGGACGGACAAAAGCTGGTCCATGTCATGCCCGTCAATCGGGCCGAGATAGGAAAACCCAAGCTGTTCGAACAATGTCCCACCGACGGTCATATGCTTAAGCAGATCCTTGGCGCGCTTGGCCCCTTCTCGGAACGGGCCGGGCAGCAGCGAAACGGCCCCCTTGGCGGCGGCCTTGAATTCCTGAAACGGTGCCCCGGCGTAAAGCTGTGACAGATAGGATGACATGGCGCCCACAGGCGGGGCGATCGACATTTCATTGTCGTTCAGGATCACGATGACCCGCTTGCCCAGATGGCCCGCGTTGTTCATCGCCTCATAGGCCATGCCGGCAGAGATCGCGCCATCACCGATGATCGCAATCGCGTCGCCCCCGTCACCGCCCAGATCGCGCGCCACGGCAAAGCCGAGCGCCGCCGAGATCGAAGTGCTGGAATGCGCCGCACCGAACGGGTCGTAGGGGCTTTCCGACCTTTTGGTGAAACCGGACAGCCCGCCTTCGGTGCGGATGGTGCGGATGCGGTCGCGCCGCCCGGTCAGGATCTTGTGCGGATAGGATTGATGCGACACATCCCAGATGATCTTGTCTTTGGGCGCATCGAAAACCGCATGCAACGCCACGGTCATTTCCACCACGCCAAGCCCCGCGCCCAGATGGCCACCCGTGACGGACACAGCCGAAATCGTCTCGACCCGCAATTCATCGGCTAACTGGCGTAATTGCTGATCTGACAGCGCTTTCATATCGGCGGGAAAGCGGATCTGATCCAAAAGCGGGGTGTTGGGTTGGTCTGACATTGGCGACCCTTCCTAATGCGTGCGCGCGGTCACGAAACGCGCGGCGTCTTTCAATGTGTCGGCGTTATGCCCATAGCCAGATAGCGCATCACAGGCCTGCGTGACCAGATCATCCGCGCGGCGTTTCGCCCCATCCAGCCCCAAAAGCGACACGAACGTGGCCTTGCCAGCCGCACTGTCCTTGCCCACGGCCTTGCCGACCACCGCGGCGTCACCGGTGACATCCAGCACATCATCGGCGATCTGAAACGCAAGGCCCAGGCAATCGCCATAGCGCTGCAATGGCGCGGTATCCCCGCCCGCGATGCGCGGCCCGACCAGGGCCGCCCATGATATCAGCGCCCCGGTCTTGCCCGCCTGAAGCGCGATGATCTGATCCAGCGTCAGCGGCACATTGGCGGTTTCTGCTGCGATATCCGCCGCCTGCCCGCCGACCATTCCACGCACACCAGCGGCCTGCGCCAGCGTGATGATCAGGTTGACCTTGGGGGTGTCCGCACAATCCAGCCCGCCCAGCAACTCAAACGCCAGCGCTTGCAAAGCATCGCCTGCCAGCACGGCTGTCGCCTCGTCCCAGCGTTTATGCACGGTGGGCTGGCCGCGGCGCAGATCGTCGTCATCCATGCAGGGCAGGTCATCATGGACCAGCGAATAGGCATGAATACATTCAATCGCCGCGGCTGCCTGCACCGCATCCACATCATGCAGGCGGGCCGTTTCCAAAGCAAGAAACGCGCGCAGCGCCTTGCCCCCGACAACGGCATAACGCATCGCATCCGGCACCGGGCCGGTGCGTCCGTCCAGTGCCAGACCGATCTGGTGTTGCGTGATCCGGGCCGCCTGCGCCAACGCATCAGGCAGCGACATGCGCGGCAGATCAGGCATCCAGCGGCGCAGTCCCGGTGGGCTGACCGTTTTCGCCCAAGGTGATGCGGGCGACCTTTTCCTCGGCTTCTTTCAGCTTGGCCTCGCAGCGGGCTTTCAACGCGGCCCCGCGTTCATAAAGCGCGATGGACTGATCCAGCGCGACATCGCCGCGCTCAAGCTGGCCGACAACGACCTCCAGCTCTTTGATCGCATCTTCGAAACTCATCTGGTCAACGTCGCTCATCGGCCTCTTTCCTCCAGAACCTTGACATGGGCCGCCGCAGAGGCGCCCAGCGCGGCCAAGTCATAACCGCCTTCCAGCGCCGATACCACCCGGCCCTGACAATGCGTATCCGCCAGATTGCACAGACGCTGTGTAACCCAAGCGAAATCATCGGTGGTCAGGTTCATCCCCGCCAGGGGGTCATCGGCATGGCCATCAAAACCGGCAGAGATGATCAGCAATTCCGGCGCAAAACCATCAACACGTGGCAGAACGACACGTTCCATCACGTCGCGGAACGCCTTGGACCCAGTGCCTTCGGGCAAGGGAACATTCAGCACATTGCCCACGCCGGTTTCATGCGCCGCCCCGGTGCCGGGATAAAGCGGCGCTTGATGGGTGGAACAGAACAGGATGCGCGCGTCATCCTCGACCAGATCCTGTGTGCCATTACCGTGGTGGACATCGAAATCCACGATGGCGACGCGCGTCAACCCGTGATGATCCAGCGCGTGTTTCGCCGCAATTGCGACATTCCCGAAAAAACAAAACCCCATCGCGGTTTCGCGTTCGGCATGATGCCCAGGTGGACGGATCGCGGCAAAGGCATTTGCGACCTCGCCCGCCAGCACCATATCGACCGCACGCACGACCGCGCCCACGCCGCGATAGGCTGCCTGCAAGGTGCCGACCGACATATGGGTATCGGCGTCCAGCGCGCGCCAGCCACTGTCAGGTGACGCCGCGTGCAAGGCGTCGATATGCCCCTTTGGGTGCGCGCGCAGCAGATCATCCTCTGCGGCCATCGGAGCCTTGACGCGCAAAAGGTCAAACCCGTCCAGTGCATGCAGAACAGCATCCAGCCGCGCCACCTGTTCAGGGTGACCGGGCGGGGTCACATGGCCATAGCAATCATCATGCGTAATCAAAGCGGTAGCCATTCTGACACCTTCTTATTTCCGGTAAATACTCTTGCGCGACGCGCATAAAAGTTCTTATTCCGGTGCCAGCATATAGCCCGACCCCCGGATCGTCTGCAGATAGCGCGGCTGTTTGGGATCTGTTTCGATCTTGCGACGCAACCGCGTGATCTGCACATCGACGGCGCGTTCCTGCGTCTGTCCACCGGACCGGCTCAGTTCCTCGACCAGCAGGCTGCGCGTCACAGCCTCGCCGGGACGGCCCGAGAAAATCCGCATTAACTGGCTTTCCGTGGCGGTAAGCCGGATCAGATCATCGCCATGCCACATCTCGCCACGTTCGATATCATAGCGCACGGGGCCCATATGCAGCACCTTGGGCAAGACCACCACGGGTTCTGCGGCGGGCACGCGGCGCAGGATGGCGTTGATGCGCAACAGCAGTTCCTTGGGCTCGAAGGGTTTGACCAGGTAATCATCCGCCCCCGCCTCCAGCCCGGTGATCCGCTCTGTGGTTTCACCCTTGGCGGTCAGCAGCATGATCGGGGTGGTCACGCTACGGCGCAGGTCGCGGCAGAGCGCCACGCCGTCTTCGCCCGGCATCATCACATCAAGCACGATCAGGTCAAATTCCAGCCCTGCCAGCACGCGCCGCGCATGCGCGGCGTCGCGCGCCGTGGTGACCAGAAACCCTGCGCGCATTAGGAATTTCTGCAACAGGCTGCGGATGCGGGCATCATCATCAACAATCAACAGGTGGGCAGCATCAGCATTCATTCGGTCTTGTCCTTCATCGCCTCATAATGGCGGCGGGTCTCGTCATCCATCATCGCCTCCAGCACTTGTCGGAAACCGACTACGGCGGCGGGGCCAGCGGCGCGGTAGGCGGCGCGCATCCGGTCGCGTTGGGCATCCGATAATTCACGTTCTAGTGCCGCACCGGCTGGTGTCAGGTGCAAATGACGTTCGCGCTTGTCCCTGCGGCCTACGCTGCTGACGACCAGACCATCCTCGATCAGACTGCGCAACACACGGTTCAGCGATTGTTTCGTAACGCCGAGCACCGACAAAAGGTTGTTGACCGTGGTGCCGGGGCTGCGCTGGATGAAATGGATCGCACGGTGATGAGCGCGGCCATATGATTTCTGCGCCAGTATACGATCGGGGTCAGCCGTGAAACCGCGATAGGCGAAAAACATCGCCTCGATCCCCTTGCGCAGCTGTTCATCTGTGAGGAACAACAGATTTTGCCCCATCTGGGGACGCGCACCTTCGGACATCCGGGCCTCCTTCATTTCGTCCGACAATACGTCAGCTTTATTGACATTCCAAGAATCGACTGTTAGCGATTTGACGAAATTGCGCAACTTTATATCCGAAACGGACCTGGTTGTGACATATATGCAAAGTGTGGAGGGTTTGATGGCCGGTGCATATGATGACCGAGACGGCAAGATCTGGCTGGATGGCCAGTTGGTGGAATGGCGCGACGCCAATGTGCATATCCTGACCCATGCCATGCATTACGCATCTTCCGTGTTCGAGGGCGAGCGGTGCTACAGCGGCAAGATATTCAAATCCCGCGAACATTCCGAACGCCTGATCAAGTCAGGACAGCTGATCGATTTCCAGATTCCCTATTCCGTGGATGAAATCGAAGCGGCGAAGCAGGCGGCGCTGGACGCCAATGGATTGACGGATGCCTATGTGCGCCCGGTCGCCTGGCGTGGATCGGGGGAGGATATGGGCGTTGCCGCAGCGCGCAACCCAGTCCATCTGGCCGTGGCTGTGTGGGAATGGGGCAATTATTATGGCGATGCGAAAACCCGCGGTGCCAAGCTCGACATCGCGAAATGGAAACGCCCCAGCCCGGAAACGGCCCCCAGTCAGGCCAAGGCGGCGGGTCTCTACATGATCGCCACCATGTCCAAACACGCGGCAGAGGCAAAGGGCTGTTCGGACGCCATGATGTTCGACTATCGCGGTTACGTGGCCGAGGCGACGGGCGCGAACATCTTTTTCGTCAAGGATGGCGAGGTGCACACACCCGCCGCTGATGCCTTCCTGAACGGGATCACACGCCAGACAGTGATCGGCATGCTGCGCGATAAAGGCATCATTGTGCATGAACGCGTCATCCTGCCCGAAGAGCTGGAAGGTTTTCAGCAATGCTGGCTGACCGGCACCGCAGCAGAGGTCACACCCGTGGGCCAGATCGGCGATTATAATTTCGAGGTGGGTACATTGACCCGCGATATCGCGGCGGATTACGAAAAGCTGGTCCGCGCCTGACGATCAAGGGCGCCCGTAGCGCCCTTGACACCTTTGCGGATCAGGCCGTTTTCTGCCGCGCGATCCGCAGAAATTCTGCTGCACGCTTACCCGGCGCTTTGTCGCGCGGGCGCTGTTGCAGATCAAGGCTGGCGGGACGCGGCAGAGTGTCCTTTTCCATCGCAATCACCCGCGACAGCCGCGAGTCAGAGCTTGTTCTGGCGTGATCAAGTGGATGTTTCATGTGATCCTCCTCTTGGTTACCGGATTGCTAACATAACAGATTCGCCCCATCGTTTCGCCCCCCATTTTGCTGGCCTCACGTCCCTGTGTTGCCTGTCGCCTTGCGTTGCTGGGCGCGTTGCAGGCCCAGCTTGCGCTCGCGCCAGATGATCAGGACACCAGCAAAGATCACGATACCGGCCCCGATCAGCATCGTTCCGGTGGGCACCTCGTCAAAGATGAAATAGCCGATCAGCAGGGCAAGGATCATCGACGTGTAATCGAATGGCGCCACCAGCGACGCATCGGCAAAGCGGTAGCTGGAGGTCAGGAAAATCTGCCCCAGCCCACCCAGAAGTCCCGCCATGATCAACAGCGCCGCCAGATCCCACCCCGGCATGGCCCAGCCCCAGGGGATGGTCAGCAGCGACAAGACCGACGATGTGATCGAAAACCACAGTACGATTGCCACGGTTGTTTCGGTCGCCACCAGTTTGCGCACAAGCACCTGCGCCAGCGCGGCCATGACCGCCCCCATCAGCACGACCATGGCGCCCAACGTTTCCGACGTGTTCAGCCCAGCCCCCACGGACAGGCGCGGCGACAGCACGACCAGCACGCCGACCATGCCAAGTGCCACCGCCGACAGCCGGAAGGCGCGCACATCTTCATTCAGGAACATGGCGGCAAAAATCACGACCAGCAGGGGGGCCGCATAGCCGATCGCCGTCACCTCTGGCAGGGGCAGCAGGCCAAGCCCCGCAAAGCCCAGCCCCATCGCCGATGTCCCGATCAACCCGCGCCAAAAATGGCCCATCGGGTTGTCGGTTTTCCAGCCATGGCGCAATTCGCCCCGCATGGCGAGCCAGACAAAGATGATCGGCAGGGCAAAGAAAGACCGGAAAAACACCGATTGGCCGGGTGGCACGGTATCTGACGCTGCCTTGATCAACGCGGCCATCGCCATAAACAGGCAGACGGAAATAATCTTGAAGACGATACCTCTGAGCGGTTGCATGATCATTCCCTTCCAGATGCGACATTATGGGTAGCCAGAATGACAGTGAAGCCCTATTCGCGATGGACATGGTGCCGCTAGGGTGGCCAGACACATAACAACAAAGAAAAGCGGATGACTGACCCAAAACTGACGACCGCCAACATGACCCCGCGCGACTGGGTGCAGGTGCTTGCAAAATATCGCGAACCCAATAGCTGGCGCAGCAGCTTTGAACTCGTCGTCAGTCTGGTGCCGTTTATCGTGCTCTGGGTGCTGGCGGTCTGGGTGGCGCAATACAGCTATTTGGGGGCTTTCGGGATTTCGGCGCTGAACGGGTTGTTTTTGCTGCGCCTGTTCTGCATCCAGCATGATTGCGGGCATGGGTCGTTTCTGGGCAACCGCAATGTCAGCGACTGGATCGGTCGGGCGTTGGGTGTGGTGACATTGACGCCCTATGATGTCTGGCGGCGGACCCATGCGATCCACCACAGTCATGCCGGCGATCTGGATCAGCGCGGCATCGGCGATGTGCATACCCTGACGGTCGAGGAATATCACCAGCGCACGCCCTTTGGCCGGTTGCTGTACCGCGCGTACCGGCACCCGTTGGTGATGTTCGGTCTGGGGCCGACCTATATCTTTTTCCTGCAGAACCGTATCCCGCTGGGGCGGATGCAGCGCGAAAGCAAATACTGGGTCAGCGCGATGGGGACCAACCTTGCAATGGTCACGATTTTGGCGCTGATCGTCTATGTCGGCGGCTTTGCGGCGCTGTTTCTGGTGTTTCTGCCCACGACGCTGATCGCGGCGTCAATCGGCGTCTGGCTGTTCTATGTTCAGCACCAGTTCGAGACGACGCAATGGGACAGTGCACCGGATTGGCAGATCCACGACGCCGCCCTGCATGGCAGTTCGCATTATGACCTGCCGCCGATCCTGCGCTGGTTCACCGCCAATATCGGTATCCACCATGTGCATCACCTTTACGCCCGCATCCCGTTCTATCGCCTCCCCGAAGTGTTGCGCGATCATCAGGACCTTGTCGATTGCAGCCGGATGACCTTGCTGGACAGTCTGAAATGCGCGAGCCTGAACCTGTGGGATGAAAAAACCCGGCGTCTGGTGTCCTTTGCCAATGCCCGGCGCAGCGCGGCCTAGGACAAGCGGCGGATCGCCCAGATGGCGGCATCGGCGACGACCGGGTCCGGATCTGTGGTCAGCGGTGAAAGGGGTTGTATCATCGCCTTGTCGCGGGAATTGCCCATCGCATAGGCGACATTGCGGACAAACCTGTCGCGCCCGATCCGTTTGATCGGTGATCCGGAAAACCGCGCGCGGAACGCGGCATCATCCAGCGCGGCCAGTTCCACCAAAGGCGGCGCGATCAGGTCGTCGCGCGCCGCCAGCCGTGCATCACGGCCAGAGGCGGCAAATTTGTTCCACGGACAGATCGCCAGACAATCATCGCAGCCATAGATCCGGTTACCCATCATGGCGCGCAGGTCCGGGTCCACCGGACCTTTGTGTTCGATCGTCAGATAGGAAATGCAACGGCGTGCGTCCAACCGGTAGGGGGCGGGAAACGCCTGCGTCGGGCAGATATCCAGACAGGCCGTGCAAGACCCGCAATGGCTGACCTCTGCTGTGTCAGGTTCCAGCTCCACAGTGGTGAAGATCGCACCCAGAAAGAACCAGTTCCCCAGATCGCGGCCGAGAAGGTTGGTGTGCTTTCCCTGCCAGCCCAGCCCCGCCGCCTGCGCCAGTGGCTTTTCCATCACCGGGGCGGTATCGACAAAAACCTTGATCTCGGCCCCCGGCACCTGATCGATCAGCCAGCGGCCCACGTGTTTCAGCCGCTTCTTTACTACATCATGATAATCCCGCCCCTGCGCATAAACGCTGATCGCCGCGCGGTCGCGTTCCTGCAGAACGGCCATCGGATCATGATCGGGGGTATAGGCTTCGGCCAGCATGATCACTGACTTCGCTTCTGGCCACAGCGCTGTGGGATCGCCGCGCCACGCCATCCGTTCAGCCATCCAGCCCATCTGCCCATGCATCCCGGCATCGACAAATTCCGCCAGCCGTGCTGCGGTTTCCGGCACGGCATCCGGGCGACAGATGCCAACCTTGGCAAAGCCTGCGTCACGGGCGAAAGCGATCAGACGGTCCTTCATCCGTCTTCCGAGCCTAGGCGCCCCGTGCGGCATGTTCGGTCAGGGGCAGGGGGGCAAAGCCCCGTCTTAAAAATCGAGATCCGCATAATGCGCCGCCGGTTGAAACCCCGGCACCTCATCGGCCAGCAGGGACCGGAAGGCGGGGCGGGATTTGATCTTGGCATACCAGTCCTTGACCACCTCGTGCCGATTCCAGTCGACATCGCTGGTGTAATCGACACAGGACAGATGCGCCGCTGCCGCGAAATCGGCCAATGTCATGTCATTCCCCGCCAGCCAACGGCGGTGTTCCAGCAGATGTGCCATGTAATCAAGGTGATATTTGATCGCCCGTGCGCCCGCCTTGACATTGGCACTGTCGGGATAGCCGCGGCCCATGACCTTGCGATAGACGCGTTCGCCGATCAGTTTGGACGTGACCTCTTCATAGAACTTATCGTCGAACCAGCCAGTCAGGCGGCGCACCTCGTACCGGGCGTCTGCGTCGCGGGGCAACAATGGGGGGTTCGGATGCACCTCTTCAAGATATTCGCAGATCGCGGCGCTGTCGGACAACATCTTGCCGTTCAGTTTCAGCACCGGCACCTGACCGGCAGGATTGCGGCGCAGAAAATCGGCACCCTGTTCCCAATAGCGTTCCTCGACCAGACCGACCTCGATCTTCTTTTCGGCAAGGCAAAGCCGGACTTTGCGCGAATAGGGGGACAGCGGGTAATGATACAGGATGTTCATGGCAAGCCTAGTTTGGATGATGGCACATCCATGCCGCAAGCGGCGCGCAGGTTCAATGGTTGCGTCATCTGAGGAAACAATCCGCGCGACCATCCGCTGCGATGGTTTGCGCACCGCTGATGATCTGCGCTGCCCGGTTGCGGGTGAAATTGCCGGGGTTGGACGCCGATCGTTCCTTGGGCGCAGGCAGGATCGCGGCCAGCCTTGCCGCCTGCGTCGCCGTCAGATCGGCGGCATCCACACCGAAATAATGCCGCGCCGCAGCCTGCACGCCAAACACGCCGTCGTCGAATTCCGCGACATTCAGGTAGATTTCCAGAATGCGCCGCTTGCTCCAGAATACTTCGGTCACAGGGGTCCAAAGCGCCTCGATCGTCTTGCGCGACCAGCTGCGCCCGTGCCAGAGGAACACGTTCTTGACCACCTGCTGGCTGATGGTGGAGGCACCACCGCGCCCGCGTTCCATCGCGGTGCGGATCGCGTTCACGTCAAGGCCCCAATGCAGGCAGAAATTGGCATCCTCGGCCGCGACGGCGGAGCGGGCCATGACCGGCGCGATGCGGTCCATCGGCACCCATTCGTGCTGCACGCCGCCCAACCTGCGGCCTTCGGCGAACATATAGGCATTGGTGGGCGGGTTGATCAGTGCGTAAAGCAGCGTCCAGAATAGCACAAAGCCCGCGATACCCGCCACAGCCCATAAGGCGACGCGCCGCGCTTTGCGAACAAGCGTCCGTAAGGGCCGTGGTTTTGCGGCCGCCTTGCGGGACCGGCGCTTGCGGGGTTTGGTGCTATCTGCCATCAGCCTCTATAGCCACAAGGCTGGATGCGGGGTCAAGCAAAGCGAACGCCCCGCGGCTGATTTCAGCGCGGGGCGTTGCATCATTCTGCCGGAATCGCGGTTTCTTCGATCACCAGCGGATGTGACAGGCGAACCAGCATTTCCTTGGGGCAGACCTGCACAAAGTTGCCTTTTTCCAAATCCCAGTGCTGCAACAGATCAGCGGCTTTGCGGCTGCCGGTTTCGCTGGCGTGGCGTTCGATCAGACCTTTGAGCTGATCATGCCAGTGATCGACGGTCACCGCACATGTCACCAGTGTTTCCTTGTTCATCAGCGCCTCCGCCGTGCCATTAGGATCGTAAAGATAGGCCGTGCCGCCGGTCATGCCTGCGCCGAAATTTGCACCGATTGAGCCAAGAATAACAGCGACACCGCCGGTCATATATTCGCAACCATTGGTGCCGCAGCCTTCGATCACGACATGCGCGCCGGAATTGCGTACGGCGAACCGTTCACCGGCGCGGCCAGCGGCGAACAGATAGCCCGCTGTCGCACCATAAAGCACGGTATTGCCGATGATCGTATTCTCGGATGCCACCAACGGGCTGACCATCGGTGGGCGGATCACGATTGTGCCGCCCGAAAGGCCCTTGCCCACATAATCGTTGGCGTCGCCTGACACCTCCAGTTTCAGCCCCGGTGCGGCAAACGCGCCCAAGGACTGCCCGGCAGAACCGCGCAGTTTGACCGTCAGGTGATCGGCTTGAAGAGAATTGCGCATCCCGAATTTCGCCACGATATGGCTGCTGGTCCGGGTGCCGATGCTGCGCAGCGTGTTCTGCACCGCATAATCAAGTTGCATCTTTTCGCCATCGTTCAGGAAACGCGCGGCATCCTGCACGATCTGCGCGTCCAGCGTATCGTCCACGGGGTTGCGCGGGCGGTGGCGGTCATAGCGGATCTTGTGCGCGCCATCGACAGTGATCAGCAGCGGATTGAGATCCAGATCATCCAGGTGCGCCGACCCACGGCTGACCTGCGTCAGCAGATCCGCACGTCCGATCACGTCATCCAGACTGCGCGCCCCGATGCTGGCAAGGATTTCGCGCACTTCGGTGGCGTAGAATGTGATCAGGTTCACCACCTTTTCCGCATTGCCGGTGAATTTCGCGCGCAGCGCGTCATCCTGCGTACAGACACCGACGGGGCAGGTGTTGGACTGGCATTGCCGGACCATGATGCAGCCCATCGCGATCAGGGCGGCGGTGCCGATGCCATATTCCTCGGCCCCCATCATCGCGGCCATGACGATGTCGCGCCCGGTGCGCAGACCGCCATCGGTGCGCAGCGTGATGCGTTCGCGCAGGTTGTTCATCGCCAGAACCTGATGCGCCTCGGTCAGGCCCATTTCCCAAGGCAGACCCGCATATTTGATCGATGTGCCGGGCGATGCCCCGGTACCGCCGTTGTGGCCGGAAATCAGGATCACATCGGCCTTGGCCTTGGCCACGCCCGCCGCAATCGTGCCGACACCGGAGGATGCGACCAATTTGACCGTCACCTTGCAGCGCGGGTTGATCTGTTTGAGGTCATAGATTAACTGCGCCAGATCCTCGATACTGTAGATATCGTGGTGCGGCGGTGGGGAAATCAGCATCACACCTTCGGTGGAATGGCGCAGCCGGGCGATCAGTTTGGTGACTTTCATGCCAGGCAACTGGCCGCCTTCGCCGGGTTTGGCACCCTGGGCGACCTTGATTTCCAGCTCTTCACAGGCGTTCAGATATTCCGCCGTTACACCGAACCGGCCCGAGGCGACCTGTTTGATCTTGGCGGACGGGTTGTCGCCATTGGCTTCGGGCAGGAAATGTGCCGGATCTTCGCCGCCTTCACCGCTGTCGGATTTGGCGCCGATGCGGTTCATCGCGACGTTCAGGGTCTTGTGCGCCTCTGGCGACAGGGCGCCGAGGCTCATGCCGGGGGTGACGAACCGTTTGCGGATCGCGGTGATGCTTTCGACCTCTTCGATCGGCACGGGCGTGCCCAGCGGTTTGATCGCCAGCAAATCGCGCAGATGGATCGGCGGGTTGTTTTGCATCGCCTTGGAATACTGCTGCCAAAGCGCATAGGACGCATTGTTGCAGGCGGCCTGCAGCATATGCATGGTCTGTGCTTCCCAAGCGTGCTTTTCACCCGACCGGCGTGCCTTGTAAAAGCCGCCGATGGGCAGCACGTCGGTGCCGCCTTTCCAGCCGCGCGCATGGACCTCTTCCACCTTGGCTTGAATACCGGTCGTGCCGATGCCGGAAATGCGGCTATGCATGCCAGGGAAATATTCGGCGACCATGGCGCGGGACAGGCCCACAGCCTCAAAATTCAGACCACCGCGATAGGACGACAGGACCGAAATCCCCATCTTGGACATGATCTTCAACAGGCCCGCGTCGATGGCGGCACGGTAACGCGCCACAGCCTCGGTCAGGTTGCCGTCGATCAACCCACGGTTCACGCGGTCGGCAATGGAATCCTGCGCCAGATAGGCGTTCACGGTCGTTGCACCGCAGCCGATCAGCACCGCGAAATAATGCGGGTCGATACATTCTGCGGACCGGACATTGACCGAACAGAAGGTGCGCAGACCCTTGCCTGTCAGCCCAGAATGTACGGCGGATGTCGCAAGGATCATCGGCATCGGCACGCGGTCTTCGGATTGATGCTGATCGGTCAGCACCAAATGGCCCGCGCCGGACCGCACGGCATCTTCCGCCTCTGCCCGGATACGCTGCAAACCCGCGTTCAGCGCGCCGCGATCAGGGGCAAAGGTGCAATCGATAAAGGCGACATTCTCGCCGAAATGATGCACCATTTCATCAAATTCGGCATTGCCGACAAAGGGGCTGTTCAGCACCAGAATTTCGGTCTGTGACGAATCTTCGTCCAGCACGTTCTTGAGGTTCCCGAACCGTGTCTTCAGGCTCATCACCCGGCTTTCGCGCAAGGAATCAATCGGCGGATTGGTGACCTGGCTGAAATTCTGGCGGAAGAAATGCGACAAGGGACGATAGGTAGTCGACAACACGGCAGACGGCGTATCATCACCCATCGAGGCGATCATTTCCTTGCCGTCTTCGGCCATCGGGGCCAGCACCTGTTCGAGTTCTTCGATGGAATAGCCCGCCGCGACCTGCCGC
The DNA here is from genome assembly GCF_046292185.1 of Yoonia sp. Classification (GTDB taxonomy): domain Bacteria; phylum Pseudomonadota; class Alphaproteobacteria; order Rhodobacterales; family Rhodobacteraceae; genus Yoonia. The sequence continues at coordinate 18,876 of NZ_JBKBQY010000037.1, forward strand.
TTGCGCAACTCACCTCCATCGAACAGCGCCTTTTCAGGCACGTTGCGCATCAGATCATTCAGATCAACAACCTTTTCCACCCAATCGCCGAAAGGCTGGGCGGCGGCCAGTTTGTCCTTGAGTTCGGTATCGCGGTAAAGCCGCCCTTCGAGCATGTCGACGGCGATCATCTGGCCGGGACCAAGCGCGCCCTTTTCAACGACAGTCGCTTCGTCCACCGGCACCATACCCATTTCGGACCCCGCGACGAGCAACCCGTCACCCGTCACGACATAGCGCAAAGGACGCAAGCCGTTGCGGTCCAGCCCGCCGCAGACCCAGCGACCATCGGTCATGGCAAGCGCTGCGGGACCATCCCAGGGTTCCATCACGGCGTTGCAATAGCCGTACATATCCTGCCACGCCCGTGGCATTTCGACGGCCTGTTGCGACCACGCCTCTGGCACCAGCATGGTCTTGGCCATGGGGGCGTTGCGGCCTGCACGGACCAGCACCTCGAACACGGAATCGAGCGCGGCGGAATCGGACGCGCCCGATGGGATGATCGGTTTGATATCCTCGGCCTTGTCACCGAAAGCACCCGAGGCCATGCGGATCTCATGGCTTTTCATCCAGTTGCTGTTGCCCTTCAGCGTGTTGATCTCGCCGTTATGGGCCAGCATGCGGAACGGCTGTGCCAGCGACCATTGCGGGAAGGTGTTGGTGGAATAGCGCTGGTGATAGATCGCGAAGGCGGATTCAAAGCGCTGATCCATCAGGTCGGGATAGAATTCCGCAACCTGTTCGGCCAGCATCATGCCCTTGTAAATTACCGACCGGCAAGACAGCGAACACAGATAGACCCCAGCGATCTGCGCCGCAGCAGCGGCTTTTTCGATGCGGCGACGGATGATGTAAAGCTCGCGTTCGAACTCTTCCTCGCTCATGTCCTTTTCGCAGCGGATCAGGATCTGTTCGATCTCTGGCCTTGTCGCATTGGCCTTGTCGCCCAGCACTTCGGTGTTCACCGGCACGTGCCGCCAGCCATAGATATAGTGACCCATGCGTAGGACTTCGGATTCCACGATTGTCCGGCAACGTTCCTGTGCGCCAAAATCGGTGCGCGGCAGAAAGACCTGACCGACAGCGATCAGTTTGTCATCGTCAGGTTCATGGCCGGTGCGGCGGATCTGGTCATAAAAGAACGGGACAGGGATCTGCACATGGATGCCTGCGCCATCGCCTGTCTTGCCATCGGCATCGACAGCACCGCGATGCCAGATCGCCTTGAGCGCGTTGATGCCTTTTTCGACGACATCGCGCGACGGTGTGCCGTCAATCGCCACGACCAGACCGACACCACAGGACGCATGTTCATCATCGTCCCGGTATAGGCCGTTCTCGGCCATCCATTTACGCTTGGCTTCTTCTGCCGCTACCCAAGTCTGGTCATAGATGGTCATTGGCTTTCTCCTTCAAGATGTCGGCAGATGAGATGGCGAGGCCGCAGCCGTGCTTCGGGCGGGCGCTGAGGAAACCGGGTTCCCCCGGAAAGATAAATTCGACGGGAGCATTGTCGAGGGTGAACGTGTCGCCCGGCGTGGTGATCGTGCTGGTGCCGGACAAGAACATCCGCCAGTCGCGGCTGACATATTCATTGCCGCGGCTGGACCAGATTTCAGTGCCCGACGCATCATATGCAGTGATATGATAGTCGGTTTCGTCCAGCGTCACTCCGTCGATAGTAACCTGCCTGCCGGTCAGACTGTCCTGCCCGACATAGCGGGTTTCACCCACCTCTGCCGATTGCGTGCGGAAATCCCAGGTATCAAGGTTACTGGCAAAAAGCTCGGTCAGCGAGGCGGGGTCAGCCGGATCGGGTGCCAGTGTTTCGTTGATGCCGGCCAGTACATGAAAGCTGGCGATCCACTGCGCCTCTTCATCGATCTGACCCACGTAAGTCAGGCCCTGTTCATCCAGCGACACGCGGCGTTTCATACCGTCGGTATCACCGGAGCAGGTGAAATGATGGTCGACTTCACAGCTTTGGCTTTGCACGGTGACATAGGCGGTACAACCCGCAGGCAGCGAAAATGTCGACGGGCCCTGCGCGATGGCGGGACCTGCGGCAAGGATCAGGGAGAGTGCGATTCTCATGGCTGGAACCCGGATTCGATCACGTTGCATTCGTAACGGGGCTGATTGCCGAAAAATCCTGGCTCGCCCGGATAGATGAAATCGACAGGGGAGGAATCCCTGACCTGTTCAGGGTTTTCATCATCCCATGCCTGACCCAGAAAGAACAACCGATGCGTTTCGCTGACGAACTGGCGGCCAGAACCTGCGTAGATTTCATTTCCCTCGGCATCCATGGTGCGGCCCTGAAATTCAGTCTCCAGCAGGGTTTCGCCATCGATGACAAAGGTTTCGCCTGTCAGCATGTCGAAACCGACATGCCGTTCGGGACCTTCATCGGTGTCCAGCGTGAAATCCCAGGTATCCAGTCCCGTCGCGAACAATTCATCAAGCGATGCAGGATCATCAGCAGGCACCTGAAGCAACTCGTTCCCAGTGACTTTGTAGCTTTCCATCCACTGGAACTGGTCATCCACGCGCTGCACGCTGAACACTCCCGCCTGACCGATCAGCGCGATCCATTGATCGCCGGGCGCATCGGCGTCACAGGTCCAGACATTGACCATGACGCAAGCGCGGTGCTGCACGGTCAGTTTGCCGGTGCAGCCATCGGGGGCGGCAAAGCTTTGCTGGGCCATGGCAGGCGTGGCCAGCATCAGCGGCAGGATCAGCGCGGCGCGGATCATTCTGCCGCGACCGTGGCGGATTGCCCGAGATAATCAAGAATTGCCGTCGCCGCATCACGCCCGTCCCGGATCGCCCAGACGACCAAAGATGCGCCGCGCACGATATCGCCTGCGGCATAAACACCTTCCAGATTGGTCTTGCCGGTGGTGAAATCGGCCTTGATCGTGCCCCAGCGGGTCACGGCCAGTTCCGGCACACCCCACAGGGTCGGGATGTCCTCAGGTTCGAACCCCAGCGCCTTGATCACCAGATCAGCGTCTTCGACATAATCGGCACCGGCGATCACCTCTGGCATCTGGCGGCCTGTGACATCAGGCGCGCCAAGGCGCATCTTCTGCACTTTCACGCCGGACACGGGTTCGCCTTCAAACCCCTGCGGGGCGGCTAGCCAGATGAATTCGACGCCTTCCTCTTCGGCATTCGCGGTTTCGCGCTGCGATCCGGGCATGTTGGTGCGGTCACGCCGGTACAGGCATTTGACGCTTTCCGCGCCCTGACGCACGGCGGTACGCAGGCAATCCATCGCGGTATCACCGCCGCCGATGACAACGACACGCTTGCCAGCGGCATTCAGCGCGCCGCTTTCATATTCGGGCACATCATCGCCGAATGATTTGCGGTTGCTGGCGGTCAGGTAATCAATGGCGTTGACGATGCCGTCAGTCTCGGAATCGGGCAGGTCGCGGGTTTTATAGACACCGGTCGCGATCAGCACGGCATCATGCTTGCCCCGGATCGCGTCAAAGGACAGGTCTTCGCCCACGTTGCAGTTCAGCACGAATTGAACGCCGCCGTCTTCCAACTGCGCGATACGCTGCATGACAATGTCTTTTTCAAGTTTGAAACCGGGGATGCCATAGGTCAGCAACCCGCCGCCACGGTCATAGCGGTCATAGATCGTCACCTGCACACCCTGCCGGCGCAGCATGTCCGCCGCTGCCAGACCACCGGGACCAGCACCGATGATGCCGACGCTTTCATGGCGTTCAGCATGCGGGCGGATCGGCTTGACCCAGCCATTTTCAAAGGCAGTATCGGTGATGTATTTCTCGACCGATCCGATGGTCACGGTGCCGTGGCCAGATTGTTCGATCACGCAGTTGCCCTCGCACAGACGGTCCTGTGGGCAGATGCGGCCACAAATCTCGGGGAAGGTGTTGGTGGCCTGACTGATCTCATAGGCTTCCTGCAACCGGCCCTCGGCGGTCAGGCGCAGCCAGTCGGGGATGTTGTTGTGCAGCGGGCAATGGGTCTGGCAATAGGGTACGCCGCATTGCGAACAACGGCTGGATTGCTCCGCCGCCTTGTCACGGGCGTAATCGGCATAGATTTCGTTGAAATCCTGCTTGCGCAGATTTGGGGGCCGCTTTTCCGGCATGTCGCGGTCAACCACGGTAAACTTGAGCATCTTCTGGCCAGCCATCTGCCGTCCTCCCTTATAACAGAGCAATCTAGGTTCTAGAGCGTCCCCACGGGAATGAAAAGGCAGTATTACTGACCTATATTGCGGATTTTATGACTCGCGCACTGCGACGAGTGCGATAAATAGCGAAAATTAGGTCCGCACATTGACCTATATAGCCTCTTCCCTCGGTTTGCCAACCCGATAGGGTGCGCAGACCGAATCAGATTGGGCCATCGTCATGACTACATTCAACCTGCTCCTTGTCGCCTTCATCCAAGGCATGACAGAGTTTCTGCCCGTCTCATCATCCGGGCACCTGATTCTGTTGCCCATTCTGACCGGGCTGGATGATCAGGGGCTGGTGATCGACGTTGCGGCGCATCTGGGCACTCTGGTCGCGGTCATCCTGTATTTCTGGGCCGATGTGCGGCTGGCCTTCTTTGGCGCATTCCGGTTGCTGCGCGGCAAGGTTGATACCAAGGGCGCGTTCCTGGCGCTTTGCCTGGTGATCGCGACAATCCCGGTCATCATCGCCGGACTGATCCTGAAAGTAACTGGCCTTGCCGATGCCATGCGCGGAATCGCCGTGATCGGCTGGGCGATGATCATCTTCGGGATCATCCTCTATCTGGCGGACCGCAACAAACAGACCGCCAAATCCGCTGAGCAGTGGACGTTGAAAGATGCCGTGATCATGGGGCTGTGGCAGGCCGTCGCATTGATCCCCGGCACATCGCGGTCCGGCATCACGATCACCGCCGCGCGGATGCTGGGCTATGCCCGCCCGGACGCCGCACGCTTGTCGATGTTGATGTCGATCCCGACGATCATCGCCTCTGGCGCATTGCTAAGCCTTGATGTCATCGGCAGCGCCACCGCAGCCGATCTGCGCGATATCGCATTGGTGGCAGTCATGTCCTGCATCGCGGCCTTCGCCGCGCTGGCGATCATGATGCGTTTGCTGCGCAGCGTCAGCTATACGCCCTATGTGATCTATCGGATCGCATTGGGGCTGGTGTTGCTGTTCATCGCTTACAGTTGATCACATTCAGCGCGACGCCGGTCAGCGCCGCATGCTCCCCGCGGATTCCTTGATCGCGTCATATTGCCCGGACGGACGAAAGCGCCACAGATAATCCGGCAGGACCGCCATCATCGCTGTGGGGTGAATGCCCAGATCGGCAAAGGTTTTCGCCCCGTCACTGACCACATTATCAATGGCCAGATTTGCGACCTGATCCTTGGTCAACGGTGGTTTGATGATCCCCAGCGACACGGCCCTTGCCACGCCAAAGCCCATGGCCATCGCCCTTGCCATCCCGAATGGGATGTTCAAAATCAAGCGGCGACGGCGCACGATTTCCAGCATTTGTTGCATCAGGGCGCGGAAGGTCGCCACATCAGGCCCGCCCAATTCATAGATACCCGCGGGTGCCTGCCCCAGCGCGGCCTTGACCGCAGCGGCAGCGACATCATCGACATAGACCGGCTGGAACAATGTATCGGCACCGACGACCGGCAGAATCGGGCCAAAGCGGGACATGCCCGCAAAGCGGTTGAAGAACTGGTCCTCGGGGCCAAAAACAATCGACGGGCGCAGGATCACGGCACCCGGCATATGTGCAAGCACACCGGCCTCGCCTGCGGCCTTGGTACGGGCATACTGGCTTGGCGCTGCCTGTTCGGCACCGATGGCCGAGATATGCACCATCCGCGCCACCCCCATCTCGGATGCGATCCGGGCGATGCGGGTCGCACCGTCGGCCTGCACGGCGGCAAAGGTGTTCTTGCGCACCTCGGCAAGGACACCCACGCAATTGATCACAACCTCTGCGCCCATAGTCACGGCAGCAACACTGGCGTCGTCGCGGATATTGCAGAAAACCGGTTCGACCTGACCGACTGCGCCATAGGGGCGCACGAAGGTCGCCTGGTTGACATTGCGCACAGCGACGCGGACGCGCCAACCTTCCTGGGCCATGCGGCGGGCGATATAGCGACCGACAAAACCGGATCCGCCGAAGATAGTGACGAGCTTTGACATATGGTTGCCTTTGTTCAGGTTCAGCCTCCGTTTACCGCCCCGCCCCCTGTCAGACAAGGCGCAATCCTGCCGATTGAAAGATCATGCAAATTTCGCATCGAATCCCGTTGACACCGCGCGCGGGCAGCCTTATTCCCCGCCAAGCACACCTGCCCAGGTGGCGGAATTGGTAGACGCGCTAGCTTCAGGTGCTAGTATTGGCAACGATGTGGAGGTTCGAGTCCTCTCCTGGGCACCAATAAAACAAGCTTTTATTGATTGTAATCAATGCACTAGTTTGATTTCAGACTTTCCCAATCCACCCGTGAAACCACCCCAAGTGCAAAATGGCTAGGCTTCCACGCGCCTGAGAGCGCCATCAGCCAGCGGCCTCTGCAGATCAGCAACGTCGGTCCATGGCGCTGTCAGCCACTTCTCCCAGTCGTCCGGTTCGGTTAGGATCACAGGCATAGCCTTTGGGTGAACCTTCGCCACTTCGGCATTCGGATCGGTCGTCAGGAAGGCGTACAGCTCGTCTTTGGTCTCGCCATCCTTCAGCTTGCGCACTGAGGTCCACCGCGTCCAGATCCCCGCAAAGAATGCAGGCCGGTCATCGGTCATGGCAAACCAGACATTTGAACGGATGCCACCTTTCACGTCGGGTTCTGCAAAGCTGGTCAGCGGGACCAAGCAACGGTTCTCAGGCCCAAGCCATCGACGCCAGTGAGGCGACTTCGTGTTGCGCACATTGGTCACGCCACGATCCGTCTTTTTGTTCTGTAGGGCGAATTCAGGAGACGGCATGCCCCAGCGGCCCACGACCATTTCCCGGCCCTCCGTGCCCTCACGGATGATGGGGGCATGGTAGTCGGGATAGATGCCTGCCATCTCTTCAATGTTTCCAAGCCGGTCGATTGGCGGTTTTGGGAACAGGTTGCGTAGTGCGTCCTGTGACTTCGTCATGGAGTAGAGATTGCACATCAGATCCGCCTCCCACTCTGCTTCTTCACTGTAGGCCGACGGATAGGCCATGATCATCGTCTCATCAGATAGCTTCAACATGGGGAACCGCTGGACGAAAGCAAACGCATCCTCGACTGATCGCAGGTTGACGGCAACGCCATCGCCACGGCGGGAATGATGCGGCGTCACGGCAAAGTTGCCTGAACCTACATTTTCAAGCAGCCATTGATCAGGGTTGTTGTCTAAGCCGAGGGAAATCATCCCACGCTCAGGAAGCAGCACCCGAACGACAACAGGGAAGGCTTGTTGGTCGATTTTTAATTGTGATGTGCTGCGTTGGACCATGCAGGATACATGCAGAACAAAAGGTGATTCTGGAAGATGTACTTAGGCCAGCTAGCAGGCCATCATCACTAAGGCAGTGATAGTCGAGTGCCACGCGACTACTTATTTTTTCCTCAGGTCTGGGTGTATCCACCCATCTGGTGGTGCGTACTCCCGAGGCCTACGCACAGGGGGTGGACCGATCAGTATCTCAGGTAGAACACAGCGTTCGATATGATCACGTGTCAACTTAATCTTTGAATCGGCATGCTTCATGATGTGACTAGAAAAATTTCGTCCAGGCGGCGAAACGGTCGTCAGCTTCTTTTTTGGGAACTGTTGAGAAAAGAGCTTGACTGTCGCTGATTGATCCGAGTCCTGTGATAGCAAGTAAAAGTGATCAACCTCGTCAGTAAATGCATCTTTAAGGAGGTGAATTGCAACATTGATGTCGCCAGCTTTTTCTGTTGGCTTCTGCCATTTGTTGTCGCAGTTTCGGCAGCTTGCATCCTCATGCACATAGTGCCCTAGCTGCACGTCAACGCCTTTTATTTTTAGAGCATTTAAGAAGGTTTGATGTCGCCACTTCTTCTTTTCATCAGGGTAGTAAGCGGTGCAATAACACACCTTTACGAGCGTTTCAGATTTGCTGGGTATGATGGTTTCACCTAACCGCCAGTAGTCAGTCCATTTAAGGAAATTTTCCCCAAGATCATCAATGGCATGATAGAGATTGAAGCCGTCAATGTACAAACCTGCTCGAATTTTTCCACTCCCCCACTTGATTTTAACCGCCGCCGAAGGTATATCACCGTCATCAACGCGACGCGGTACGCCGCTAGCACACCCTCGGCTCCGGCTGAGGGTTTTTTATTGTTAGGGTGTAAATTTGTGATCTTCCAGCAAAATTTGCCGCTCCAATCCACCGTGTAATGGCATTTATCCGTGGGCAATGACCAACGGTGGATTTTGCGGAAACGACCGGATGTCAAACCACTTGAACCATGTGCCATCGTGGTTGGCCTTGTCGCCGCACCGAATGTAATGCCCATTGGCCTGCCGGATCAGCCCCGCACGGAACGCCTTAAGGTCGATCAGGCACCAAGCCTCCATACCTGTATGAGAGGCGTTGGCGTGGCCGTAGAACAGCCAGTCGCCCGCCCCATTCACTATCTTGGATAACACCGTCTCTGCACCTGATGGGACGCGTGACCGGATGGTGAATTCGTTGGGATAGCGGTTGCCATAGCCGGGGCGGCGAACACGGGCCGCAACACGAATGTCACGGGCATCCAGCATCATCAGGTCGGTGGCTTGAAGCATGTCAAATGGATCGGCAGCCACCTCTAACAGATGGCCACCGACAAGGCTGCGTATTTCTGGCAGAATCCGATCAGAGCAAGGCCGGTTGACGCTGTAGCTGTTCATGCCGTTTCCGATCCATGAAACGGTTTTTCGCTAGTTAGAAGCGCTTTTGTGAAGTTTTGTATTTACCCATATTCGTTTCTTTACTCTATAAAATGTTTTCACAACTATCGAGTAATGGGGACAGAGGTTGGCTTATTACTGACTACCGGATCGGCGTGGCTGCTCAAAACGACACTGAGAATAAACGTCAGCCCACTGAATCGATCATCACTATGGTCATCGCTTACAGTTCCTACCAATGCACGGACAATGCTAAAATCTTGGGGAGTCGGCGGACAGTGAGACACGCGCAAGCCGTTGCTGCCCGAGCTATGACTGCACTCGCGCTGACATAGCCGAACCCCAAGTGGAAAAGAAAATATACTCGGTCTGGACCCTGTAGCACACAGATTATCCAATGATGTCTGCCACACGTTCAGCGAACTCATATGCCCCAGACAGCACAAGCATCGTATCTAAGGATACAACCAAGAAGGCACCTGATTTCGCCAATTTAACACAAAGGTTTTTCATCTATTCGTATCCTCTTGCTTATGATAACTTTATATCAAAGGGACGTTATGATAGCAAGCTATCATTGGGGATATGGAGCAAATTCACATGACTTTTCAACGACAACTCAAGGCCGGCCGAACTATGCTGGGTATCGATCAACGAGAGCTTTGCAAATTAGCAAGAATTTCGATCGTAACGCTGCGACGCCTTGAAGGCCCGGCCGAGTATGCCCAACTCGTCTCGCCAGAGACTGCACGAAAAGTTAAGGAAGTGCTGGAAGCGCATGGTTTAATTTTTCTGAACGCCGGGGAGACTTCTCCTGGGACAGGCGTTGCCATCTCCAATGCCAAGCTATTGTAGAAGACATCATTTCAATCGCTGAAATGTAAACGCTTCAAGCTCAGGATTAGTCTTGGTGAACCACGTTAGTCGACTCTTGATGGAGGATCAGTGAGGTAAACGGCCTGCGTTCGTAGCGTAGCTGCAATGGTTTGAATGGTGAAAATGGGCCGGTCTGGTCGATCAGCAGAGGTCGTCACCGACGGGCAGAAACTGATCATTCGCTAAAGCTACGAGGCCAGAAAACTTCGTCGACCGAAGCAGTCACTCGTGGGTGAACTGACGCCAGCATAGATGAACGCTCCCAGCCCAAAGCAGACCCATGTCTAACAACTTGCTGCGCCTGCAGGCTCATGCAGGTCAGGCAGAAAGTGTGAGTTCGCTGCGGGTGCGAGGGGCTTGCGCCACATATAGAACAGCGGTCATTCATCAAGCCAACCATGCCGCCTACATCATTACCGCATCACAGATTCTACAGCTCGAGCGGTTAGATGGCGCCTGACTCCACCAAAAAACTAATCTCAAGCTGTTTATTTTATTATATTAATTTAACGAAGTACAATTTGATTGGGTCATTTGCTAGGCTACAGTGCGCTACATATTTTGAACAGCCATGATTGCGCTAACAACTGATATGCCCTTCAATGGTGGCTGACATAGTGAGCCGCCACAATCGCAACACAACATCGGACGACGTTCATGGCTCTCTTTGTACCTATTTGTATGACTTCGGCGAATGGAAAATGTCAGTTCGCTTGATTGAATGATTGGATATGCATATGTTGTTGAGGCATGACGATGAGGGCTTTCGCACGAAGGTTTCTCGGCAGCTTGATGTATCGATGCGAACTGATCTGGGACTGTCGATCGCCAATAAATTCATTATAGCTATCATCATATTTTCTGTGGTGGACCTGTCGCGTATTTGTGCCGCTCCAAGTGCTCGTTTAAGCCACCTTCCGTTCGAAGGCGACAGGGCTTTTCCAGCCCAGTGTTGAATGGCGTCGTCGCGG
>NZ_JBKBQY010000038.1:0-29067 GCF_046292185.1 Yoonia sp.
CGGCAACCCACGGCTGGGCGGGCGGCATGAATTACTTTGCCCAAGCCGCGATTGACCGGTTGGAAGAAACCTATCCGGAGCTTGATTTCGTGCTGGCCACGGCATCTGATCCGTCGCGCCAGGTCAACGATATCGAAGATATGCTGGCCACCCGCAACATCAGCGCTCTGGTCGTGCTGCCGTTTGAATCTGAGCCGCTAACCGGCCCCGTTCAGAACGTGGCCGACGCAGGCGTCTGGGTGACCGTCGTGGACCGCGGCCTTTCGGTGGACGGGATCGAGGATCTGTATGTCGCCGGTGACAATCCCGGTTTCGGGCGTGTTTCTGGCGAGTATATGGCATCACAGATGCCGGACGGCGGCGATATCGTCGTATTGCGCGGCATTCCGACCACCATCGACAATGAACGGGTCGCCGGTTTTGAGGAAGCCATCGAAGGGTCAGGCATCAACGTTCTGGGGATGGAACATGGCAACTGGAACCGTGATACGTCCTTTGAAGTGATGCAGGATTTCCTGTCGCGTCATCCACAGATTGATGCGGTCTGGGCCTCGGATGATGACATGGCTATCGGCGTTCTGGCGGCGATCGAGGCCGCAGGGCGTGATGACGTGCAATTCGTGCTTGGCGGTGCTGGGATGAAGGAAATGATCCAGCGGGTGATGGACGGCGATACGATGATCCCGGCCAACGTGACATATCCGCCGTCGATGATCGCCACCGCGATTGAGGTCACAGCGCTCGGTATGGTTTCACAGACCCCGGTATCGGGTGAATTCATCATCGGCTCGGTTCTGGTCACACAGGACAACGCAGAGAACTTCTTTTACCCCGACAGCCCGTTCTAAGGCAGGTACGGTCCCATGGCCGGGTGATCCGGCCATGGGATTTCCTTTCGCTTGCGTGCCCTTAAAAGTCACTCATGCGTTAACACAGATGAATAGGCCTTTGCTCAATCCGCCAATTCGGGCAAGGCTGTTGCGGATTGGCAGGCTGTTGGGGTCTTGGCCGTGCGCATTGCTTGATCCAGTGCGCAAGCATCGGGTGACGGGATGAGTGAACAATCACGCAAATTGACAGCCAGCGAAGCCAGGGGGATGCGCACGGCGAAAGAGCTGGAAGGCCATCTTGTCTGGCTTGACACCTTCACCCCTGCAGCGCTTGGCGTACTGGCGATTGCCTCGGGGATCTACACCTATCTGGGTGTGTCGTCCCTGCTCGAAGATACTGGCGCGATGTCGTTTTTCGCAGCGGTCGCCTATTCGGTGGCGGTTTCGGTTGGAATCTTCGTGTTCTGGAGCTACATGTTACGCCTGCTGCCTGCGATGCGCAGTGCCGCGGGGTTCGTCGGGCTGACCGTATCGACCATTGTCGGATCGCTGGCCATCATCGCGATGTCAAGCTGGCTGAACGCGGCGGCGCTGGCCGGATCGGCGGCGGTGGAACAGCATCTGGAAAATACCGTCCGGGACTATCAGGCTGCCTTGGAACAATCGCATCAGATCGCCTTGTCAGGGCAGGCGCTGGGCCGTGAAGTCCGTCGAGCCCGTGACGCTTTCGAGGCTTTGGCAGATCAGGAACGGTCCGGCGAATTATCCGGCACCGCAGGTGAAGGGGCTGTTTTCCGCGTCCTGACCCAGAAAACCGAAGAATTGCGCAACCTCGAAGATCAGATCGCGCAGGAACAACCCTTGATCGAGGCGGCCTTTGCCGAAGGCAATGCCGTGCTTGGCAGGATGCGCGCGCTGACGGTGGCGCCCGGTCCGGTCGATCAGCGCTCTGTGTCGTTTTCGGAAGAAAGCGTGCGTTTGGCCGGTGTGATCGCCAGCCTGAATCAGTATTCCGTCGCCCCGCTCGTTGCGCGCGCGGCAGAGGATTTGCCCGCCTCTGTCGTGTTGCCGGAACTCGACGGGCGCAGCGCTGACGTGCGGCAGGCCCAAAGCTCGACCATCGGCTCGGTGCTGAACGCGCTCGACCAGCGCAGCATGTCCCTGCGACGCGCAGCGGATGAGGTGCTGGCCATCGCCCCACCGCAGGAAACCGCGTATAATCCTATTTCCAGCGCCGATGCGGTTATCAGATATGCCGGTAACTTTGTGCCATCTTGGGCCGGGGCCATCGCAATTGACCTGCTGCCCGGCATTCTGGTCTTTGTGCTGGCGATCACGCAGGCCGCGATCCGCAATGGCCGCGACGGGCTTAGCATTGAGGATACGCTGACCCTCTCTGAACTCAAGGCGGCGCTCAACGCGATGAAGGATGTAGAGGCTTCCATGGGTGCCGCCGACGCAGAAATCTTGCGCCGTAGCCTTGCCCGTGACGAGGATGTCAGCGCCAAGCTGAAAGCGGCGGAGTAGGTCTTCGTGTTCGGCAGGGCCATGACAATAGGGCAAGGGCTGAAGTGGGTCATGATCGGGCAGGCGGTGCTCGCGGTTTTTCTGGTGATCGCGGATATGGATACCCGTTGGCTGCCGCGCTTTGGTGATCAGCGCGATTTGCCATCTGGTCCGGTCACGCCGGGCGATCAGGTGCGCCGCTATGACCCGGCCCAGCCCCGCCCTGATTTCAGCCCGAGACCCGGTCAGCCCGCCTTTGACATGCCTGACAACATGCCGTCCCGCTTGGCCTTTCAGACTGTGGATGCGGATGGGGTCGGGCAGGTGTTGCTGATCAATGGCCCGATTGAGCTTGGTGACGCCGAGCGTTTTGCCGCGCATCTGGATGCACAGTCTGCACCGCCCGAAGTCATCGCACTGAACAGCCCCGGCGGTGCCGTGACCGAGGCTTTGGCCATCGGGCGGCACGTGCGCGCAACCGGTGCGGATACCGTGATGCTGCCGGGGATGATCTGTCTGTCTGCCTGCCCCTATATTCTTGCGGCCGGCGTTGCGCGGATTGTCGCGAGCGATGCCGCCGTGGGGATGCACCAGCATTACTATGACACACCCGGCTATTTGCCGGTTTTTCTGGCCGTCGAGGGGATTCAGCACGGGCAGGGCGCGACCATGGAATACCTGATCGAGATGGGCATCGACCCCGGCCTGATGGTCTATTCGCTGAATACGCCGCCCGAAGAAATCTACCTGCTGGTCGAGGAGGAATTGCTGCAGACCCGGCTCGCGACCGAGATCGGCGACTAGCCGCTGCGGGTTTGATCTGATTTTCTCTGGTAACTTAGTTTGTTATAATATAACAGTTTAGTCCAATCAACATCAGAGAGAAACATGACACATAATTTAGCATTCATCACAAGGCTTCATGCCTGTGTCGCGGTTGCCGCCTTGGTCTCTGGCCCCGCCCTGGCCCATGACGCAACCGCGACGCATTACCGCCTTTTCATCGGTGATCACGCGGATGGCGTCGTGCGCATGATCACTTTGGATGAGCCAGAGGCCCACGCCGAATTCGCCATCGACATGACCCCCGCCCTGACCGTCAGCGCCAGCGGCGAAACTGTGTTCGCGGTACAGGGTGACGCGGGTAAAGTCGCCATCATCGACACCGGTGTCGCGTTCGAGGATCACGGCGATCACGCGGACATGAAACTCAGCGACCCCGTCCTGCTGCAATCCACCATCTTCGGCACCAAGCCCGCCCATGTCGTTGAAGGGTCGGGCACGATTGCCGTTTTCGATGATGGAAGTGGTGATATCACTCTGTTCGGCGAAAGCGCGCTGCGCGGTGCAGAGTTCGCGCCACAGGTAATTGCCGCTGGTGCTCCACATCACGGATTGGCCGCGCCGATGGGTGATTATCTGGTCGTCTCTGTGCCCCATGAAGACCCCGAATTGCCACGCGTCGGATTGCAGGTAATCGACCGGAGCGGCGCACAGATCGGCGAGACCATTTCGTGCCCCGGCGTGCATGGGCAGGCGCAATCGGCGCGTGTTTTTGCCTTTGGCTGCCACGACGGGATTGTGCTTGCCACACCGGGTGAGGGTGGTGCAGCCCCGGTCCTGACCCATCTGGCGACGGATCATCTGGGTGAAGGTAACGTCTCGACCCTGAAGGGCGGGGTAGCCTTGCAATTCTTCCTTGGCAATTTTGGCAGTGACGCGGTGGTGATCATCGAGCCGGGAAGCGAGGAACCTTTCCGCAAGGTGGACCTGCCGACCCGGCGGGTGGATTTCGCGCTTGACCCTGCGATTGCGCGCAATGGCTATATCCTGACCGAGGACGGGCAATTGCATGTGCTGAACGTTCTGACCGGCGAGATCACACAAAGCGTGACAGTGACGGAACCCTATTCCATGGACGGCCATTGGCGCGACCCACGCCCGAGGCTCGCGGTGGCAGGGGATCATATCGCGATCACCGATCCGCTGCACGGGCTGGTACGGTTGGTTTCCACCACAACCTTGCAAGAGGATCGCACGATCCCGATCGACGGTGTACCCTACACGATTGTCGCCGTGGGCGGATCGGGTGTTGATCACTGAACTACCGATTGCAGATTGACCCCTGCAGCGATCTGCGCAATCAAGACGATGATGGTTCCGGGCGCCCGAAAGACGCGCTCGGATGAAAAGGGAACGCGGTGAGGTGTAGGCAACAGCCACCAAATCCGCGACTGCCCCCGCAACTGTGAGCGGCGAGCCGACCTGCATATGCCACTGCCCCGTCGGGGTGGGAAGGCGCAGGCAGGCAATGACCCGCAAGTCAGGAGACCTGCCATCAAGACTGCAACCAAAACCGGACGGGGTGTCTGGAAAGGAAACATGATGAAGACGCCTGCGCCAGCTTTTGTGCGACAACGTTCCGTCCTGCCCTGCCCATGCCCCGGCATGATGCAAAGGCTGTTACTTGGAAAACCCCGATCACCTGATCCTGTGCCTGTCACAGCCCAGTCTGTCCCCACGCGATGAAACCGCGCTGCTGGGGGCTGTTCTGCGCGCGGGGAAGGCGCAGTTCGGCGGGCCCGTCACCGCGATCCGACTGGAGGGCAGTGGCCTGTCCTTGCCCAAAGCGGTGCAGAAAGCCCGCGAAAGCGGTGCGCGCCATGTCCGGGTGCAGCCCATCGGCTTTCCAATGGCGGCGAATATCCGCGCTTGGTTGCCCGGTGTGGTGGCACATCTGACGGTGGCAGAGGATATCCGGCTTTCGCTTGCTGACCCATCCGATCCTGATGCAATGGCGCAAGCACTGGTGACGCAGGCGCTTGCTGCAGATATGCAGGACGCCGCTTCGGTCCGACCAAGCCTTGGCAAGGCCGGTTGGCAATTCCTTCCGGATTTTGATCTGCATATCTTTATCTGCGCTGGCCCGCGCTGCGCCTTTCGCGGCGCAGGTACGTTGCAGACCATGCTCAAGGCGCGGCTATCTGCGGCCGGACTGACAGATCGCTGTCTGACCACCACGACGGGGTGTTTGTTCCCCTGCAACCAAGGCCCCATGATTGCGGTCTATCCGCAGGGTGCGTGGTTTCACGTTCCCGATGAGGTGGCCCTTGACCGGATCGTGACCGACGTTCTTGTCGCTGGGGGGGACGCCCCCGATCTGCGGCTGACCGAACGTCCGGGCAGCCGCCGCGCACTTTCCTTTTCCCATATTGACAGGAGTCTTTCATGATCTTCACCCCCAATCGCCGCAATCTGCTCGCTGGCATGACCTGTTTTGCGGCACTCGTCGCACCGCTGGCTTTGCCCGCGCAGGAAGACCCCGCGCCCTTGCGCATCGTCACATCGTTTTCCATCGACAGCATGAACCCTTGGGAGGATGGCTATTGGATGCAGGAATTCGGTCAGGCCGAGCTTTTAATGCAATTCCGCGAGGATGGGCAACATCACCCATGGCTTTTGGAAAGTCTCGACAACCCTGAACCGACCCGCTGGGTCTTGTCCCTGCGTCAGGGTCTGACCTTTCAGAACGGCAAAACCGTCGACGCCGAGGCAGTGCTGGAAGCCATCAATGCAGCCTTGAACCAGGGGCCTTCTGCCCAAGGCTCTGTGCCGGAAGATACGCGTTTCACCATCACCGGCCCGCTTGAAATCACCGTGACGACCGCCGCCCCCTGGCCGGAACTGCCCGGTGTGCTGGCGGATGAATCGGTTTTCCTGATCCTTGATGCTGCCGCCGTGAACGAGGTAGGTGATGATTGGGCGCAGCTTATCGGCGCGGGAATCTATACTGGCCCCTATGCGGTCACCGCTTTGGATGACGCGCGGCTGCGGGCAGTCGCCTACCCCGGCTATTGGCAAGGCACGCCCGCGATGCCAGGGGTCAGCGTCAGCTTTGTCCCTGACCCGAATGCTCGGATATTGGCGGTGCAGAACAATGAGGCAGATATCGCTCTTTACCCGCCGCTGGCCGCGCGGCCCGCAGTAGATGCGACACCGGGCGTGCATTTCAATATTGGTGCTTTGTCGACAGGCGGGTTTACCGGCTATATGAACCTGCAAAGCGGCCCGCTGATGGATACTGAAGTGCGAAAAGCCGTAATTCGCGCCGTCGATTACCGCGAGATTGCCGAGGATGTGTTCCGTGGCAGTCTGGCGCAGGCGACATCGCTTTACGCTCCGAATCTACCATTTGCGTTGGAAAACTACGGCACTGATCTGACCAAGGTGGCGGACCTGCTCGACGCTGCAGGTTGGGTTGTGGGCGCAGACGGGCAACGCGCAAAAGATGGGCAGCGCCTGTCGCTCGTGCTGGCGATCTATCCGCAGCAACCTGATCTGGCCCCTTTGTCCGCCGCCGTGCAGGCGCAGCTTGCCCGTGTCGGAATTGCGGCTGAAATCGTCAGCTATGACGGGATCAACGATGCGCTGCTCGACCCTTCCAACCGATGGGACATCGCGATGGTATCGACCGGTGCAGCAGGCTGGGGGCGCGTGCAGAATTTTCTCGACACCTATCTTCTGCCCGGTGGGCGACGCAACTACGGCGGCTATGACAACGAGATGGTGAATGCGCTGATCACGAAATTGGCGTCAGAGGTGGAGGCGCGCCGTCGGACAGAGATTCTGTATGAAATCCAGATAATCCTTTGGGACGAGGACCCCTATGTGTTCTCCTTCAACATTCATATGGGGCGGGTGATCACGAATGACCGCTACGCCTGCTATCAGCCCGGCTTTTCGCTTTATCACGTATCATGGCAAACCGCTGCATGCGAGTGATGTCCGCGCGGGCCAGCAGAGCAGCGGGTTTCGGGCGCTCTTTTGGCGGGCGGCTTGCCCAAGGGCTGGCTGCAGCTTTCGGGGCCAGCCTTCTGGTCTGGCTCATGCTGCCGCTCGCCCCGGGCGATCCGGTTGATATGATCCTTGCTGCCCGCCGTATCGAAGAACCCACGCCCGAGATGATCACCCTGCTGCGCGACCGCTTTGGCCTCGATCTGCCGCTGTGGCAGCGATACCTGCACTGGGTGGCGGGGGTGTTGCAGGGTGACTTTGGCCTTTCATGGCGGACGGGCGAGCCCGTCATGCACGGGATTTTCCGCCGCTTGCCTGCCACCTTGCAACTGGTCGGTCTGTCTTTTGTGATTTCCGTGATCTGGTCGCTGGCGCTCGCCTTGGTGGCGGTGCAATGGCTGGGGCGCTGGCCGGACAGGTTGGTTCTGGCCTATACCCGCATCCTTGCGGCGATGCCGTCCTTCGTTCTGGCGCTGCTCTTGCTGCAATTCGTCGTGGTCGGTTTTGGGCTGGGGCGGGTCCTGTCCGGCGGTGCCGGCGTGACGCTGATCCTTGCGGCGGCTGTGCTGGGAATTGATCGCGCGGCAGGGTGGACACAATTGCTTCGCGCCGGGCTGATCGATCATCTGGGGCGGGGTCCTGCCGATGTTGCGCGCGCGCGTGGGGCCAAACCCAGCCGCGTGCTGGTTGTCTATGCGCTGCCGCCTGCGGTGTTGCCGTGGCTGACAGCTGTGGGCGTCAGCCTTGGCGGATTGATCGGTGGTGCACCGGTGCTGGAAAGCATTTTTACATGGCCCGGGGTGGGCCAACATGTCCTGCAGGCCCTGTCGGTCCGCGATGTGCCGGTCATTCAGGCGTTCGTTCTGATTGCAGTGCTGACCTATGTGGGTGCGAGCCTGCTTGTAGATACGCTGGCGATCGCGCTCGACCCACGTCTGCGCAGCCCGCAAGAGCCCCGGCGATGAGCGCCGCCGTGCTGCGTCACCGGAGCGGGCGCTGGGGACTGGGCCTGGCGCTGCTGATCACCGGACTTGCGTTGGCTGGTCCGATGATCGCGCCGCATCCGCCCAATCTGCCGGACTACGGCGCGGCCTTGCTGTCGCCGGGTCCGGCGCATCTGCTGGGAACAGACGCAACCGGGCGGGACCAGCTTTCGCGGCTGTTGGACGGTGCGCGTCGGTCGCTGGGCGGGGCACTGATCGTCGCCTTCACGGTGACGCTGGTGGGGTTGACCATCGGCACGCTTGCCGCCCTTTCGGCCCGCTGGCTTGATGCCGCACTGATGCGCGTCGTTGACGTGGTCATGGCCTTGCCTGGGCTCATCGTCGCGTTTGCGGTGCTGGGTTTGCTGGGGCCGGGTTACATTAACCTGCTGATCGCGCTGGCGGCTGCCGACTGGGCCTACAAGGCACGGATCGCGCGCGCCTGTGCCTTTGACGCGGTGCGCAGTCCTGCGGCCAAAGTCGCAAGGCATCTTGGGGTGCCGGAATGGCGGGTAGTACTGCATCACGTATTGCCCGTGGTTTTCCGGCCATTGCTCGTTCTGGCCACGCTGGGTCTGGGCGGTCAGATCGCCACGATTTCCGCGTTTTCATTCCTTGGCCTGGGGGTGCAGGTGCCGCATGCCGAATGGGGGGCGATGCTCGCTGAATCGCGGTTCTATTTCACCATTGCGCCCTGGTTGCTGTTGGCACCTGCGGGCTGCATCTTTGCGTCTGTCGTTGCTTCCAACCTGTTGGGTGAGGCGTTGCGCGACCTTGCTACCGCGGAAACGCGATCATGACCGCGCCAGTTTTGTGCGTCCAAGGATTACGCGTCAGCTATGGTGCATCGGTGGTAGTGCATGATGTCAGCTTCACCCTTGCCAAAGGCGAGACATTGGCGCTGGTCGGGTTGTCAGGTTGCGGCAAGACCACGATCCTGCGGGCCATCCTTGGGCTCTTGCCGCCTTCGGCACAGATCGTAGGTACTTTGACGACGCCCGAAGGCAGTGTTGCTTTGGCCGACCTGACGGCCTTGCGCAAACGGCTGGGACGGGAGATTGGCTTTGTCGCGCAGAACCCGTTTGACGCCTGTGCGCCGCTGCGCACCGTGCGCGCGCATATCGCCGAGAGTTGGCGCGCCCACGGGCTGACCCCTGATCCGGCACGCGTCACGGATTTGTGCAGGGCCTTGGGCCTGCCCGACGAGATGCTTGACCGTTATCCGCATGAATGGTCTGGCGGGATGCTGCAGCGCGCAAATATTGCTGCCGCAGTGGCGCTGAAGCCGCCCGTTCTTGTAGCGGATGAACCGACTTCTGCCGTCGATGCTGACAGGGCGCGTAACGTTATGAGCTGCCTGCGCATGGGGGCGCCCGGTGTGCTGATCGTCAGCCATGATCTGCCGCTGGTGGAGGGCATCGCTGACAGGGTGCTGCTGATTGAAAACGGACGGATTACCGCAGCCACGACTGGGGCCGCGCTAGCACAAGGCAAGGCAACGGCCGCATTGCGCGACTTCGCGGCATTCAGCGCGACGCGCCGCCCACTCGAGCCGGCGACCGAACCGGTACTCGACGTAGAAAATCTGACGCTGGAGCGCGGCGGCAAGCGGGTAGTGAGCGATATCAGTTTCCGTTTGCGCGCTGGCGAGGTGCTGGGCGTGGCGGGCCCGTCTGGTGGGGGCAAAAGCACATTGCTTTCCGCGTTGGCCGGACATATCGCGCCAGCCGGCGGCGTGATCCGGCGTTTCGGCAACTGCCATGACAGGGGTCAGGTATTGCCGCTGTTTCAGGATGCGCTCACGAGCATGAACCCGCATTGGGCCTTGGCCCGTATCGTTGCAGAGCCGCTGACGGTCGGCGCAAACAGGATGCCATTCGCTCAGCGCAGGCAGGCGGCGGTGCAGGCTTTGCGTGCTTTCGGACTGGGTCATGTCAGTCCGGATGGATTGCCGGGCCAGTTGTCGACGGGGCAATGTCAACGGGTCGTGCTGGCGCGTGCCAGCCTTGCCCGTCCCGCGCTCGTGCTGGCAGACGAACCGACCAGCGCGCTGGACCCGCGGCAAAAAGCGGCGGCGTTGAACGGGCTGGCGCGGCTTGCGGCACAGGGGGCGGCGATTGTTCTGGTCAGCCATGACCGCCCGCTGCTGCGCGGATTCTGTCACGCGATGCTGGAATTGGCATGACAGTCGGTTGCCAACTCGTATGTAGTGATTGACCACCCTCGATTTATCCCGTCTCGCTCGTGAAATTATCTTCGGCAAGGCGCGTCCCGATCCGGTGCTCCAACAATCTCAGCACTCGGGCCACGACGGGTGTGTTCTCAGCCGCGCGGCGACAGATCAGCGCATAGGGTGCAACGCACATGTCATGGGCGACGTTTAGGACGCTGATGGCGCTGTTCATCCCCTGAGGCGCCACCAGAATATCGGCAACGGATCGCGCGACAGGAGCCACAGCGTCGGTATCGGAAATCATGCCCAGCGTTAGCAACAGCGATGATGTGCTCAATGTGCTTGGCGGGGCAGAATGGCCGTGCTTAATCAAATAAGCCTCGACTGCGAGGCGCAGCAACCCGCCGGGGGCCTGCATCACCCAGTCGAAGGCGAGCGTATCAGCGAGCGTGAGCACTGCGCGGCGCATCAGCGGATGGTTGCTGCGAACGATAAGTGCGACAGGTTCAATGCCGATGGTCGTGGTGGTCACGTCGCGCGGGCTGACATTGGACAGCACGCGTCCGATATAAAAATCGATGCGCCTAGCAAACAGAGCGTCAGCCAGAACGTCAGAGGTATCGACCGTCACCTCAAAGGCAATCTCGGGGTAAGTCACGCGCATGTCACGGATCAGCGGCAACACTAGTTCAAGTCCCGGCCCGGTCACCGTGCCGATCCGCACCAGCCCGCCTGCGCCCTGCGCGAGCATATGCATTTCGTCAAACGCGGTTTCCAGATCATTGAGCGCGGTGCGCGCACGTTTGGCCAGAAGATGGCCCGCATCTGTCAACGCCACACCGCGCGGATGCCGTTCGTAAAGAACCGCCCCCGTGGCGCGTTCCAGTTCCGTCAGCATCCGCGAGGCGGCGGGTTGCGTCATCCCGACATGAGAGGCGGCACCGGAAATCTGGCCAATGTCAGCCACTGCGATCAAGAGGCGTAGCTGTGGCAGGCGTAATCCCCGCTGGATCATCGCAGAGGCTGAGGCGTCGAATGGCTGTTGTTTGTTCACCGGCTTCGCTTTCATCGCGGTAGGAACCTAGGTATATCGAAATACGCATATCCGAAAGCCGAATTTGCATTTGATTGTCATACCCTGTCGCGGCAGTTTCGCGCCGGCAGGGGTTTTGGCAGCGTGTCACGTCCTGCTTAACACAACCGCGCGATATGTCTGGGGGGAGACTGACGGGCTGTCGCACAAGGGAGGACGAGATGAAGATTCTGAAATCCATGCTGACCACGACCGCGCTGGTCGCATTCAGCGCCGGTGCGCTGGCAACGCAGACCATCGCGCAGGACGCTGGCTTTGTCGGTATTTCGATGCCGACGAAATCATCGGCCCGTTGGATCGCCGACGGCGACAACATGGTCGAACAGTTCGAGGCTGCGGGCTATACCGTCGATCTGCAATATGCCGATGACGACATTCCAAATCAGCTGGCCCAGATCGAAAACATGGTCACCAAAGGCGTGGATGTCTTGGTGATTGCGGCGATCGACGGCACGACATTGTCGAATGTGCTGGCCAACGCCGCTGCTGCAGATGTCGATGTGGTGGCCTATGACCGGCTGATCCGGGAAAGCGGCGATGTCAGCTATTATGCGACGTTTGACAACTTCAAGGTCGGTGTGCAGCAGGCGACCACCCTGGTGGACGGACTGAACGCACGCTTTCCCGATGGCAAGCCTTGGAACGTCGAATTGTTTGGCGGCAGCCCGGACGACAACAACGCCTATTTCTTTTACGATGGCGCGATGAGCGTGCTGCAACCGTTGATCGACGCGGGCGATGTCGTGATCAAGTCCGGCCAGATGGGCATGTCCGAGGTCGGCACCTTGCGTTGGGACGGATCTGTCGCACAGGCGCGGATGGATAACCTGTTGTCCGCCAATTACACCGATGCAAATGTGCACGGCGTCCTGTCGCCCTATGACGGTTTGTCCATCGGGATTCTGTCGTCTCTCAAAGGTGTGGGCTATGGGTCCGGCAATCTGGAAATGCCGATCGTGTCAGGTCAGGATGCCGAGGTGCAATCTGTCAAGGCAATCATTTCGGGTGAACAATATTCCACGATCTTCAAGGATACCCGTGAACTCGCCCGCGTGACCGTTGGCATGGTCGAGGCGCTGCTGAACGATGCCGAACCTGAAATCAACGACACCGAAACCTATGACAACGGCGTCAAAGTGGTGCCGTCCTACCTGCTCGAACCTGTGGCAGTGACCCAGGACAATTGGGAATCCGTGCTGGTTGACAGCGGATACTACACCCGCGACCAGATCGAATAATCCGCGTGACCAAGGGGCGGCGGGCTTTGCCCTGCCGCCCGACAGATCACGTCTGGGGAAGGGCGGATTACCATGGCGATACTTCTTGAAATGCGCGCGATCACCAAGGAATTTCCGGGTGTAAAAGCGCTGGATCAGGTCAGCCTTTCAGTTGAAGAAGGCGAAATTCACGCGCTTGTCGGCGAAAACGGCGCAGGCAAATCCACCTTGATGAAAGTGCTTTCCGGCGTTTACCCGCACGGTAGTTACAGTGGCGACATCGTCTATGACGGACAGGTGCAGACGTTCGGCGGCATCCGCGATAGCGAGGCGAAGGGCATCATCATCATCCATCAAGAACTGGCGCTGGTGCCGCTTTTGTCGGTGGCGGAAAATATCTATCTGGGCAATGAACGCGCGACACGCGGTGTGTTGGACTGGCGCGCCACACGGGAAGGCGCCGCGAAATTGCTGGCTCGGGTGGGGCTGAGAGAACACCCAGACACGCCAGTGGGCACGCTGGGCCTGGGCAAACAGCAATTGATCGAAATCGCCAAGGCCTTGTCCAAGGATGTGCGTTTGCTGATCCTTGACGAACCCACGTCTTCGCTGAACGAAAATGACAGCGCGAAACTGCTGGAACTGCTTCTGGAATTCAAACGCCAGGGCGTCACCTCGATCTTGATCACCCATAAGCTGAACGAAATCAGCAAAGTCGCCGATACGATCACAGTCATTCGGGACGGTGCTGCCGTGTCGCGGCTGGATTGTTCACAGGGCATCAGCGAAGAAAAGATCATCCGCGATATGGTGGGCCGGTCGATGGACGACCGTTATCCTCCGCGCGTCGATACCTCTACCCCGGAGATCGCTATGCAGGTGCGAGACTGGGGTGTCATGCACCCGCTGCAGAATGACCGGCAAGTCGTGAAAAACGTGTCCTTCCACGTCAAAAAGGGTGAGGTGCTGGGTATCGCCGGACTGATGGGTGCGGGTCGCACTGAGCTTGCCATGTCGTTGTTCGGGCGCAGCTATGGCCGCAACATCACCGGGTCGGTGCAGATTGCCGGACGCGACGTGGACTTGTCCACGGTGCGCCGCGCCATCAATGCAGGGCTGGCCTATGCGACAGAGGATCGCAAGACCTATGGTCTGGTGCTTGATCAGACGATCCGGCGCAATGTCCCGCTTGCCCGGTTGAGCGGGGTTGCCAACGGCATCGTCATCGACCGTGAAAAAGAGGCGGCCGTCGCCAACCAATACCGCACCCGGCTGAACGTGAAATCAAGCTCGATCGAGCAGGAGACGATCAACCTGTCCGGCGGCAACCAGCAAAAGGTCGTGCTGTCGAAATGGCTGTTCGCCGATCCTGACGTTCTGATCCTGGACGAACCGACCCGCGGGATCGACGTGGGCGCCAAATATGAAATCTACACCGTGATCCGCGAACTGGCCGCAGCCGGTAAGGCGGTCATCGTTATCTCGTCTGAAATGCCTGAATTGCTGGGCGTGACGGACCGTATTTACGTCATGAACGAAGGCGCGTTTGTCGGCGAAATGCCGACAGCAGAAGCTTCGCAGGAAAAAATCATGGCTACCATCATCAGATCGGGGGATCGCAAATGACCCAGACCACCACCAACCCTGACAAGGCGAGCGTGCCGCATGTGCAGGTGAAATCCACGCTCAGCTTTCTGCGCGCGCATATGCGTGAATATGGCATTCTGTTTGCGTTGATCGCGATCATGGCCTTTTTCCAAGTGGCAACTGGCGGAATCCTGCTGCGCCCCGTGAATCTGACCAACCTCATCCTGCAGAACAGCTATATTATCATCATGGCCGTCGGCATGTTGCTGGTGATCGTGGCAGGGCATATCGACCTCTCCGTCGGGTCTGTCATGGGGTTTATCGGCGCATTGGCTGCCGTGATGATCGTGCAATTTGGCATTCCCTATCTGGTGGCCGCCTTCCTGTGCCTTGTGGCGGGCGGCCTGATCGGCGCGGCACAGGGGTTCTGGGTTGCTTATTTTCGCATTCCGTCCTTTATCGTCACGCTTGCAGGGATGCTGGTGTTCAAGGGCCTGACATTATGGCTGCTGGCAGGACAATCTGTCGGCCCGTTTCCTGCGCAATTCCAGCTAATCGCCTCGGGCTTCATTCCGGATCTGCTGGGCGGCGAAAACCTGAACCTGTTCTCCTTGCTGATCGGGGTGCTGGTTGCGACCACGATCCTCGTTCTGGCAATCCGCAGCCGCAACGAGGCTGGAAAAACCGGCAGCATCGAAGAACCTTTCGTGTTCTTTGCCGCCAAGAACGGACTGATCTTTGTCGCCCTGATCTATATGAGCTTTCTGATGGCCGATTTCCGTGGTCTGCCGAATGTGTTCATTGTCATGGCGCTGCTGATCGCGGTCTATTCCTTTGTCACCAGCCGCACCACGATCGGTCGCCGTATCTATGCAATCGGCGGCAATGAAAAGGCGGCGTCCCTGTCGGGGATCAACAGCCGGCGGCTGACTTTCCTGACCTTCGCCAATATGGGTGTCCTTGCAGCCCTTGCCGGACTGGTCTTTGCCGCACGGCTGAACACCGCGACGCCCAAGGCGGGTGCCGGATTTGAACTCGACGTGATCGCGGCCGTCTTTATCGGCGGGGCGTCCATGGCCGGCGGTGTCGGCACCATCGTGGGTGCTGTCATCGGCGCCTTCATCATGGGGGTGATGAATAACGGCATGTCGATCCTCGGGATCGGTATCGACTGGCAGCAATGTATCAAGGGATTGGTGCTTCTCGCTGCCGTGATTTTTGACGTCATGAACAAGAAACAAGGATAAGATCATGCTGCTTTCGCAATATCGCAAACCGGATGGCGGCATTCAGATCGTCGCCCGCGACGGCACCCATGCGCATCTGGTCGCGACCGAGATGTCGATCTATGACCTCACCATGGATTGTGCCACGCGCGGTATCGGGCTGCGTGACCGGATCGGTCAGTTAGGTCTGGGCAATGCCGTCGATCTGGCGGCGCTTCATGACGCAGGCCAGATGCTGCCGCCATTGTTTCACCCCGATCCCGCGCATACCCATCTGACCGGCACCGGTCTGACCCATTTGGGCAGCGCATCCACCCGCGCCGCCATGCATGAAAAGGCGGACAAGGCAGAAACGGATTCTATGAAGATGTTCCGCTGGGGTGTCGAAGGTGGCAAACCCGCAGGTGAAACCGTCGGTGTCCAGCCGGAATGGTTTTACAAAGGGACAGGTCACGCGCTAGTCGCCCCCGGCGCTACCTTGCAAGCGCCCGGTTTTGCCGACGACGCGGGTGAAGAACCCGAAATCGCGGGGCTTTACATCATTGGACCCGATGGCACGCCGTTCCGCGCCGGTTTTGCGCTGGCGAATGAATTTTCCGATCATGTGATGGAAAAGCAGAATTACCTTTATCTGGCCCATTCCAAACTGCGTGCCTGTGCGGTGGGTCCGGAAATGCTGGTCGGTGATCTGCCGCAAGACGTGCAAGGTCGCAGCCGGATCGTGCGTGGTGGGCAACCTGTCTTTGACGCGCCCTTCGTGTCGGGCGAAGCGAATATGTCCCACACCATCGCCAATTTGGAACATCATCACTTTAAATATGACATCTTCTGCCAACCCGGCGATGTGCATGTGCATATGTTTGGCACCGCTACCTTGTCCTTTGCCCAAGGGGTGGTCTGCCAGTCGGGAGACGTGTATGAAATCAGCGCCCCGACGTTTGGACTGCCTTTGCGCAACACCTTGCAGCTGGCGACAAGCTTACAGGACAAACGCGTCGCCGTAGTGGTGCTATAGGAGATATCATGACGTTCAAACCCGCAAAATGGCCCCGCGAATTACGTTCTCAGGAATGGTACGGCGGCAATAGCCGTGACAATATCTACCACCGTGGTTGGCTGAAAAATCAGGGCTATCCGCACGATCTGTTCGATGGTCGCCCGGTAATCGCTATCCTGAATACCTGGTCGGATATGACACCGTGCAACGGCCATCTGCGCGAATTGGCCGAAAAGGTGAAGGCAGGCGTCTGGGAAGCAGGCGGTTTTCCGTTGGAAGTGCCGGTATTTTCTGCATCCGAAAACACGTTCCGCCCTACCGCGATGATGTATCGAAACCTTGCCGCCATGGCGGTCGAGGAAGTGATGCGCGCCCAGCCCATCGATGGCGCGGTGCTGCTGGTTGGCTGTGACAAGACAACGCCCAGCTTGATGATGGGTGCCGCCTCGACCGATATCCCGTCCATTGTCGTCACGGGCGGGCCAATGCTGAACGGCTGGTTCCGCGGTGAACGGGTCGGGTCGGGCACCGCGCTGTGGCAGATGTCCGAAGACATCAAGGCCGGCAAGATGAGCCAGGAAGATTTCCTTGAAGCAGAGCAGGCAATGAGCCGATCCTCAGGCACCTGCAACACGATGGGGACTGCCAGCACGATGGCCTCGATGGCCGAGGCTCTGGGCATGGCCCTGTCCGGCAACGCCGCCATTCCCGGCGTCGATAGCAGGCGCCGCGTGATGGCGCAGCTGACAGGCCGGCGTATCGTGCAGATGGTCAAGGATGATCTCAAACCGTCCGACATCCTGACCAAACAGGCGTTTGAAAACGCGATTCGCACCAATGGTGCCATTGGTGGGTCCACCAACGCCGTGATTCACCTGCTCGCACTGGCTGGCCGGGTCGAGGTGGATCTGACGCTTGATGACTGGGATCGTTGTGGGCGCGATGTGCCGACAATCGTGAACCTGATGCCATCGGGCAAATACCTGATGGAAGAGTTCTTTTACGCCGGCGGCCTGCCCGTCGTCATGCGCCGTCTGGGCGAGGCTGGAATGCTTCACAAGGACGCGCTGACCGTCTCTGGCGAAAGCGTCTGGGACGAGGTGAAAGAGGCCAAGAACTGGAACGAGGACGTGATCCTGCCGGTGGAAAAGGCCTTGGCCGCATCGGGCGGGATTGCCGTGCTGCGCGGCAACCTTGCGCCCAATGGTGCCGTGCTGAAACCCTCAGCCGCCAGCCCCCATCTGATGCAGCATCGCGGTCGCGCAGTGGTTTTCGAGGATATCGACGACTATAAGGCGCGTATCAACGACGACGCGCTGGATATCGACGAGACCTGCGTGATGGTTTTGAAAAACTGCGGGCCAAAGGGCTATCCTGGCATGTCGGAGGTCGGCAATATGGGGCTGCCGCCCAAAGTCCTGAAAAAAGGGATCACCGACATGGTGCGGATTTCCGACGCCCGCATGTCCGGCACCGCCTATGGTACGGTCGTGCTTCATACCGCACCCGAAGCCGCCGCAGGTGGCCCGCTGGCGGTGGTGCAGACCGGCGATATGATCGAACTCGACGTGGCGGCGCGGCGTATCCATCTGGATATCCCGGACGACGAATTGGCCGCGCGGCTGGCTGCATGGACCCCGCCTGTCCCAATGTTCAAAAGCGGATTTTCCAAGATGTTCGTGGATAATGTCGAAGGTGCGGACACCGGCGCTGATTTCGCGGTGCTGAAAGGCAACCGAGGAAACGAGGTGCCCCGTGACAGCCACTAGCCCCACAGGTGCCGCCATCCGGCTGATGCCCACCGCGATCATCGGCGTGGGTAAAATCGCCCGCGACCAGCATATCCCTGCGATTTCTGGCTGCGACGCATTCGAACTGTCTGCAACGGTCAGCGGATCCGGCGGTATCGACGGCGTGGAAAACCATACAGATATTGCCGCCCTGCTGGACGCGCGACCCGATATCAAGGCGCTGTCGCTTTGCATGCCGCCGGTGCCGCGCTTTGACATTGCGACCCGTGCGATTGTGGCGGGCAAACATACAATGCTGGAAAAACCGCCCGGTGCCACGGTATCAGAGGTATTGAAACTCGACCGGCTGGCAAAGGCAAAAGGCGTGACCTTGTTCGCCACATGGCATTCGCGCTATGCTGCGGGTGTGGCGGCGGCGCGCGCCTGGCTGCGCGATGCGCAGATAACATCGGTACAGATTGACTGGAGAGAGGACGTGCGCCGCTGGCATCCGGGTCAGGACTGGATCTGGCAGGCGGGCGGCCTTGGCGTCTTTGATCCGGGTATCAACGCCCTGTCGATCATGACCGAGATTTTGCCTAACCCCGTGCAT
This sequence comes from Yoonia sp., assembly GCF_046292185.1. Taxonomy (GTDB): domain Bacteria; phylum Pseudomonadota; class Alphaproteobacteria; order Rhodobacterales; family Rhodobacteraceae; genus Yoonia. The sequence continues at coordinate 18,750 of NZ_JBKBQY010000038.1, forward strand.
CTGAGCAGCGCGACACTGGATTTCCCTGCAAACCGGGACACACCGATTGCGGCCGATCTGACATTTGCCGGTGCAGCGGGCATGGTGGTAAAGGCTGATTTCGACTGGCGTCAGGAAGGACCGCAGACCTGGAACATCACGGTGGAAACGACGCAGGGCCAGTTGCGCCTGACCGATGGCGGTGCCAAATTGCACATCAACGGCACGGCGCAGCAGGTCCCGGCGCAGGGGGAATACCCCGCGCTTTACGCCCGCTTTGCCGAGTTGATCGAGGCCGGACAATCCGACGTCGATATCGCACCCCTCTTGCATGTGGCGGATGCATTCATGCTGGGGCAGCGCCGCGTTGTTGCGGCATTCCACGACTGAACAAAGGAACACAACATGACCGAACTTACCGGGCAACACCTGATCAATGGCGTATGGGTAGCAGGCGGCAGCGCGTTCCAGTCAGATCCTGTAACCGGACCTGCACTCACCGTCCTCTCCGGTGGTAACGCCGAGGCTGGCGCCGCCATGCAAGCGGCAGAGGACGCCTTTGCCAGCTACGGCTGGACCAGCCGCGCCGACCGCGCTGCCTTTCTTGAGGCCATCGCCGACGAAATCGATGCGCGCGGTGCCGATCTGACCACGCATGGCACTGCTGAAACTGGCTTGCCCGCTGCGCGGCTGGATGGTGAACGCGGCCGCACCTGCGGGCAATTGCGGCTTTTCGCGACACATATCCGCGATGGTGCCTATCTGGACCGCCGCCATGATGCCGCTTTGCCGGATCGCGCCCCGGCACCGCGCCCTGATCTGCGCATGATCCAGCGCCCCTTGGGCCCGGTCGCGGTATTCGGTGCGTCCAATTTCCCGCTCGCCTTTTCGACGGCTGGTGGCGATACGGCCAGCGCCTTGGCCGCGGGCTGCCCCGTGGTTTACAAGGGCCATCCCGGTCATCCGGCAACCGGCGAAATCGTAGCACAGGCCATCGCGGCGGCGATTGACAAAACCGGGATGCCCAAAGGCACGTTCGGTTTCATCCAGTCCAACACGAATGAGGCTGGCATGGCGCTGGTGCAACACCCGTTGACTCGCGCAGTTGGATTCACCGGATCGTTCCGGGGCGGCAAAGCTTTGTTCGATCTGGCGATGTCGCGGCCTGAGCCGATCCCGTTCTTTGGCGAACTGGGTTCGATCAACCCGGTCTTTGTGCTGCCTGCGGCTTCTGCTGCAAGGGCGGATGGGATTGGCGCGGCCTGGGCCGGGTCACTGACCATGGGCGTGGGGCAATTCTGCACCAACCCCGGGGTGGTGGTGATTTTAGATAAGGACGCTGACGCCTTTATCGACGCGGCGGCTGCGGCATTGGCTGAGGTTGGACCAGCGCCAATGCTGACTGAAGGCACAGCACAAGCGTACCGCGCCAATGTGGAAACCGTCAACGGTGCCGCTACGGTGGCAACAAAACTCGGCGCGCAATGCGACGGGCGCAACGCTGGTCCGGCGCTGTTCGTCGTAAGCGGTCCCGATTGGCTGGTTAATCCTGACCTTTCGATCGAGATGTTCGGCCCCGCCGGTATCGTGATCCGGGCGGAAGACATTGATCAGATGCAGACCATTGCCAAGGGCTTGCACGGACAGCTGACCTGCACCTTGCAGATGGATGATGCGGATGAAGAGGTCGGCAAAGCGCTGATGCCGGTCCTTGAACGCAAGGCCGGTCGCATCCTCGTCAACGGTTTCCCGACTGGCGTCGAAGTCGCCGAAGCCATGGTTCATGGCGGACCCTATCCGGCCAGCACGAATTTTGGCGCGACTTCGGTCGGCACGATGGCGATCCGGCGGTTCCTGCGGCCCGTCTGTTATCAGAATATGCCTGCGGGCCTGTTGCCTGACGATTTACGCGACCTGTGACAATTGCTGCCCCCCCCCCGCTGACCAGTCTGTGGGGGGGGCACAGCCGACGCCTCCCGGGCGTCTGCCCAGTACCAGAAACCATGATTATCTGACCATCGCTGCATGCCGTGCAATTTTCGCGACATTCCTTAGCACCTTTGCAAGCACTCAGCGCGCAAGTTTAATCTTGCCGCGCGTATCTTTGATGTTTTCGTTTTTTATCATCTGGCTATGATGGTGTAAAAATTGGGCCAGAAGATATGACCAAGATCAAGAATATGGAAGAATTTGCGCGTTTGTCGGGTATCTCGCGTCCGACAGTGTCTAAATATTTCAATGATCCCTCCAGCGTGCGCGTCTCGACCCGCGAGAAGATTGAAAAGGCGCTGGGCGAATATGATTATCGCCCCAATATTTTCGCAATCAATCAGAACCGCAAACAGACCCGCAATATTGGTGTCGTGGTGCCATATCTGGCCGATCCGTTCTTTGCCGAAATAGCGCGCAATATCGAACAACGCTGTCTTGATGCGGGATATTGGCCGATCCTGTTCAGCGCGCACGGCGACCAAAAGCTGGAAGTGGATATCCTGGACAGTCTGCGCTCGCTCAAACCCGCGGGTGTGCTACTGGCTCCTTTAGGTCGCAGGTCGGACCGCGCAGAGATCGAGCGCTTCTGCAACGACGTGCCGACAGTTCTGTTTGACAGTAATATCGACGGCGTGGGGCAGGCCTTTATCGGTTCGGACAATGCGCATTTTGTTGAACAGATCGTGCAATATCTGTGCCGCACCGGTGCACCACCGTGTTTTTTCGAAATGGATCCCGTCAACCCGAACGCCAACAAAAGACGCTTTGCTTATGTGCAGGTGATGGACAGGCTGGGCCACGCGCCGCAGATCCTGCGCGTTCCCGGCACAGGCTGGGAATTCGAACGCATCGCTTGTGAGGGGGCGTTGCGTATGCTCGATGCAAATCAGTTCGCGACGGATACGATTCTGTGCAGCAATGACCGGCTTGCCATTGGTTTTTTGTCCGCCTGCTATGCGCGCGGTCTGCGTGTGGGCTTTGACAAGGGCGCATCAATGCGCGTTGCCGGGATCGACGACCATCCGTTTTCCCGCTTTACCTGCCCGCCACTAACAACGGTGGCGCAGGATTATGAAGCCGTGTCAAAGCGCGCGACTGAAACGCTTTTCCGGATGATCGACGGCGAAATGCCTGCCGCTGACCGATTGGAGGTCTTGTTCGAAGGCAAGCTGGTCATGCGATCATCTGCTTAGTACTTTACGCGCGCAAAATTTATATTGACTGCGCGGTACTATTTGATTTAGCCTCTGGCACATTATCCATGTGATCTCAGGGAGGAGTTCGGATGTCTATCAAAACGTCACTCGGTCTGGCAAGTGCGCTGGCCATTGTCGCCGCCTCAGGCAGCTTTGCGCAGTCGCCGTCAGGAACCGTCACCATCGCCACTGTCAACAACGGCGACATGATCCGCATGCAGGGGCTGACTGCAGATTTTAACGAAAAATATCCGGACATTACCTTGGAATGGGTCACGCTGGAAGAAAACGTCCTGCGTCAGCGGGTCACTCAGGATATCGCGACGAGCGGCGGCCAGTTCGATGTCATGACCATCGGCACCTATGAGGTCCCGATCTGGGGCGAGAATGGCTGGCTGGTGTCGCTGAACGACCTGCCCGACGAATGGAACGCCGATGATCTGCTTCCGGCGATCCGCGACGGGTTGACCGTTGATGGCGAGCTGTATGCAGCGCCATTCTACGGCGAAAGCTCCATGGTGATGTATCGCACTGACCTGATGGAAGCCGCCGGTCTGGAAATGCCCGATGCGCCGTCTTGGGAATTTATCCGCGAAGCCGCGGCTGCCATGACCAACGACAACGTGTATGGCATTTGCCTGCGCGGCAAGGCCGGCTGGGGCGAGAACATGGCGTTCCTGACCGCGATGGCCAACAGCTTCGGGGCGCGCTGGTTCGACATGGACTGGAATGCCCAGTTCGACAGCGATGAATGGGCGCAAACGCTGACATTCTATGAAGATTTGATGAAAAACTACGGCCCTCCGGGTGCGGCGAACAACGGGTTCAATGAGAACCTGACCCTGTTCCAGCAAGGCCGTTGCGGCATGTGGATTGATGCGACAGTGGCGGCAAGTTTCGTGACTAACCCCGCAGATTCAACAGTGGCGGATCAGGTCGGTTTCGCATTGGCACCGGATAATGATTTGGGTCGTCGTGGTAACTGGCTGTGGGCCTGGTCGCTGGCTGTCCCTGCCGGGTCGCAATCCACCGATGCGGCAAAAGCCTTTATCGCATGGGCGACAAGTAGTGATTACACAGCACTTGTGGCGGAAAACGAAGGTTGGGCAAATGTGCCACCAGGCACACGGACGTCGCTTTATGAAAATGCGGACTATCTGGAAGCTGCCCCCTTTGCCGATATGACGTTGCAATCGATCAACTCGGCCAATCCGACATCGCCCAGCATTCAGGACGTGCCCTACACAGGCGTACAGTTCGTGGCGATCCCCGAATTTGCCGGGATCGCGACCGAGGTCGGACAAGAGTTCGCGAATATGCTGGCTGGCCAGCAGACAGTCGAACAAGCGTTGGAAAACGCGCAAGCGTTGACCACTGATGCCATGGAAGCAGCAGGCTACTAAGCTTTCCTCCCCTGCCAGAGGGGTCGCTTCGGCGCTCCTCTGGTTCTTCCCACCGTCATCATAAAGGGTCAGAGCCATGTCCACCAAGGCTTCTCGCAGTGCTGCGCGCCTGATGTTGGCACCTGCTGTCATCCTGCTTTTGGGTTGGATGCTGGTGCCGCTGACCATGACGGTGCTGTTTTCGTTCCAGCGTTATCTGCCGATGCGCGGCGGGTTTCAGGGCTGGATCTGGTTTGACAATTACAGAAGTTTCGTGACCTCCAGCGCGTTCTGGCCATCGGTGCAGGCAACGCTGATCATCGTCGGCTCAGTTCTGGTGATCACCGTCGCGCTGGGTATTTTGCTGGCAATCCTGCTGGATCAGCCGATGTGGGGGCAGGGGATCGTGCGTATTCTGGTGATCGCGCCCTTCTTTGTGATGCCCACGGTATCGGCGCTGGTTTGGAAGAATATGTTCATGGACCCGGTGAACGGTCTGTTTTCGCATCTGTCGCGGCTTTTTGGGGCTGATCCGATATTGTGGCTGTCCGAAGCATCCTTGCCTTCGATCATCCTGATCGTGTCATGGCAATGGCTGCCTTTCGCCACGCTGATCCTGCTGACCGCGATACAGTCGCTGGACAGCGAACAACAGGAAGCCGCGGAAATGGATGGCGCGGGACCCTTCAACCGGTTCTTTTTCATCACTCTTCCGCATCTGTCGCGCGCCATCACCATCGTGATCCTGATACAGACGATTTTTCTTCTGGCGATCTTCGCGGAGATATTTGTCACCACGCAGGGCGCGTTTGGCAGCCGCACGCTGACCTATCTGATTTACCAGCGTGTGCTGGAAAGCCAGAATGTCGGGCTGGGGTCTGCTGGCGGGGTCTATGCGATCATTCTGGCGAATATCGTCGCGCTGTTCCTGATGCGTATCGTCGGCAAGAACCTGGACCGCTGAGAGGGGCACAGATATGGCACGCAAAGTCACTACCACCCGCAAATCGGTGAATACTGCCCTGGCGTGGGCTGTCGGATTGCTGATCTTTTTCCCGATCCTCTGGACGATCCTGACCAGTTTCAAGACCGAAGGGCAGGCAATTTCCGACCCGCCGGTCTGGTTCTTTTTCGACTGGACGCTGGACAATTACCGCACCGTGCTGGACCGGTCTGATTACAGCCGGTTCCTGTGGAATTCGGTCTTCATTGCCGGCGGGTCTACCGTTCTGGGTCTCATCGTCGCGATCCCGGCGGCATGGTCCATGGCTTTTGTGCCATCGACCCAGACCAAGAATATCTTGCTTTGGATGCTGTCGACCAAGATGCTGCCAGCGGTCGGTGTGATCTATCCGATCTATCTGATCTTCATCAAGATGGGTCTGCTGGATACGCGTACGGGCCTGATCATCATCTTGATGCTGATCAACCTGCCGATCATCGTCTGGATGCTTTACACATATTTCAAGGAAATTCCGGGTGAAATTCTGGAAGCCGCCCGCATGGACGGGGCAGGCCTGCGCAACGAGATCATATTCGTGCTGTTGCCGATGGCCTTGCCCGGGATTGCGTCGACTGCGCTGTTGAACCTGATCCTTGCGTGGAACGAAGCGTTCTGGACATTGAACCTGACTGCCGCGAAAGCGGCCCCGCTGACAGCCTTTATCGCCAGCTATTCTAGCCCCGAAGGGTTGTTTTACGCAAAACTTTCGGCTGCTTCGACGATGGCGATTGCGCCGATCCTGATCCTTGGCTGGTTCAGCCAGAAACAACTCGTGCGCGGCCTGACTTTTGGCGCGGTGAAATAAGGAACCTGACCTATGGGACGTATCGTTCTGCAAGATGTGACCAAAGCCTTTGGTGAAGTTACCGTGATCCCGCCGCTGAACCTGACCATTGAGGATGGCGAGTTTGCGGTTTTCGTCGGCCCTTCGGGTTGCGGGAAATCCACACTCTTGCGCCTGATCGCGGGGCTGGAGGATGTCACCTCCGGCCGGATCGAGATTGACGGTGTTGAGGCGACAGCCGCCCCGCCGTCCAAGCGGGGGCTGGCGATGGTGTTCCAGTCTTACGCGCTTTACCCGCATATGTCGGTGCGCAAAAATATCATGTTCCCGCTGCGTATGGCGGGCATGGACAAGGCCGAACAGAACAGGCGCGTTGATCTCGCGGCATCGGTGCTGAACCTGACCGATTATCTTGATCGCAGACCGGGCCAATTGTCCGGCGGACAGCGCCAGCGCGTCGCCATCGGGCGTGCGATTGTGCGCGAGCCGTCAGCGTTCTTGTTTGATGAACCGCTTTCCAACCTTGATGCCGCTTTGCGTGTCGGCATGCGCCTGGAAATCAGCGAATTGCATACGCGGCTGAAGACCACGATGGTTTACGTGACCCACGATCAGGTCGAGGCGATGACTATGGCCGACAAGATCGTCGTCCTGCGCGCGGGGCATATCGAACAGGTGGGCGCGCCGCTGGACCTTTACCGTGCGCCACGAAATCTGTTTGTGGCGGGGTTTATCGGATCACCCAGGATGAATTTCATCGCAGGACCAGAGGCCGCCAAACATGACGCCCACACCATCGGGATCCGGCCCGAACATATTGCGGTCTCGGCCGATACCGGCCCTTGGTCGGGCGTGGTGGGTGTGTCCGAACATCTGGGGTCGGATACGTTCTTTCACGTCCATCAGACCGGCCTGGCCGAGACGATCACCGTGCGTGCCGACGGCGAGGTCGGCTTTCGCCATGGTGACCGCATTCACCTGACACCGCGCGCAGATGTCATTCACCGCTTTGACGACAAAGGACTACGGATCGCATGAAACGACTGGACGGAAAAACCGCGCTGATCACCGGCGCTGCGCGCGGCATCGGGCTGGCCTTTGCCGAGGCCTATATCCGCGAAGGGGCGCGCGTGGCGCTTGCTGATATCGACATCGCGCGGGCAGAAGGTGAAGCGGCACGTCTGGGCAACGCTGCTTTTGCGGTGGAAACGGACGTGACCCGGCAGGACAGTATTGATGCAGCCGTGGATGCGACGGTCGCGCATTTCGGGCAAATCGACATCCTGATCAACAATGCCGCAATATTTACCGCAGCGCCCATTGCAGAGATCAGCCGTGATGATTTTACGCGCTGTTTTGATATCAACGTCACAGGTACACTGTTCACGATGCAGGCCGTGGCCAAGCATATGATCGCGCGTGGGCAGGGTGGCAAGATCATCAACATGGCGTCGCAGGCCGGGCGGCGAGGCGAGGCTTTGGTCGCCGTTTATTGCGCCACCAAGGCCGCTGTCATCAGCCTGACCCAATCGGCGGCACTGAACCTGATCGAACACGGGATCAACGTGAACGCCATCGCCCCCGGTGTCGTGGATGGCGAACATTGGGAGGGGGTGGATGCCTTTTTCGCGAAATATGAAAACAAGGCCCCCGGTCAGAAAAAACGCGAAGTGGGCGCCGCTGTCCCCTATGGGCGTATGGGCACGGCGCAGGACCTGACGGGTATGGCGGTTTTTCTGGCGTCGTCCGAGGCGGATTACATCGTGGCGCAGACCTATAATGTGGATGGTGGCCAATGGATGAGTTGACGCCGCTTTCACTGGCCCGCCTTGGCAAGTTGCCTGCCCCTGTGCAGGTTCCCCGCTATGCCCGTGCCGATCTGTCAGCCGGCATCGTTCATATCGGCTTGGGGAATTTCCACCGTGCGCATCAGGCATGGTATACCCACCGCCTGATGAATCAGGGTCTTGCGCACGATTGGGCGATCGTGGGCGCAGGTGTGCGTCCCGGCGACAGTGTGATGCGGGACAAGCTGTTGGCGCAGGATTGCCTGACAACGCTGATCGAGCTTGATCCATCGGGAAAATCTGCCGAGGTGAGCGGTGCGATGATCGATTTCCTGCCGGTCGAACCGGATAATGCCACGCTCATTTCGCGGATGGCGATGCCCGATATCCGCATCGTTTCGCTGACCGTGACCGAGGGTGGATATTACATCGACGCGGGCAGTGGCGGGCTGGACGTGGCGCATGCCGATATCCGCCACGACGCCGAAAACCCGCAAACACCACGCACGGCCTTCGGCGCTATGGTCGCCGCGCTGGCTCTGCGACGGGCGCGGGGCATAGGGCCCTTCACCGGGCTTTGCTGCGATAATCTGCAGAGCAATGGCGCAATCCTGCGGCAAACTGTCGTTGGCCTTGCCCGCCTGTCCGACGCCGACTTGGCTGACTGGATTGACGCGAAGTGCAGTTTCCCCAATTCCATGGTCGATTGCATCGTCCCGGCCACCGGCCCGCGCGAGATCGCACTGGCGCAGGATTTCGGCATCAGGGACACCGCACCCGTGACGCATGAAAATTTCCGCCAATGGGTCATAGAGGATGATTTCTGCGCCGGCCGACCCGACTGGGACCAGGCAGGCGCGACCTTTACTGCCGACGTCCATGCGCATGAACTGATGAAAATCCGTATCCTGAATGGCGGGCATCAGGTGATCTGCGGCGCTGGTGAATTGCTTGGCCTCGGTACGATTGCCGCGACTATGGCGCATCCCGGTATTTGCGCCCTGTTTCAGCAGGTCGCGACACGGGAAATCGCGCCTCATGTCGCGGTGGTGCCGGGCCAGACGGCGGAGGAATACATCGACCTGATCGCCCGGCGTTTTGCCAACGCTGAAATCGCTGATACCACCCGCCGTGTGGCCTTTGACGGGACAAGTCGGCACGCAGGCTTTATCGTGCCCTCGATCCGCGATGGTGTCGCGCGCGGCACACCGGTGGATGGGCTGGCGCTGGTGTCTGCGATCTGGGCGCGCTATTGCCTTGGCAAAACCGAAGACGGTCAGAACATCGCGCCCAATGATCCCCATTGGCCCAGCTTGCAGGACGCCGCGCGACGGGCCGAGACAGACCCTTTGGCATGGCTCGAACAACATCACATTTACGGTGATCTGAAGGATGCACAGCGCTTTTCGAGTGCCTTCGCCACAGCCTATCAGCAGGTGCAAAGCCACGGCGTCGGGCGGACTATTGCTCGCAAATGACATTGGCAGGCAGCGCTTTGTCGCAAAGCGGTCAAGACCGGTCGTCTTGACCCTACGCCTCGTGGTCATGATCCTTTTGTAATCCCACGTAGCTATGAGATGTTTTAGCTTCTCGCCATGTCGGCTATTTTCAGACACGGCAGTTTCGCTACCGCTTTACATGGCCGACCCAAAGCTGCTGACACGACACCTCATCCCGGAAAGTACATCATGTCCAAATTCGCCCTGACCGTAAGTTGTGATAGTGCCCGCGGCATCGTTGCCGCCATCGCCGGCTTTCTCGCCGATCATGGCTGTAACATCACCGACAGTTCCCAGTTCGATGACACCCAGACGGGCAAGTTCTTCATGCGGGTCAGTTTCACCAGCGAAACAGGTGCCGCGCTTGACACGTTGTCAAAGGATTTCGCCGCGATCGGGGCGCTGTTTGATATGACGTTCGCGTTCCACGACGAAGCAGAGCGTATGAAGGTCATCATCATGGTCTCGCGTTTCGGACATTGCCTGAACGATCTTCTGTATCGCTGGCGCATCGGGGCTCTGCCGATTGATATTGTGGCCGTAATATCAAACCACATGGATTATCAGAAGGTGGTCGTGAATCACGACATTCCGTTCCATTGCATTCCCGTGACTAAGGAAAACAAACCCGACGCCGAAGCGCGCATCATGGATGTGGTAAATTCAACCGGCGCCGACCTGATCGTTCTGGCCCGG
>NZ_JBKBQY010000039.1:0-29025 GCF_046292185.1 Yoonia sp.
CGCATCCAGATAGGCGTCGTAATTGTAGCCGCGTTGCAGGATGAACCTGTGCTGCGCGGCCTGTATGATCCGGCCTTCGAAACGGGTATTGTTCTGCAGGGTGACATTGCCGTTCAACAGGTAATCGCCTGCAGGCACGATGATGGTGCGCCCCTGTGCCGCCGCATCGGCGGCGGTGAAGGCGGCGGTATTGTCGGTTACGCCATCCCCCCTGGCCCCGAAATCGCGCACATCGACAAGGCTGACCAGATCGCGGGTGAACAGCGCGCTGACATCTTCGATCTCGATATCGTCGATCCGGACCAGACCACCGGCAGGTCCGGTCAGGTCAATCCCCAGATGGCCATAAGCCGCCCCCTGCCAGACCAGATCGACGCCTGTACGCGCCGCAGTCGCGATAATGGCGCGGATCGTCACCACGCTGCCATAGCTGGTCAGTTGCGTGGCGGGGCCAGCCATTGGCAAACCCGGCGCGATGATGCCATTCGCCCGGCCCGGCCAGCCGGAAATCCGCACGGCGGGCATCGGGCCTGCCACCGCCTTGAACCTTGCCGTAACCTGCAGATAGCAGCCCGGCAGGATTGGCGTCTGGCCCATATAGCGGACACGCGCGAAGGTGCCTGTTTTCAGCACCTCCAGACACCCGGCGAAATCGGGGTCGGCAGCGACGAAGACCCCCGATCCGCTGATCGCATAGGTGTCAGAGCCGGGCGTGCCGTTGCCGCTGGACCAGACGCCCAATCCGGCGGCAAAGGGCAAAGGGTTGAAAACGATGGAATCGGTGATGGCCTTGTTCATGAGATATTCCTTTGTGCAAATGTCCGGCCGGATGGCGGGATCAATCGCTGGAAAGTTTATCTCACAAGGTTAAACACCTCCTGACCTGACCGTGCGGTGGGCCGCGCAACGGGGATCAGGCGCCCACGTCAGGGGCAGGCAAAAGCTGTACACCATTGATCTGCCAGCCGTTTTCCGTATCGATCATCTGATATTCCAGCATATGCAGCACGCCTTGCGCGTCGCGGATCAGCACGCGCTGGAACAGCAGGCCGGATAATTCGCGCAATTCCCCGAACCGCACATCGGCGTTGTCCCAGACCATCGGATAGGCTTGTTGCACCATCGCGCCGAAGTTTCCCTCGGACCCGAACAGGCGCTTGATGTTGGGGCTGGCGTGGGACCAGGCGGTGCCGACATCGCGGTCGTTGAAGGCCTGCAACTGATCGCCGATCACGCCTTCGATCGCGGCATTGTCCTGCGCGGCAAGGGATGTGGCCGACAGCCAGAGCCCCAGAATAAGAATGGGTAAGCGCTTCATCGTCTTCTCCCTGCGTATCTGATGTAAAAGATACGCAGGGAGAGGCAGATCAGTTTCATTTTTGTCGCGCGGCGCGATCCAATCAGGCGGCGCGCGCCAGTTGCGCCTCGATCAGGGCAATCGTTTCATCCACGCCGTAAAGGGCGATGAAACCGCCGAAACGCGGGCCTTGCGATGCGCCCAGCAGCACCTCGTACAATGCTGTGAACCAGTTGCGCAGCGGATCGAAACCGTGATCGTTGCCGACGGCGAAAACCATGGTCTGCAAGGCTTCGGCATCCAGCCCGCCGTCCCAGTCGCGCAAGCGGTCCGCCAGATCCTGCAAGGCTGCGCGTTCCTGATCGTTGGGCGCGCGGAAGGTCTTGGTCGGTTTGACGAAATCATTGTAATAGCGCACGGCAAAACCCGCCGCCTGATCCATCTGCGGATTGTTTGCGGCGGAAGCATCGGGCGCATAGCGGCGGATGAACCCCCAGAGCGCATCCTTGTCCTCTGCCCCCGAGACGGAGGCGAGGTTCAGCAGCATCGCGAAAGGCACGACCATATCCGAGGCCGGCACGTTATGGCCGTGGATGTGGAAAACCGGGTTGTTCAGACGGCCCGCGTCATCCTGCGTGGCATAGGCGCGCAATTGCTGGTGATATTCATCGACCGCCTTGGGGATCACGTCGAAATGCATCCGTTTCGCCGTCTTGGGCTTTTGATACATGAAATAGCTGAGCGATTCCGTGGAGGCATAGGTCAGCCATTCATCAATCGAAATGCCGTTGCCGGAGGATTTGGAAATCTTCTGGCCGTTTTCATCGAGAAACAGTTCGTAAGAAAAATGGTTTGGCTTGCGCCCGCCGAGGATTTCGCAAATCCGGTCATAGATCGGGGTATTGGTGGCATGTTCCTTGCCATACATCTCGAAATCCACATCCAGCGCGGCCCAGCGCGCGCCGAAATCGGGCTTCCATTGCAGTTTGACGTTACCGCCGGTGACAGGCAGCGTCCATTCGCGGCCATCTTCATCGTCAAACGTCACCTCGCCCTTGGCGGCATCGACATGTTTGATCGGAACGTAAAGCACGCGGCCGGTTTCGGGATGGATCGGCAGGAAGATCGAATAGGTTTCCTGCCGTTCCTCGCGCAGGGATTTCAGCATCACCGCCATCAGATCGTCATAGCGTGCGGCAGCGCGCAGCAGGATTTCATCGAACTGACCCGAGCGATAGAATTCGCGCGCCGAATAGAATTCATATTCAAACCCGAAGGTATCGAGGAAGCGCCGGAGCATGGCGTTGTTATAGTGACCAAAGCTTTCGTATTCGCCGAACGGGTCCGGTACGGATGTCAGCGGTTTGTGCATATGCTCTTTCAGCATATCCTGCTGGGGCACGTTGCCAGGTATTTTGCGCATCCCGTCCAGATCGTCGGAAAAGCAGATCAGCCGGGTGGGGATGTCTGATATCACCTCGAAGGCGCGACGGATCATCGTGGTGCGCAACACCTCGCCAAAGGTACCGATATGCGGCAGGCCGGACGGGCCATAGCCGGTTTCGAACAGCACGTATCCCTTTTGGGACGGGCCGGTTTCATAGCGTTTGAGCAAGGCGCGCGCTTCTTCAAAGGGCCAGGCCTTGGATGTCATCGCAGCGTCACGCAGGTTGCTCATATCATGCTCATTCTTGATTGCGGCCCCCCGATTGGTGCCGACACGCCACACTCCCTATTGCGAGACGGGCAAGGCGTCAATAAATGGGACAGGATTATAAAGGATAGCCCATGGCAGACGCTTCATTGACGGCACAGGACGCGCTGGTCGCGCTGATGATCGCGGTATCCGCCGCGGACGGGAACATCCGCACGTCGGAACTGGTCAAGATCAGCAATGCGATCAACAATCTGCCGGTTTTCGCAGGCTATGACGTTGAACGCGTGCCGCAGATGTCGCAGGTGGTGTTTGAACTGCTGGAACCCGAGGACGGGCTGGAGGCATTGTTCGGCCTGATCCGCGACGCCCTGCCCGCCCGCCTGTTCGAGACCGCCTATGCGCTGTCCTGCGATGTGGCGGCCGCCGATGGCAGGATCTATGGGCAAGAGGCCCGGATGCTGGAAGAAATCCGCGAAGAGCTGGATATCGACCGGCTTTATGCCGCCGCCATCGAACGCGGCGCAAGGGCGCGGCATATGACCCTGTGACCCGCGCGCCTCCCGTCGCTGAAGGGTTAAAACCTGCTATGTCAATTTCTTGACACCAAGCCGCGCTGTCCTGCGTGTATTGTTGCGCGGCAGGTGGCCCCCGCGTAACAAGATTGCGACATCGTTTTGGGAGGAACGCGCGCATGGGCTATGCAGAGGTTTACGCAGACTGGCAAAAGGACCCCGAAGGGTTCTGGATGGAACAGGCCCGGGCGATCGACTGGGTCACTGCACCTGTCAAAGCGCTGGATGCCAGCCGTGCGCCGCTTTACCACTGGTTCGCCGACAGCGAGGTCAACACCTGCTATAACGCCGTGGACCGCCATGTCGCCAATGGAAGGGGCGATCAGGCCGCGATCATCTATGACAGCCCCGTCACCGACACTAAGCGCACAGTGACCTATGCGCAATTGCTGGAGAACGTGTCGCGCCTTGCCGGGGCCTTGCGCGCCAAAGGTGTCGCAAAGGGCGACCGCGTCATCATCTATATGCCCATGGTGCCCGAGGCGTTGGAGGCGATGCTGGCCTGTGCCCGGCTGGGGGCGGTGCATTCGGTGGTCTTTGGCGGCTTTGCCGCACATGAACTGGCGGTACGGATCAATGACGCCACCCCCAAGGCAATCATCGCGGGGTCCTGCGGAATCGAACCGGGGCGGGTCGTGGCCTATAAACCCCTGCTGGATGCCGCCATTGCAGAGGCGACACACAAGCCCGATTTCTGCATCATCCTGCAGCGCGATCAGGCAAGGGCGGATCTGACTGCAGGCCGCGATTTTGACTGGCACGCGGTGCAGAAAGACGCGACGCCCGCCGCATGTGTGCCCGTCGCGGGCGACCATCCCTCCTATATTCTTTATACATCCGGCACCACCGGCGCGCCAAAAGGGGTCGTGCGTCCAACCGCAGGGCATCTGGTCGCGCTGAACTGGACGATGAAGGCAATCTATAACGTCGATCCGGGCGATGTGTTCTGGGCGGCATCTGACGTGGGCTGGGTCGTGGGCCATTCCTATATCTGCTATGCGCCGCTGATCCACGGCAACACGACGGTCGTGTTTGAAGGCAAGCCTGTCGGCACGCCGGATGCCGCGACGTTTTGGCGGGTGATCGCGGAACATAACGTGCGGTCCTTCTTTACTGCCCCCACGGCATTCCGCGCGATCAAACGTGAAGACCCCAAGGGCGCGATGATCGCGGATTACGACATTTCCTGCCTGCGCGCGCTGTATCTGGCGGGCGAACGCGCCGATCCCGACACGATTGAATGGGCGCAGCGCGTGATGAAGGTGCCGGTCTATGACCATTGGTGGCAGACCGAAACCGGCTGGCCCATCGCCGCGAACCCTGCGGGGATCGAGGCGCTGCCCGTCAGGATCGGATCGCCCACCGTCGCCATGCCCGGCTATGATGTGCAGGTGCTGGACGAGGCGGGGCACCCCGTGCCCCCCGGCACATTGGGCGCAATTGCGGTGAAACTGCCCTTGCCGCCCGGCACCTTGCCGACGCTGTGGAATGCCGAAGAACGGTTCGTGAAATCCTATCTGACCACCTTTCCGGGGTTTTATGAAACCGGCGATGCCGGGATGATCGACGCAGACGGCTATCTTTACGTCATGGCGCGCACAGATGACGTGATCAACGTGGCGGGGCATCGGTTGTCGACGGGGGCGATGGAGGAAATCCTTGCCGCGCACGCGGATGTCGGCGAATGCGCCGTAATCGGCGTGGGCGATGACCTGAAAGGACAATTGCCGCTGGGCCTTGTCTGCCTGAACAAGGGCTGTGACCGGCCCCACGCAGAGATTATCAAAGAGGTGATCGCCGCCGTGCGCGACAGCATCGGCCCTGTCGCCGCGTTCAAACTGGTGGTGGTGGTGGACCGCCTGCCCAAGACACGGTCGGGCAAGATCCTGCGCGCCACCATGGTGAAGATTGCCGATCATCAGGAATTCAAACCGCCCGCCACCATCGACGATCCCGCGATACTGGACGAGATCAGGGCAGCGCTGCGGCCGCTTGGTTATGCCGGGGGGTGACATCGCTGCGGTTCTTTGGCCCCTTGCAAACAGGGGGTGGCGCGGCTCATAACAGGGCGCGCCGCCTGTTCCGGCGCGAAAGCGGAGCCTGTCATGCCCATCGAAACATTCGCCAAGAACGGTGAAACGAAACACACCACCAGCTATTACGCCGCCAGCGCGAACCCGTCGCCGGACCGGCCAAAGCTGCAGGGGGATCACCAGATTGATATCTGCGTCGTCGGTGCGGGCTATAGCGGACTGTCCGCCGCCCTGCATCTGGCGGAAAAAGGGTTCAAGGTCGCGGTGATCGAAGGTGCGCGCGTCGGCTGGGGCGCATCGGGGCGCAATGGCGGGCAGATCGTCAACGGGCTGAACGCCAGCCTGCAGACGATCAAGAAACGCTATGGTCAGGATACCGCGAATTTCGTCGCCGGTCTGGTGCAGGAAGGCGGCGAGATCATCCGCGAACGTGTCGCCACCTATGACATCCAGTGTGACCTGAAACACGGCAACATCTTCACCGGCCTGACCGCAGCCCATATGCGCGAGCTGGAAGAACGCCGCGCGCTTTGGGCGAGCTATGGGTTGCACAATCAGGACCTGCTGTCGAAAGAGGAATTGCGCGACCATATCGGGTCGGATGTCTATGCAGGCGGCATGATCGACCATACCGGCGGGCATATGCACCCGTTGAACCTGTGTCTGGGCGAGGCGGCGGCGTTTGAGAGCCTTGGCGGTGTGATCTATGAACAATCGCCGGTGATCAGCGCCGATACCGCAGCGGCGAAACCTGTCGTCCGCACGTCACATGGCACGATGACCTGCAACACGCTGCTTTTGTGCGGCAACGCCTATCTGGGCCATGTGATCCCTGCCCTGACCGCGCGTGTGATGCCGGTATCGACGCAGATGATGGCGACCGTCCCCTTGGGCGATGTGGCCGACGCATTGCTGCCGACAGATAAATGTGTGGAGGATGTCCGCTATATCCTCGATTACTTTCGCCTGTCTGCCGATAAACGGCTGATCTTTGGCGGCGGCACCGTCTATGGCGGCACCGATCCGGCGGATGTGGAGGCCAAACTGCGCCCTGCGATGGAAAAGGTCTATCCGCAGTTGAAGGGCGTGAAGGTAGAACACGCATGGAGCGGGAATTTCGCCCTGTCCTTCAGCCGCGTCCCGCAGATGGGGCGGCTGGGTAACAACACCTATTTCGCGCATGGCTATAGCGGGCATGGGGTGACGGGGTCGCACACCTTCGGGCGGATATTGTCCGAGGCCGTCGCCGGCGACCGCGCCCGGTTTGACGTCTTTGCCAAGGTGCCGTGGTACCCGTTTCCGGGTGGGCGGATGTTCCGCGTGCCCTACTCAATGATGGGGTCGTGGTATTATGCGTTGCGGGATCGGTTGGGGGTTTAGGGGGATTTTGAAATGAGTTTAGACATATTGACTAACCAGCTAGAGGGGGCGCTTGAGTCTGAGTTTTATTTTCTTGCACTCGCAACTGCGCTTTCGGTACCCGATTTTGCCGCGGCCATTGACTCAGATAATGGAAAAGCGACAGGCGCTAAATACAAGACTTGGTATGACAAATGGGTGCGCCCGAGGTTCTCGATCAACGTGAACCAAATATTTGAAACACGAGGAATCACTCAAACAATTGAGCTTGAAAATCCTTTTGACGGTGCAGAGTGTTATTATTATCGATGTGCTATGCTTCATCAAGCGAGGTCAACGCACGATAAAAGCGCTTTTTCTCGCGTTATGTTTATTGAGCCAAAATCCACTTCGAGTATAGTTCATTATGGCATATTGAATGACGCACTCACAATTGATTTGCCCTCATTTTGCCTTGAGGTTGTGCAAGGTTACAGGGATTGGGTGACTTTTGCTCGAGTAACAGAAAATTACGAAAGAAATATTGCAAATACGATGCAGCGATACAGTAACGGCTTAAAACCTTATATTGGTGGTGTTCCTGTAATATCTTAGATTCTTATTTTAAGATGGCCGATCCTTACCGACTCTCTTGGGGTAAATCGCCTACAAGAGGGTTGATGTTGAATTGTGGAGACTTCTGAACAGTGATCGCGATTTCCCAAAAGGAAGTGCCTACGCAAACTGCTCCCTGATCAACCGCTCCTCCAGCCCATGCCCCGGATCGAACAATATCCGATGCCTGATCCCCGGCTCTGACCGGATCTCCACGCTCACCACATCGCGCACGGATTTGCCGTCCGCATCCGCCATCACGGGCCGTTTCGCCGGATCGATCACATCAAACCGCACCACCGCCTTTTTCGGCAGCAATGCCCCCCGCCAGCGGCGCGGGCGGAAGGCGGCCATCGCGGTCAGGGTCAGCACATCGGACCCGATAGGCAGGATCGGGCCGTGGGCGGAATAATTATAGGCCGTGGACCCCGCCGGTGTCGCCAGCAGCGCGCCGTCGCAGACCAGTTCCGGCATCCGCAGCTTGCCATCCACGGTGATGCGCAGCTTGGCGGCCTGGGGACCGGCGCGCAGCAGGCTGACCTCGTTGATCGCCAGTGCTTCATGCATCGCGCCGTCGACGGTCAGGGCGGTCATGTGCAGGGGGTTGATCACCTCTTCCTCGGCCACGGCAAGGCGCGCGGGCAGGTCCAGATCGTGATAGGCGTTCATCAGGAAGCCGACCGTGCCACGGTTCATGCCGTAAACCGGCACGTCCAGCCCTTGGGTGCCGTGCAGGGTCTGCAACATGAAACCGTCCCCGCCCAGGGCGACGATCACATCCGCCTTGGCCTGCGGCACGTCGCCGTAAAGCTGTGCGAGATCGCGCAGCGCCGTCTGCGCAGTGGGCACCGAACTGGCGACAAAGGCGATTTTGGCACGTGACATGGTTGGTTTCCCCCGCAAGTTCCCAATGTGTGGGGGGATCAGGGCCGAAACGCAAGCCGCCGATACGAAACAGCCATTGCCGTTCTCATAAAGATCATGGTCGTTTTGATGCTTCAGAATGTGGGCTAACTGCGCTAAGTGAGTGCCAATTCCCCACCCGGCACCTACAAAGAGGATGCAATCCATGAATGCGACGATCCGCGACAAAGGCTTTTTCACCGAAACCCTTGCCACCCGCGACCCGGTGCTGCACGACGCCATGCAGGCCGAGCTGAAGCGCCAGCGCAAGGAAATCGAGCTGATCGCCAGTGAAAACATCGTTTCAGCCGCCGTGATGGAAGCGCAGGGCGGCGTGATGACCAACAAATACGCCGAAGGTTATCCGGGCCGCCGCTATTACGGTGGCTGCGATCATGTCGATGTGGCGGAAAACCTGGCCATCGACCGTGCCTGCCAGTTGTTTGATTGCGGCTTCGCCAATGTGCAGCCCAATTCCGGTAGCCAAGCCAATCAGGCGGTGTTTCAGGCGCTGCTGCAACCCGGCGATACGATCCTTGGCATGTCGCTGGATGCGGGCGGTCACCTGACCCATGGCGCGAAACCCAACCAATCGGGCAAATGGTTCAACGCGATCCAGTATGGCGTGCGCCGTCAGGACAACCTGCTGGATTATGACGAGGTCGCGCGTCTGGCGACCGAACACCAGCCCAAGATGATCATCGCCGGTGGCTCTGCCATTCCCCGCATCATCGATTTTGTAAAAATGCGCGAGATTGCGGATAGTGTCGGTGCCTACCTTCTGGTCGATATGGCGCATTTCGCGGGTCTGGTCGCCGCGGGGCATTACCCATCGCCTTTCCCCCACGCGCATGTGGCAACGACCACGACCCACAAAACCCTGCGCGGACCGCGCGGCGGCATGATCCTGACCAATGACGAGGATCTGGCGAAGAAGTTCAATTCGGCCATCTTCCCCGGCATTCAGGGTGGTCCGCTGATGCATGTGATCGCCGGTAAAGCGGTTGCCTTTGGCGAGGCGCTGCGCCCGGAGTTCAAGAGCTATCAGGCGCAGGTCATCAAGAACGCGCAGGCGCTGGCCGATCAGTTGATGAAAGGGGGTCTGGATATCGTCACCGGCGGCACCGATACGCATCTGATGCTGGTCGATCTGCGCCCCAAGGGCGTGAAAGGCAATGCCACAGAAAAGGCATTGGGCCGCGCCCATATCACCTGCAACAAGAACGGCATTCCTTTTGATCCTGAAAAGCCGACAGTCACATCGGGCATCCGCCTTGGTACACCCGCCGGGACGACCCGTGGCTTTGGCGAGGCGGAGTTCCGCAAGATCGCCGACTGGATCGTGCAGGTGACCGAAGGTCTGGCCGCCAATGGCGAAGATGGCAATGCCGAGGTCGAGGCGCAGGTCCGCGCTGAGGTCGAGGCACTGTGCGATCAGTTCCCGATCTACACCAACCTGTGATGCAAATGTAGGGTGGGTCATTGACCCACCTTACCCCTTTCAGATCAATCCGCGCTGCACCACGACGACCAGCGCCACGATCGCGGTGACCAGCAGGCCAAAGGCGATCGAGGCCGCGATCCCCAGCGCGCCGATCCGGTGCCGCTGCGTGATATCCACACGTTTGAGAAAATAGGCCGCCTTGCGATGCGCCGCCTCCAGCCGTGGCCGGTTGATCATCCGCTGCAGTTTGGGATTGTCGGCCAGCGCCTGCGCCTGCGCGAAATAGATCAGTTCGCGCCGCAATGCGCGCGGCAGATAGCGGCGGGCCTTGCGCACCTGCGCCTCGAACGTGCGGGCGCGCACGCCAAGACGCTGCTCAAGCAGTGCCCGGATTTCCTCGACCATGTTGTGAATGTCAGATGCCATATCGCCTGCGGTAGAACCAATCGGTGGCAGGCTCAATCCCTCTGGTCACCGCCGCCAAGGAAGGATAGCAACAGATGCATGTTGAACACGGTCCATTATGACGGCCCCGGCGCTGTCCCGCTTTTGATCGCCCACGGGCTTTTCGGCTCTGCCCGCAACTGGGGGGTGGTCGCCCGGAAATTGTCGGAATCCCGCCCCGTTATCACGGTCGATATGCGCAATCATGCGGAAAGCCCGTGGTTTGACACGCATTCCTATCACGACATGGCCGCTGATCTGGCGCAGATCACGTCCGGCCCCGCCGATATCCTGGGCCATTCGATGGGCGGCAAGGCGGCGATGGTGCTGGCCGTGCAGCACCCGGAAAAGGTGCGCAGGCTGATCATCGGCGATATTGCGCCTGTCGGCTACAGCCACAGCCAGAACGGCCTGATCGCGGCGATGCGGGGCGTCGATCTGACGCAGGTCGCAACACGCGCCGAGGCCAAGGCGCAACTGGGCCCTCAATCCCCCGGCGTGGCCGATTTCCTGCTGCAAAGTCTGGATATGAAGGACCGGCGCTGGCGGCTGAATCTTGACGTGCTGGAGGCCGAGATGGACAGGATCATCGGCTTTCCCGAGATCACCGGCAGTTTCGATGGGCCGTGCCTGTTTTTATCGGGTGGTGCGTCGGATTATGTGACCGCCGACCACCGACCTTTGATCAAGGCGCTGTTTCCCAACGCGCGTTTTGCGAAAATCCCCGACGCGGGCCATTGGCTGCATGCGGAAAAACCGCAGGAATTCATCGGCTCGGTCGCGGCGTTTCTGGGATAGTACGTTGTTGCGCCGTCTCCGGTGCTCACCTAAGATCGCGGGATCAACAATGAAAGTGTTCCCGATGATCCGCCTGATCGCCATCGCCGCCATCCTTGGCTTGTCCGCCTGCAACACCGTACAGGGCGTCGGCCGTGACATCACGAGCGCCGGACAGGCCATCGAAAACGCTCTCTGACCTTTGGGGTCAGATGAAGAGCGGCGAGGTCAGGATCGCGCCCAGACAGGCGCCGGCAAGCAGGATTGCAAAGCTATGGGGCAGGTAGTGCATCGGAATCTCCATCGGGTGATGAGGCTTTAACGCACGAGGCCGCCGATTTGGTCCCTGCCGTCAGCGAATATTTTTGGTGATCGCGCGGGCGACGTACCAACTGGCCGGAATGCCCAGTAGCGCGCCTGCCCCCGCCGCGATCAGGATCGGGATCAGCGTGTCCCGGCCCGTGGCGAGCGCTGCGATGACGAAGCTCCCCGCGAAACTGGTCCCGATGATGCTGTAGAGCATGGTGGCAAGACGAAACATGGGTGGTTCCTTTGGTATGCAGTGTCGCGCAAGGCATAGCGGAGGCCACAGGGGTGTGCCTTGATGTGGGTCAAGTGGGGGGTAAGGTGTGCCGCGTAGGGTGTGCCTCTGGCGCACCGAAGAAGCGGCGGGTGGATACGGTGCGCAGCGAGTGCACGCCCTACGCTGGCTTTGACGTACTCGACCTAGCTGTGCGTCGGATGTTCCTGCGTTCAGTCGCTAATCGAATTCTCTCAGGCTCAGTATACAAACGTTTCAAAAGTTCAAAACTAAAGTCGTATAAATCTTCAGCATCTTCAGCACTTAAAGATCCGTCGTGAGCCCCGTCGTTTCCGTCTTGCTGTAAACACTCTGCAAGACTTCGCAAATCAGGTGGAAGCATACCTGTGTCGAACATCCAGTCAAGACGTAACCCTAAGCTTCGGCGCACCTTTTGTGCTGGCTCACCTTGCTCTGGAAGCAAATCCTTAGTTGCCAAATCCAACGCTAGCCGAAACATTGCACCCGCGGCATTCCAGCATTGCAAACTGAGACAAACATTGCCCTCAAGCAAAACATCCTGAATCGGCTGAGGAATAAACTCGGGCAAAGCTCTTTTTTCAACATTATCCATTCGGACAAATTTTATAAAGCGAGCAAATGTGCTTATTTGACCAGACAGCTGTTCAAAATGGCGCTCGCCAAACCAAACTTGACGAAACAAATCTCTGTTTGTCTCATCTACTTTCGTATTCCCAGTAGTTACTACTTCACGTAACTTCTCAATGACCGCAATCGACCCCGCGCTACACGAAGAGCAAATACAGAAAACCTCCGCTCTTACATCTCTAGTTTTATATGACGACTCTATTGTCCGAAACGATGGGTTTGTCGCTGTGATCTCAAAGGAGGTGTTGTTCGTACCACATCTACGGCATGTTTCTCTAAATACTGCCAATTCGCACCCCTACAGAAACTACATTGATCTGAAAGTAGCGTGTAAGCTACTCTCAACTATCCATCTTCAGCGCCGAAATAAACGCCTCCTGAGGTATATCAACTTTCCCGAACTGCCGCATCTTCTTTTTCCCGGCCTTTTGCTTGTCCAGCAGTTTGCGTTTGCGCGTCGCGTCGCCGCCATAGCATTTCGCGGTCACGTCCTTGCGCAGGGCGGACAGGGTTTCGCGGGCGATGACCTTGCCGCCGATCGCCGCCTGAATCGGGATCTTGAACATGTGGCGGGGGATCAGGTCTTTGAGCTTTTCCACCATCGCGCGGCCGCGCATTTCGGCACGGTCGCGGTGCACCATCATCGACAGCGCGTCCACGGGTTCGTCGTTGACCAGCACGGACATCTTGACCAGATAATCCTCTTGATACCCCGTCAGGACATAGTCGAAGGACGCATAGCCCTTGGTCACGGATTTCAGGCGGTCGTAGAAGTCGAACACCACCTCGTTCAGGGGGAGGTCATAGACCACCATCGCGCGGCTGCCCGCATAGGTCAGGTCCATCTGCACGCCGCGGCGGTCCTGACACAGTTTCAGCACATCGCCCAGATAATCGTCGGGCACCAGAATCGTCGCCTTGATGCGCGGTTCTTCCAGATGGTCGATCAGCGTCATGTCGGGCATGTCGGCGGGGTTGTGCAATTCGCGCATCTCGCCGTCGCGCATATGCAGGTGGTAGACGACGGAGGGTGCCGTGGTGATCAGGTCGATATCATATTCACGTTCGATCCGGTCGCGGATCACCTCCAGATGCAGCAGGCCGAGGAAGCCGCAGCGAAAGCCGAAACCGAGCGCGGCGGAGGTTTCCATCTCGTGGCTGAAGGACGCGTCGTTCAGGGCGAGTTTTTCGATGGCGTCGCGCAGGTCTTCGAACTGGGCGGAATCGACGGGGAACAGGCCGCAGAACACCACGGGTTGCGCGGGTTTGAAGCCGGGCAGTGCCGTGTCGCAGCCTTTCTTTTCGGTCGTGATCGTGTCGCCGACGCGGGTGTCGCGGACCTGTTTAATGGACGCGGTGATGAAACCGATCTCGCCCGGTCCCAGAACCTCCACATCCTGCATCTTTGGCCGGAACACGCCGATCTTGTCGATCTGGTGCACGGTGCCGTTGGACATGAACCGGACGCGGTCGTTTTTCTTCATCGTGCCGTCGATGATCCGCACCAGCACGATGACGCCGAGATAGCTGTCGTACCAGCTATCGACCAGCATCGCCTTGAGAGGTGCGTCGCGGTCGCCCACAGGCGCAGGCAGCAGGTTGACGATGGCTTCCAGCGTTTCGTGGATGCCGACGCCGGTTTTCGCCGACACACGGATCGCGCCCGAGGCATCAAGGCCGATCACGTCTTCGATCTGGGCCGCGACCTGATCGCATTCGGATGCCGGCAGGTCGATCTTGTTCAGCACGGGCACGATTTCATGGCCCGCGTCGAGCGCGTGATAGACGTTGGCAAGCGTCTGCGCCTCGACCCCTTGGGTGCTGTCGACGACCAGCAATGAGCCTTCGACGGCGCGCATGGAGCGTGACACCTCATAGGCGAAATCGACGTGACCGGGGGTGTCGATCAGGTTCAGGACATATGCCTTGCCATCATCGGCGGTGTAATCGATCCGCACGGTGTTGGCCTTGATCGTGATGCCACGCTCACGTTCGATATCCATGCTGTCGAGCATTTGTTCTTTCATCTCGCGCGCGGATACGGTGTTGGTCGACTGGATCAGGCGGTCAGCCAGTGTCGATTTACCGTGGTCGATATGCGCCACGATCGAGAAATTGCGGATATGAGAAAGGTCTGTCATAGCAGGGATATGCTGTGGATTAAGGGCGTCGTCAATGCGGATGTTGCCGCAGCGATCCGCCGCCTGCAGCTTCGTGAATTGCAATGGACGGGCAGAGCCTGCATATTGCCCGCAACAATCGCAGGCAACGCCCTGCAACAGGCAAAAAACGGATAAAGGGCAGGCAATATGCGGATGATCTTGGTGATGGGTGCGGTGGCCACATTGGCAGCCTGTGGCGGCGGTCGCGCGACCGGCGACCTGAGCAGGGCCTGTATGAGCGCCGGGCGCACATCCGCGTCGCCGCAATTGTGTTCCTGCGTCCAACAAGTCGCCAATCAATCCCTGTCCGGCCGTGATCAGGCCCGTGCGGCGACGTTCTTTGCCGACCCACAGCGCGCGCAGGATACCCGCCAGTCCGACAATCCCAATGACGCGGCGTTCTGGCGGCGCTATCGCGCCTTTACCGATCAGGCAGCAACGGTCTGTCGTCCGGTCGCAGTATAGCGTGCAGGGGCTGGACAGCCCCGCCCTGCCCGATATGAAGGTGGGATGACGAAGGCCCCCTCCTCACCCGATCTGGCGCACCGTATTCAGGCGGGTGACAGGCGCGCGCTGGCGCAGGCGATCACGCTGGTGGAAAGCGGGCGCGACGATCACCGCGCCGCGGCGACTGAATTGCTGACGCTGCTGGGCACGGCCAAACAGGCGTTGCGGATCGGGCTGTCGGGCACGCCCGGCGTGGGCAAATCCACCTTTATCGAAACATGCGGGTTGATGCTGACAGGGCTTGGCAAACGCGTGGCTGTGCTTGCGGTTGATCCGTCCTCGGCCCGGTCGGGCGGGTCTATTCTGGGCGACAAAACGCGGATGGATCATCTGGCGCGCGATCCGAATGCCTTTATCCGCCCGTCGCCCAGCCAGACGCAACTGGGCGGCGTGGCCCGCCGCACGCGCGAGGCGGTGGCTTTGTGCGAGGCTGCGGGATATGATATCGTGCTGATCGAGACCGTGGGTGTCGGCCAGTCCGAAACCGTTGTGGCGCAGATGTCGGACCTGTTCGTCTTGCTTCTGGCCCCCGCAGGCGGCGACGAATTGCAGGGGGTCAAGCGCGGCATCATGGAAATGGCCGATCTGATTCTGGTCAACAAGGCCGATGGCGATCTGAAATCGCAGGCGATGCGGACCTGTGCGGATTACGCCGGTGCTCTGCGCCTGCTGCGCAAACGCCCGCAGGACCCGGATGGGTTTCCCAAGGCGATGACGGTATCGGCGTTGGAACAGCAGGGGATTGCCGCCGCATGGGAAGATATGCAGCACCTTGCACAATGGCGGCAAGAGCAGGGCATCTGGGGCCAGACCCGCAAGGATCAGGCCAGTTTCTGGTTCACCGAGGATCTGCGCCAAGGCCTGTTGCAACTGCAGATGCGCGACCCTGCGACCAGCGCGCGGATCAAGGCCGCGTCGGAGGCTGTGGCCAGCGGCAGCCTGTCGCCCACCGCTGCGGCGGCGCAGGTGCTGGACCCGTTGCGCAAAGTGTAACAGTTTCACGAGCAAATCGGGTTGACGAGGGCGGGGAATCCGCCTATCTCGCGCTGATCTTATGAACGACCCTGCGTTGCGGGGTTCAACCCCGTATGCTGGATGTCCCGCCGTTTTGGTCTGGTGATATCCCTCAGAACAAGGAAAACGCCCATGTCGCGCCGTTGCGAATTGACTGGAAAAGGCCCGATGTCTGGCAACAATGTCAGCCACGCCAACAACCGCACCCGCCGCCGGTTCCTGCCGAACCTGCAAGACGTGACTTTGAAGTCCGACGTTCTGGACCGGACGTTCAAGTTCAAAATCTCGAACGCAGCTTTGCGCACTGTCGATCACCGTGGTGGTCTGGATGCGTTCATGGCGAAAGCGAAAGAGGCTGAGTTGTCGGCTGATGCGCTGAAGGTCAAGAAAGAGATTGCCAAAGCGACTGCCGCTTAAGCATTTCTGCCGCATTGCATGGAACCCGGTCGCTGCGCGCTGCCGGGTTTTTGCATTTGTAGGGTGCGTCATGACGCACCCTACCTTGACCGCGCCTTGCGGCACGGTCACATCAAACCGATGACCCAGCTGCCCATTGATCCTGTCCTGCCCGCCCTGATGACCGCTTTGGCAGATCACGGTCGCGCCGTGCTGCAAGCCCCGCCCGGCGCTGGCAAAACCACCCGCGTGCCCTTGGCGATGCTGGATGCGGGGCTGACCACCGGCAAGATCATCATGCTGGAACCCCGCCGCCTTGCTGCGCGGGCTGCCGCCGAACGGTTAGCGGAATCGCTGGGTGAATCCGTGGGCCAGGGTATCGGCTACCGCATGCGCGGCGACAGCAAGGCAGGCCAGCGGATCGAGGTGGTGACCGAAGGCATCCTGACCCGGATGATCCAATCCGACCCCGAATTGACCGGCGTGGGCGCGGTGATCTTTGATGAATTTCATGAAAGGTCGCTGAATGCCGATCTGGGGCTGGCGCTATGCTGGGAAACCCGGCAGGTTCTGCGCCCCGATCTGATCCTGCTGGTGATGTCGGCCACGCTGGATGCGGCTCCGGTGGCCGCGATGCTGGATGATGCGCCTGTCGTCACCTCGGAAGGGCGCGCCTATCCCGTCACCGCGCGTTTCCTTGACCGCGCCTTGCCCAAGACCAGCCGGATCGCCACTGCCACCGCCGATCTGGTCACGCGGGCGGTGGGTGAAACCACCGGCGGTGTGCTGGTGTTTCTGCCCGGCGAGGGGGAGATCCGCGCGACAGAGGCCGCCTTGAAAGGCCGTCTGCCCGCAGATTGCGTGATCCGCCCGCTTTATGGCGCATTGCCGTTCAAGGATCAGCGCGCGGCAATTGCGCCTGTCGCATCGGGCCGCAAGGTCGTGCTGTCCACATCCATCGCTGAAACCTCGCTGACCATCCCCGATATCCGCGTGGTGGTGGATGCCGGCCGCGCGCGCCGGGCGCGGTTCGATCCGGGGTCCGGCATGTCGCGGCTGGTCACCGAACGCGTCAGCCGGGCCGAGGCCACGCAACGCGCCGGTCGCGCGGGCCGCGTGGCGCCGGGCGACGCCTATAAGCTCTGGACCAAGGGCGAGGATGGCGCCCTGCCCGCCTTTGCGCCCGCCGAAATTGAAGCCGCCGATCTGGCCGATCTGGCGCTGGAACTGGCGGTCTGGGGCAGCGACGATCTGGCCTTTCTGACCCCACCACCACCCGGCGCGCTGGCCGAGGCGCGGGCGCTGCTGCAAAGCCTTGGGGCGCTGGACCGGAACACCGCGCATGGGCGCGCGCTGGCCGCCATGCCGTTGCATCCGCGCCTGGCGCATATGGTGCAGACAGCAGGTGCGCAGGCCGCCCCCTTGGCTGCCCTGCTGGCCGCGCGCGACCCGTTGCGCGGCGCGCCGGTCGATCTGGCGCTGCGCATTGCCGCGCTGGCGGGCCGCTATGACGGGCCGGGGCAGCTCAACCATGCCGCCTTGGCGCAGATCAAGGGGGATATTCCAAGGCTGACCAAGGGCCTGCCGAAGATCGCACCGCTATCGCTGGCCGAGCAGGCAGCCCTTTCCTATCCCGACAGGATCGGGCTGCGGCGCAAGGGCGATGCGCCGCGTTATCTGTTGTCGGGCGGCAAGGGCGCGATCATGGATGCGGCTGATCCGCTGGCAGGCGCGCGGCTGATCGTCGCCACCGATCTGGATGGCGACAGGCTGGAAGCGCGGGTTAGGCAGGCAGTGGCGATCAGCGATTCCCAATTGCGCACCATGTTCAGTGACCAGATCGCCTGGCAGGATCTGTGCCTGTGGTCGCGGCGTGACAGCAAGGTGCTGGCGCGCAGACAGGAACGCTTTGGCGCGCTCGTGCTGGATGACAGGGTCTGGTCGGATGCGCCGCAAGACGCGGTGGCGCGCGCCATGCTGGACGGGGTGCAGCAACTGGGGCTGAAACTGTCACCCGCCGCACGGCGGTTTCAGGCGCGGGTGGCGCTGGTTGACGGCATGCCCGCCATGGATGACGCGACCTTGCTGGACACGTTGGAGGACTGGCTGCTGCCGCATCTGGCGGGCGTGCGCAATGCGGAGGAGTGGAAACGCTTTGACGCGCTGCCTGCCCTGCGCGCGATGCTGGATTGGGACCAGATGCAGCGGCTTGATGCCGCCGCCCCCGCCAGTTTTGAAACACCTTTGGGCCGCAAGATCCCGATTGATTATGAAGATGCCACGCCCGGCATCACCCTGCGGCTGCAGGAAATGTTTGGTGTGACAAGGCACCCGATGGTGGGGCGGGTGCCATTGCGGATCACGCTGCTGTCGCCGGGGCAGAAACCGGTGCAGGTGACGCAGGATATCGTGGGCTTCTGGGCGACATCCTACGGCGATGTGCGGCGCGACATGCGCGGGCGCTATCCGCGCCACCCCTGGCCCGAGGACCCGACGCAGGCCGATCCGACGTTGCGGGCGAAACCGCGCGGGACGTGACGATTGTCACCATCTGCCGAGACGGAAGTACCCCTGCAACGCCGTCAGCGCCCCAGACAATAGCGCATGATCGCCTTTTGCGCATGCAGCCGGTTTTCCGCCTCGTCAAAGATCACAGAATGCGGGCCGTCCATGACGCTGCTTGTCGCCTCGTCGTCGCGATGCGCGGGCAGGCAATGCATGAATAAGGCATCAGGTTTGGCCCGCGCCATCAGCGCATCATTGACCTGATAGCCGCGCAGTTGGTTGTGGCGGCGTTCGCGCGCGGATTGCGGGTCATGCATCGACACCCATGTATCGGTCACCACCAGATCGGCGCCTTGCACAGCCTCGTGCGGGTCGCGGACCACGGTGTAAAGCCCGTCAAGCGCCCGTTCGGGGTCCAGCGGCGGTGGCCCGGTGAACACCAGATCGAAATCGAATTGTTTGGCGGCATGGGCGAAGCTGGCGAAAACATTGTTGCCGTCACCGGACCAGACCACCTTTTTGCCTTTGATCGGGCCGTTATGTTCCTCGAAAGTCATGATATCGGCCATGATCTGGCAAGGATGGGTGCGGTTGGTCAGCCCGTTGATCACCGGCACCGTGGCATATTCAGCCATGTCGAGCAGGGTCTGTTCCTCGAACGTGCGGATCATGATCAGATCGACATAGCGCGACAGCACGCGCGCGGTATCGGCGATGGTTTCGCCATGGCCAAGCTGCATATCGGCACCTGACAGCACCATCGTCTGCCCGCCCATCTGGCGCACGCCCACGTCAAATGACACGCGGGTCCGGGTCGATGGTTTTTCAAAGATCAGCGCGACCATATGGCCGGCCAGCGGTTGTTCAGCGTCCAGCGTGCCCTTGGGCAGGCCGTTGCGCGCGTCCTTCATCGCGCGGGCGGTCTGGATGATGGTCGTCAAATCATCAGCGGGGGTCGTATGAATATCAAGAAAATGGGTCATTTTATCTGTCTTTTCTCATGCAGCGGCCAAATCAGCACGCAATTGCGCGGCGGCGGCGTCCAGCCGTGTCGCCGCCTGTGCGATGTCATCATCGCTGATGTTCAAAGGCGGCAACAGCCGCACCACGTTATCGGCTGCGGGCACGGTCAGCACACCGGCATCATAGCCTGCCTTGACCAGATCGCTGTTCAGCGCCTTGCATTTCAGCCCCAGCATCAGGCCCGCGCCGCGCACCCCCTCGAATATATCGGGGTAGCTGGCGATCAGACCTTCCAGCTTTTGGCGCAACAGGCCGGATTTCCGGTTCACCTCGGCCAGAAATGCATCTGTCGCGACGATCTCCATCACCCGCGCGCCGACGGCACAGGCCAAAGGATTGCCGCCGTAGGTGGACCCATGGGTCCCGGCGGTCATGCCGCTGGCGGCGTTTTCAGTGGCCAGCACCGCACCCAAGGGGAAACCGCCGCCAATGCCCTTGGCGACCATCATGATGTCTGGTGTGATCCCGGCCCATTCATGCGCGAATAATTTGCCTGTCCGGCCCATGCCGCATTGCACCTCGTCCAGGATCATCAGGATGCCATGTGCGTCGCACAGGTCGCGCAGCCCTTTCAGGCAGGCGTCGGGCAGCGGGCGGATGCCGCCTTCGCCCTGCACGGGTTCGACAAGGATCGCGGCGATCTTGTCGCTGACGGCGGCGTGCAAGGCGTCGTGATCACCAAATTCCAGATGAGTGAAGCCGGGCAGCAGCGGGCCGAAACCTTTGGTCATTTTTTCCGACCCGGCGGCGGCGATCCCCGCACTGGACCGGCCATGGAAGGACCCGGTGAAGGTGATGATCTCGGTCCGGTCAGGCTGGCCTTTGTCGTACCAGTATTTGCGGGCCATCTTGACCGCCAGCTCGCAGGCTTCGGTCCCGGAATTGGTGAAAAACGCGGTATCCGCAAAGGTGTGTTCGACCAGAAGATCGGCCAGCTTCTGCTGGGCGGGAATATTATACAGGTTCGAGACATGCCAAAGGGCATTGGCCTGCGTCGTCAAAGCCTCGACCAAGGCGGGGTTTGCATGGCCCAATGCATTGACCGCAATGCCTGCCCCCAGATCCAGAAATCGGCGTCCGTCTGCCTCGGTCAGCCAGGAACCGGAACCGGACGTGAAGGTCAGCGGGGCACGCGAATAGGTCGGCAGAACAGACGCGATCATGGGATCATCCTTTTGCAGGTGCGAGATTGGTGCAGGACCAATGCCGCGAAGTCAATTTATTTGGGGGTTTGGGGCAGACGTAGCTTAGGCGCGCGCGAAATCGCGTCGGCGTCGAAGATTAGGGATCATGCAATACGTCATGAGACTCAGCTTATGGCCTGAACACCGCGAAGAGAAGCCAGAACCATCACCTTGTTGAAATTTTCTCTGGCCTGCGCGAATCGTGCTACTATGCGGCAAACGACGAGGGTCCTGATGGCACAGATCATTGTTCTGGTTGGCACGACCAAGGGCGCGTTTTTGCTGGCAGGCGATGCGGACCGCCGCGACTGGGCCTGTAGCGCGCCGATGTGCGACGGCTGGCCGATCAATCATGTCATCGGTGATCCCGATACCGGCATGATCTGGGCGGCAGGCGGTGGCGACTGGCACGGCGCAGGCATCTGGCGATCCGCCGATCAGGGCGCGACATGGCAACTGGCCAAGCTGACCAAGGGACAGATCGATGATTGGGCGGCCAATGATCCTGACTTTGCCGCGATGATCGGCTGGACAGATACGCCTTTGCCATTTGGCGATGCGTTCAGCCAGATCTGGTCGCTGGCCTATGCGGATGGCGTTCTTTACGCGGGGACGAAGCCTGCGATGCTGATCAAAAGCCATGATCATGGGCAGACGTGGGAAAAGGTCGAAGGGCTGACCGATCATCCCTCTGCCGCTGATTGGCACGGCGGTGCCGCCGGGCTGGTGCTGCATTCCATCGTCACGGACCCGGATAATCCGCGTAAGATATGGGTCGGGATTTCCGCCGCTGGTGTTTTCGCGACCGAGGATGGCGGTGCCACCTGGGACCGACGGAACCGTCTGTCCAATACCACGGCTTGCACCCATCACGATCATCCTGCCGCGCCGCGCGATGGCGAAACCGGGCATTGCGTGCATAACATGATGCGCGCGCCCGGCGCCGGCGATGTGCTGTATCAGCAGAACCACCATGGTGTCTGGCGGTCCGCCGACGGGGGCCGCAGTTGGGATGATGTCAATAACGGGCTGCCGTCGACGTTTGGTTTTCCGATTCGGGTGCATCCGCGCGATCCGGATACGGTCTGGACCCTGCCGCTGAACGGCGACAGTGACGGGCGCTATCCGCCGGATGCGGCGGCGGCGGTCTGGCGCAGCCGCGATGGTGGACAAAGCTGGCAGGCGATGCGCGCCGGGCTGCCGCAGCAAAGCTGCTATTTCACTGTACTGCGTCAGGCGATGGGTGGCGACACGCGCGACCCGGCAGGGGTGTATTTCGGCACCAACAGCGGGTCGGTCTTTGCCAGCCGCGACGAAGGCGACAGCTGGCAGGAAATCGCGCGCCACCTGCCCACCGTCCTGGCGGTCGAGGTGCTGGACCGCGCCTAGGCTTTCAACCGGTAGCCGGTTCTCATCCAGCGGTGACAGATTGCCAGGATCACGACGCAAGCGCCGCCGACCACCGCCAGCCCAAGCCATGGGCTGCTGTCGCTGACCCCGATCATGCCAAAACGCACCCCGTCGATGATATAGAAAAATGGGTTGGCGTGGCTGAGCGCCTGCATGAAGGGCGGCAGCGCATCGATGGAATAAAACGTGCCCGACAGAAAGGCGAGCGGGGTGACAAGAAAGTTGGTGATCGCGGAAAGCTGATCGAATTTATTGGCATAGATCCCCGCGATCATCCCCAGCCCGCCCATCAGGACAGACCCCAGCAGGACAAAGGTCATCGCCCAGCCGGCATGGACCAGCCCGACATTCAGGAACAAATAGGCCCCCACGGCGATCACGACGCCCACCAGCAAGCCGCGCGCGACCGCCCCGCCGATATAGCCCGCCACCAGTTCTGACGCGGACAGCGGCGGCATCAGCGTATCGACGATATTGCCCTGCACCTTGGCCGATGCGATGCTGGACGATGTATTGGCAAAGGCGTTCTGGATCACCGTCATCGTCAGGATACCCGGCACCAGAAAGGTCATGAAATCCACGCCCATCACATCGCCGCGCTGCGACCCGATGGCGATGGTGAAGATCATCAGGAACAGCCCAGCATTGATCAGCGGGGCCATCACCGTCTGCAGCCACACATTCAGAAAACGTCGGATTTCGCGGATCGTCAGCGTCCAGGCCCCCAGCCAGTTCACATGTCCAAAGCGACGCACACCCATTTCTGTCTTGCTTGTCATTTAATCGGTCCTTTGTCTTGGGGCAGACATATCCTATCCTGCAGGGGTGACCAGTCCCGATCTGGTCTGCGCGAAAGGATGACCGGATGCGAATGATCGTGATGATAGCGCTGATGATCTGGCCGGTGCTGGCCCTTGGCGACACCGTCCCGCCGGTTTTGCCCGCCCTTTATGAAGTGACTGGCGTTGCATCCGACGATCAACTGAACATCCGCGCCGCACCGGATGCGGGGTCGGATATCATCGGCGCATTGGCCTTTGACCGCACCGCAGTCGAGGTGATCGCCCTCAGTACCGCAGGCGGTTGGGCGCTCGTCAATCATGAGGAAAGATCAGGCTGGGTCGCTGCACGGTTCCTGCAACGCAGCGATATCGCCCCCGGCCCACTGGGATTTCCCGCGCGCAACCTGACTTGTTACGGCACGGAACCTTTCTGGTCGCTACGGATCACGCCGACCGAGGTGCTTTTGTCCACGCCCCAAGGCGATGGCAGCTATGCGATCAAGGATGCCTATTTCACCCGTGAACAGAGTTTCATCGGTGCCAATGCAGCGTTCTTTGATTGGGCCGCGGACAACATGCGCGTGCGGTCACATATCCTGCCTGGAATCTGCAACGACGGGATGAGCGACCGGACCTTTGGATTGCATTATATCGACGATCATTTCGGGCATAAGGGCTGTTGCAGCCTCTATTGACCGGCGACCGGCAAGGGAACTTGTGCAAAAGGCACCAGAGCGCCTTCACATCAGCCGCCGCAATGACTAGTATGAGTGGCTAGACATGGCATGGCGCGATCCTTATCAGGCATCCGGCCAGCGAAACCGAAGGAATTCATATGTCCTGGACAGACGAGCGCGTCGAGACGCTCAAAAAGATGTGGGGCGATGGTCAGTCGGCCAGCCAGATCGCCAAGGAACTGGGCGGCGTCACCCGCAACGCCGTGATCGGCAAGGTCCACAGGCTGGGCCTGTCCAACCGTGCCGGTACCGTCGCGGCGCCGACGGCAAAGCCGGCGGTCAAGGAAAAAGTTGCCGAATCTGTGGAAGCGCCAGCCGCAAAGCCCGCGGCCAAGCCCACGCCCAAGGTCAAGGTCAGCACCGCGGTGGCGATCAAGGAAGAGCTTGAGCTGGACGAGAACGGCATCCCGATTTCCGCCGCACGCCGGGCGATCATTCCTGCCGGACAGGCCCTGCCACCGCAGCCATCCGCCAACGAGATCAGTCCCGAGGCGCTGGCCAAAGTCAGCGAGGTCGAAAAGACCGCCAAACGCCTGACCCTGATGGAGTTAACCGAAAAGACCTGCAAATGGCCTGTCGGCGATCCGGCGACGGATGATTTCTGGTTCTGCGGCCTGCCCGTGCAACAGGGCAAGCCCTATTGCGACGCGCATGTCGGTGTCGCGTTCCAGCCGATGTCCGCCCGCCGCGACCGTCGTCGCTGAAATCCCCGTAAGGTGGGTCAAGACCCACCTTACCTGCGCCCCCTTGTCGGTCTATAGGGGGCTATGACAACGAATCCGCCAAACCTCCGCCCCGATCTTGCCCGCGCGCAAGTGATTGACACTGCCCGCAGCGGCCAGCCGACCATCGGCATGGTCAGCCTTGGCTGCCCCAAGGCGTTGGTCGACAGCGAACGCATCCTGACCCGCCTGCGCGCCGAAGGTTATGCCATTTCGGCCGACTATGCGGGTGCAGAGGCGGTGATCGTGAACACCTGTGGGTTTCTGGACAGTGCCAAGGCCGAAAGCCTTGATGCCATCGGCGAGGCGTTGCGCGAAAACGGCAAGGTCATCGTGACCGGCTGTCTGGGCGCGGAACCCGATTATATCCGCGAACATCATCCCCGCATTCTGGCCGTCACCGGCCCGCATCAATATGAACAGGTGCTGGACGCCGTGCATCTGGCCGTCCCGCCCAGCCCTGACCCGTTCATTGACCTGCTGCCCGCCACAGGTGTCAGCCTGACGCCACGGCATTACAGCTATCTGAAGATTTCTGAAGGCTGCAATCACAAGTGCAAATTCTGTATCATACCCGACATGCGCGGGCTTCTGACCAGCCGCCCCGCCCATGCCGTGCTGCGCGAGGCGGAAAAGCTGGTGCAGGCCGGGGTGCGCGAATTGCTGGTGATTTCGCAGGATACATCGGCCTATGGGCTGGACCGCAGATATGATCTGAACCCGTGGCAGGGGGGCGAAGTGCGTAGCCATATCACCGATCTGACCCGCGAATTGGGGCAATTGGGTGCCTGGGTCCGGCTGCATTACGTCTATCCCTATCCGCATGTGCGCGACCTGATCCCGATCATGGCGGACCCGTCCAACGGCGTGCTGCCCTATCTCGACATCCCGTTCCAGCATTCCCACCCCGATGTGCTGCGGCGCATGGCGCGCCCTGCGGCAGGGGCGAAAACGCTGGACGAAATTGCCGCATGGCGTGCCATCTGCCCCGATATCACGCTGCGCAGTACATTCATCGTGGGCTATCCGGGCGAGACAGAGGCAGAGTTTCAGCACCTGCTAGACTGGCTGGATGAAGCGCAGTTGGACCGTGTGGGTTGTTTTCAATATGAGAATGTCGCCGGTGCCCGGTCCAACGCCCTGCCCGACCATGTGGCGGCAGAGGTCAAGCAGGACCGCTGGGACCGTTTCATGGAAAAGGCACAGGCGATTTCGGCGGCCAAATTGGAGGCCAAGGTCGGCAAGGTGCTGGAAGTTATCGTGGACGACATCGACGCAGACGGCATCGCCACCTGCCGGACCTGGGCCGATGCGCCAGAGATCGACGGGAACCTGTTTATTGATGAGGGGACCGAGGGGCTGACCGTGGGGGATGTGGTCCGCGTCGAGGTTGAAGAGGCGGGGGAGTATGATTTGTGGGGGGCGGTGATCCGCAGCTAAAGCGTTGAATTTCTTTAGTAGGACGGCAAACAAATAGAACGCCCGCCCGGCATCGCCGGGCAGCGCCCGGACCTTCCCATGGGGAGGGCGCTTCGCACCCACCCCGAGGTCCGAACGCTCTCCTGTGTTGCGTGCTGAAACGCCGACAGCCCCCAGCCAAACGAAAAAACGCACCGCTTTCGCGATGCGCCTTTCCACTCTTTGACCTCAGTACCGATTTATGACGTCACTTCCCGCGCGGCGGAGAAGCTGCACCCCGATCCACCGCTGGCGGCCGGCATCGGTGATGGTTCCGGGGTCAGCCCGCAGCTTTGCGTGCCGGTGTTGAAGGTCATCCCGACGGGGCAGCTTTGCGCCACAGGCTCGGTCGGGGCGGGAAGGGTTGTGGTCTGCGCATGCGCCGCGGCGGGCAGCATGGCCAGGGCAAGTACGATCGATCGCATGTCGTCCTCCTGTGTTGACGATAGGTCAACGTTAGGATGAACGCCATGAAACAGAAACGGTACAGAATGTCGCACCTTGCAGGGAATGTTACTTCGCCTGCAATCCGCGCAGATGGGCAAAGGTTTCGCGGTTCACGCAATAGTCTGGCGCTTCGGGCAGGCGCGGCATGGTGCCAAGCAGTTTATCGCAACTGCCGACCTCGGTGCAGCCGCGACAGCCGGTGACCATATCGCCATAGGCTTCTGCCGTGATCTGCCCCTCATCAAGGGCCGTGGACAGGCTGACGTCGCAGGCTTGGGACATTTTCACCACCCGCAGGAAATGTGCGTGGATATCGCCGGTTTTTTGCATCACGGACCTCCATTCAATGCGCCCAGACTGACAGGGTAGATTGGCGCGGTCCTTGCGCTGGATCAAATGGGCATCACCAGATCAGCCCCCCGATCACGCAGACCCAGCCGACCCCGACGGCGACCCCCGCAACGGCGACGGCGGCGGACCCGCAATCCTTGGCGTGTTTTGCGGCAGCGCGATGTGCCGTGCTGATATCATCCACCACCCGTTCGATCGCGGTATTCATGCATTCAAGTGCCAGAATGAAGATCCCGCCCATCAGCAGCATCCCCCGTTCGGCCCCCGACAGCGGCAGCACGAAGGCCAGCACCGCAAAGACCGCATTCGCCACGACCCATTGCATCAGCGATCCTTCGGTCTGCCAGACATGCACGAAACCGTGCCAGGACCAGACCGCCCTTTGCCGGACCCGCGTTACTTGATACCACATGGCGGTCACCTTTTCTGGTCGCTGCGACTTTTGGCCAGATTGCGGGATGGCGCACGCGCTGCCAAGCTGTTGTTGTGACCTGACGGAACATTTGACGGCACGCCCCCTCGCCCCGATTTTGTATCCGACAAGCAGGAGAATGCCCGATGTATCCCACCCCAGCGAAATCCGAACGCATTGCCGACGGCACTGTCCATGCTCTGGGCGTTGTCGGGGCTGTTGCGGGCGCTGTTGTGCTGATGATCTGGTCGGCAGGCATCGCAAGCCCGGCACAGGTCACGGCCATCGCCGTCTATGGTGCGACGTTGATTGCGACCTTCGTCGCCTCAGCCGTCTATCATCTGGCGCCCTGGCATGGCATCCGCCCCGCCTTGCGCCGGTTCGATCATGCGGCGATCTATCTGAAAATCGCGGGGACCTACACGCCGCTCGTGGTGCTGATCGGCAGCGGTTTTGCCTATCTGGTGCTGGGGGTTGTCTGGGCGCTCGCGGTGATCGGGATTGTGCTGAAACTGTTCTTCTGGCGCGCACCGGGGCGGTTTGGCCCCGCGCTTTATCTGGTCATGGGCTGGCTTAGCCTTGCCCTGATCTGGTCGCTCTGGACCTTGGTGCCGGTGTCGACCATGGCGCTGATCGCGGTTGGCGGGCTGCTTTACACCGCAGGCGTTCCGTTTTACGCGGCAAAAAGGCTGCGCTATGCCACCGCGATCTGGCACGGCTTTGTCGTCATCGCCTCGGCCTGTTTCTTTATCGCCATCGCCACGGCGGTCGCCGCTCAGATCTAGAGCGTGGCAGCGACCTGTTGCACCACACGCAGCCGGTCGGCATTCGCCGGGTGGGTGCCAAGGAAACGGTTGCCGGGATCGGGGATGCGGAAAAAGAACTGCGCGCCGCGCAACGGGTTGAACCCTGCGGCATGGGCGACCCTTGTGCCGGTGGCGTCTGCCTCAAGCTCGAAATTCTTGGAATAGGCGCGCGCGGCGACCGTTGCACCCAGTTGTTGTGCCGACCGGACCGCTTCGGGTGAACCGCCTCCGGCCAGCCCGCCGATCAGCGTGGCCCCCAGCACCGCATTCTGCTGCTGACGCGCGATATGCCCTTCGATATGGTGCGCAGCCTCATGCGCCAGCACGAATGCGATCTCATCGACGTTGCGCGCCTCGTTGATCAGCCGTTCGGTAAAGACGATCACCGGGCGACCGTTGCGGTCCAGCGTCTGATAGGCGTTCATCGGTGCGCCGGGGCGGTCATCGACAAGGATGAGAAAATCGCAATTGCTGTTGTTGCCACGCTGACGGCACAGTCGTTCTGCAACCGGTTCGACCCGCGCCACAGCGGTCTGGAAATTGGCCATCGCTTGATTTGGCGAAATCCGCCCGCCCGGATCGGTCGGCTGCAGGATCACCCCTGCCGTGGGCGCAGGTGGCGGGGCCATGTTGACCGGTGCGCAAGCAGCAAGAGCGAGGGCGAAAAGGACGGCGAGACGACGCATGGGAACTCCGATACCTAGCGGGGACTGCCGGAAAGAATAGCATGTCGCCCCGCAGCTGCCAGTCACGATTGCTTGCCCGGCGCAGTCCCGCTAGGCTGGAGTCATGTTTAGCATAGAACACGATTATGACGCGACCGTTGTCACCCTTGTCGAT
>NZ_JBKBQY010000040.1:0-28604 GCF_046292185.1 Yoonia sp.
GGAAGGTTTTGGGGGGGGGGGGCGCATGCGCAAATTTCTGATGATGGCGGTTTTGCTGGCGGGGTGTAGCGTGCAGCCGGGCGAGCCGCGTGGCGGGCTGTTTGAGGTGTATCGCGATACATCCTTGCCGATATCGTCCAAGGCGGTCTTTGATCCGGCACTGTTTCTGGGGACATGGTACGAGGTCGCGCGCTATCCTGTCCCGTTCGAGGCGGGATGTGTCGGCGTGACTGCGCAATACGGCGCCTTGCCTGACGGTCGGATTTCAGTGCGCAACACCTGCCGCAATTCCGATGGGTCGGTCCGGTCGGTAATCGACGGCACGGCGACGGTTGTGGGGCCAGGGCGGTTGAAGGTGAGTTTCCCCTCGGTACCTTTGGGTGCTGCGGATTTCTGGGTGCTCTGGACGGATGAAACCTATCGCACCGCTGTCATCGGCGCCCCGGATGGGCGGTCAGGCTGGATATTGAACCGCGATCCGGTGATCCCTGCCGACCGGTTGAATGCGGCGCGCGGAATGCTGGCCTTCAACGGCTATGATCTGAGCCGGTTGCTGATCCTGCAGCCCTAACGCACCAGCCTGATCAGATCGTCGAAATGCGCGCCGATATCGCGCTGGCCGATCACCGCGCTGCGCACCAGCATATCAAAATGCCTTGTGATCGCGCTGACTCGTTCAGTATCGCGAAAGGCGATGTAATTGCGCCCGACATAGATCACCGCCAGCAGCGGCCCAAACACCGTCACGGGGGCGGAATAGACCGCGCGCGGGTTGAACAGGTGCAGGCGCAGCGATGGGTAATGTGTGCTGTGCAGGTCGCGAAAACGCTGCAGTTGCGCCTGTCTGATTTGGGCGGACAGGCCGTTGTAATACCCTTGGCCGCGCGCGAAAATATCCAGTTCGGTCATCGGCAGGGCGATTTCATAATCGGATTTCGATCTCTGCATCCAGGTCAGCCGGTCAGAGCTGGCGCCGATCGCCTGATCGATCGTCTTGTCCACCGCCGGCGCATATTCCCAGCGCAGCATTTCCGGCGTCTTGAGCATATCGGGCAGGCCCGAGGGGACGTGGCGGATCTTGTAACCCGCAGCCTCTCTGTGCCAGGCGAAGATCCGGTCGTCGCCCATTGCGCGCGAGGCTTCGGGCATCGCAACGGCGCTTGCCACCAGATCGGCCGCCTGTTCGGGAAAATCCGACAAGCCCAGCAACCAATCGGCGCTGACCGCCAAGGGCGGCGGAAGATTCCGCCACTAGCTGCGCACCCGGCAGGCGCGCGCCCTGATTCTGCAGCAATTGAGATAGGGTGGACCGGTCCACCCCGACCCGGCGCGCCAGCGCGGTCTGGCTGATCTGCGCGCGGCCCATCGCGATCTTCAGCCGGTCGCGGAATAGTTGTGCTCGGTCCCGTTTGTCGGTTTTTAACATCATTGGTGATTATTATCACATCCGCTTGATTTTGTGAACCAGTCACAGCATTCCTTGCGACGCGAGGCGGGTATAGCCTGCCTCCATGAATTTACATGATAAAACAAAGCGCTGGCGTATCGAATGGCCAACCTTGGCGTTGATCCTGCTATGCTATCTGGTCTGGTTGTCCGCCCTTTGGCTAATGCCGCTATCCCTTGGGGTAATTGTCACCGGCGTGGCAATTGCCTTTCATTCTTCACTGCAACACGAGGCGATCCATGGGCATCCTTTCCAATCGCAGCGTCTGAATGACCTGATCGTCGCGGTACCTTTGACGCTGGTCATTCCCTATGCGCGGTTTGCGGCGACGCATCGTGCACATCACTATGATGAGGTGATCACCGACCCCTATGATGATCCTGAAAGCAATTTCATGGACCCGGCCATCTGGGACCGTCTGCCTGCGGTCGCACAGGCTGTGCTGCGGCTGAACAATACGCTGGGGGGCCGGCTGGTACTGGGGCCGGTGGTGGGGACCATCGGTTTCGCCATGTCGGAATGGCAGCACCAAACGGTGCAGAGCCGCCTTGACTGGGCTCTGCATCTGCCCGCGACGGTGGCGGTACTGGCGCTGGTCGCATTGTCGCCGATGCCGGTCTGGGCCTATCTGATGGCGGTCTGGCTGGGGCTGGCCCTGCTGAAACTGCGCACCTTTGCCGAACATCAGGCGCATATCCGCGCCAGTGGCCGCAGCGTGATTATCGAGGATCGTGGACCGCTGGCGTTTCTGTTCCTCAACAACAACCTGCATGTGGTGCATCATATGCATCCGTCAGTGCCATGGTATGCGCTGCCTGCGCTTTACCGGGCGCGCAGGGATCATTACCTGCGCCGCAATGGGGGCTATCTGTTCAGCTCTTACGGGGCGCTGTTCCGGCAATACCTGTGGCGGGCCAAGGACCCGGTGCCGCATCCTTTGCGCCCACGCTAGATCGGGGATCTGCCGCCCAGTCGGCTGACCAGATGCGCCTCGTCATCATTGCGGAAGAACGGCACGTCGTGCAGCGTGCCGCCCCGCGCGACATATGCGTTCAGTTCGGCCAGCACGACCTGGGTGATGAAGGGCAGATCGAAATTGCGCGCCTGATCCAGCGCGATCCATTGCAGATGGGCGAGTTCATCCTCGGCCCCGTTGAAATCATCTGGATCGGTGACCAGATCAGCCGCATCCGCCAGAAAGAACCGCGCGTCAAAGCGGCGGGGCGGGCCGACAGGCGTCACCGCGCGGAAAAAGAACCGCAATGCCGCGCCATTGGGCCGGTGGCCGGTGGCGGCGAAACCGCGCCAGCCGCGGGGCGGATCGGGCCAGTCGCCGGGCGCGCCAAGGATCTGACCGGTTTCTTCCCATAATTCGCGGATTGCGGCAGCGGCGATGCAGGCGGGCGCTGTGGCGCTGTCAGTCGCAAGGCGCGCATGGTCTTGTGCGGGCAGCGGGATGAGCGGGGCCAGCGCATCATTGGCGTCAACCGCACCGCCCGGAAAGACGAATTTGCCGGGCATGAAGGCGACCGCCGCGCCGCGTTGCCCCATCAGGACGGCGGGCCGGGTCGCGGCATCGCGCAGCACGATCAGCGTGGCTGCGTCGCGGACCGGGATCATCCCGCGTTCTTGAACCCATGCATCCGGCGCGACCATTGGATGCCGACCATCAGCCCTTTCATCGGCGGCAGCAGGGCCAGCGACAGACCGATTGCACCCAGCGACAGGACCGTCGCCATGACCATTGGATCGGGCCGCCAGATCACCCACATGAGATGGATCGCAAAACCGATGATATGCGCCACGATCAGGATCGTCAGATAGGCCGGCCCGTCATCGGCGCGGTGGTGGTAAAGTTCCTCGCCGCAATCCGGGCAATTATCGGCGACATGCAGAAACCGGTCGAACAATTTGCCGGTCCCGCATTTCGGGCAACGGCAACGCAGGCCGTTCAGAATGGCGGGCCTGCTCGGGCGATCATCGGCGGCGAATGTGGTGTCGGTCATGGGACTCTCCTGTTTGTGTAATCTAGGTCTCATTGCCGCAGAAAGGAAGCGTAGCGCGATATTTTATCGGGTCATAACGGCGTGAAGTATCGCTGCGACGGAAACGGCGCGGTGCTGCGTTCAACAAGGGTCAGCAGCACAAAGCTGCAAGACGATTGAGAGGAAAACAGCATGAAAACCACTTTGATCGCGGCAGGACTGGCCGCAGCCCTGACCCTGACCGCAGGTGCCGTGATGGCGCAGGGGCATCGCGACCGCCCGGATCTGGCGGCGATGGATACAGACGGCGATGGCGCGGTATCACTGGCGGAAATGACCGCCTATGCGCAGGCCCGCGCTGCGGACCGGGTGGAACGGATGTTCGCGCGGCTTGATGCCGACGAGGATGGCGTGATCACCCCGGCGGAATTCGAGGCTGCAAAGGAACGGCGTGGCGACCGCCCCGACCGCCCCGCGCGTGACTGACCGCTGCGGCGGCGGGCAAGCTGCCTGTCGCCAATTGTCTTGGGGGGCGGATGCCGTTAGCACGATCACAGATGACGGATTTGTCCGACCCTTTCGCCGGTGCCTCGGACGAGGCGTTGCTTCTGGCCTATGCCGAGGGCAGCGTCGCTGCGGCCGAAGCGCTGACCTTGCGGTTACTGCCGCGTGTTCTGGCGCAGGCGATGCGGATGCTGGCCGACCGGGGAGAGGCCGAGGATGTGGCGCAGGACGCCATGCTGCGGCTTTGGAGGATCGCGCCCGACTGGCGGCAGGGCGAGGCGCAGGTCACCACCTGGCTTTACCGTGTGGTGGCGAATCTGTGCACCGACCGGTTGCGCAGGCGGCGGTATGTGGCGCTGGATCAGGTCGCGGAACCTTTGGACCATGCGCCATCTGTCGCGGCACAGATGCAGACAAAGGCGAGAATGCGCGCCTTGTCGGATGCTTTGGCACAGTTGCCCGAGCGGCAGGCACAGGCGGTGGCCCTGCGCCATCTGGAAGGTTTGTCCAATCCGCAGATTGCGGTGATCATGGACATCAGCGTGACCTCGGTCGAAAGTCTGACGGCACGCGGGAAACGGGCGCTGGCCGCGATCATGGCCGGGCGCAAGGCAGAATTGGGGTATGACGATGACGAACCCGCCTGATGACATGCTTGACGATCTGTTCGCGCAGGCCCGCGCGCAGACGCATACCCCTAGTGACGCCCTGGTTGCGCGGGTGCTGGCGGATGTGCCGCACGCGGTGGCGCCTGTCCCATTGTGGCAGCAATTGCGCGGCATGATTGGTGGCTGGCCCGCCTTTGGCAGTCTGGCGGCAGCGACCTTTGCCGGGCTCTGGATCGGCATCGCGCCGCCCCCCGCGGTCGAGGATTATGCGCTTTCCCTGCTGGGCGAGACCGTCAGCGT
This sequence comes from Yoonia sp., assembly GCF_046292185.1. GTDB lineage: Bacteria > Pseudomonadota > Alphaproteobacteria > Rhodobacterales > Rhodobacteraceae > Yoonia. The sequence goes on from NZ_JBKBQY010000040.1 coordinate 4,845, forward strand.
GGGGCTTTTTGCAGATGATTTCATGACCGAGACAGGAGAACCGGCAGATGGCTGAACAGGCAAAAACCGTGGCGCGCCCGTCGCGGATCTGGCGGATTGTGCTGGTGGTGTCGCTGGCACTGAACCTTGCCGTTGTCGGGGTTATCGCCGGGGCGGTGGTATCCGGCCGGTTCGGTGACGGGCCGCCGCGCCGCATTGATTTCGGGCTTGGCCCCGTGGCCCGCGCCCTGACGAGCGAGGAACGCCGCGAAATAGGGCGGGAGCTGCGCCCGCAACGGGGCGCGCTGGGCGACCATGATTTTCGCGCGCAGATGGCGGCGATGACAGCGGCCTTGCGGGCAGAGCCCTACGACGGGGCGATGATGCAGGCGCTGATGGAGGATCAGGCGGCGCATCTGGCGCAGATGCAGGCCAGCGCGCGGCGCGCCGTGCTGGACATGATCGCGGCGATGACCCCGGAACGCCGCCGCAGCTTTGCCGATCAACTGGAACAGGAATGGCAGCGCCGCCCGGCGCGCGACACACGCTCAGACGATTGACGTTTCCATCGCGACGCGGTCCCGCCCGCCGGATTTTGCCCGGTAAAGAGCAGCATCCGCGAGATCGCACATGCGCACCATGTCCTGCTGGTCCGGCCCCGCCGCACCGCTGAGCGCGACCCCGACCGAAATGGTGACGCGGGTCGGGCCATCAGCCTCGCCCAGGTCGAAAGGTGTCTGGTTGATCAGCCGCCGCAACCGGTTGGCCGCACCCTGCGCCTGTTCGGCGGTGGTGCGCGGCATGGCGATCAGAAATTCCTCACCCCCGATGCGGGCGACCAGATCGACGGCCCGCAGATTGTCGCGCAGTCGTTGGGCGATGGCGACCAGCACACGGTCACCGGCAGCATGACCATAGCGGTCATTGATGGCCTTGAAATGGTCGATATCGATCATCATCACCGCCAATGCCCGGCCCGCAGCGGTGCATTGTGCGGACATCCGCGTCAGGTGATGATCGACATAGCGCCGGTTGAACAGGCCGGTCAGCGGATCGGTCACTGCCGCCTGCATGCCGTCGCGCAGGTTGCGCCGCAGCCGGTCGTGCAATTGCTTGCGCTGCACCAGGGTGCGGGCGCGCAGGATCATTTCCGCGGGCAGTGCATCATGCAGCACAACATCATCGGCACCCAGATCCAGAAACAGGGCCGCCATGTCGGGCGCATTCGCAGGCACCACCACGAGCAGGCAGGACAGCCGCGTTTCAGGACGCGACCGCAGGTCGGATACCAGACTGAACAGCGCGCCGGTGTCGCTTTCGCGGCTGGCGACGGGGATGATGAACAGATCCGGGCAATCGGCGGCGTCACAATCGCGCAGGGCGGCGCAGGCGTCGCGGGTCTGCACCGGCTGATCCAACCCGCGGTTCAACACCGCAGTCAGATCGTGCCAGGGGGAGGGCGGTGCCGCGATCAGGGTTACCCGTCCGGCTGCGGCAAAGGGCGACTGGCTGTCATGAAAACCCAAAGCACGGCTGGTACTGTCGCGCAGGAACAATTCATCCGTCGCCGCCCGCGCGCGCAGCAGGCTGCGGATTCGCGCCAAGAGCAGCGCATCATGCGTCGGGCGCGCCAGCACCTCATCCGCGCCGGCATCAAGCGCGGCCAGCCGCGCCCGCGCCGTATCGGGCACGCCGGTTGCGATGATCGCGATCCCGCCGGTGTCAGGATCGGCCTTCAGGGCGGTGCAGAAACCGGTTTCCTCTGCGGCGACCCCCGACAGATTGACGAGGATCAGATCCGGGCGGTTGATGGCGATGCTGGCCCGCGCCTGCGCTGGCGTGGTGCAGGCATCGACAGTATATTGCGCGGCCTGCATCGCCGCGCGCAGGACGATCCGGTTGGTCGCCACATTATCCACGATCAAGATACGGCCGGACATTTCTACACCCCTTGGCGGGAACAAACCCGTTTCATCCCGCCACTTTCGCGCATATTAGTTAAAAAACCCTTTCGCGCAGATTAAGGATATTTCATGGGACCGGATCAGGCGCAGGTGATCGCCTTGCAGGCTTTGGGCTGGATGGCCGGGCAGGACGACATCTGCACGACTTTTCTGGGGGCCAGCGGTGCTGCGGTCGATGACCTGCGCGACCGGGCGGCAGAACCTGCCTTTCAGGCGGCGGTGCTGGATTTCATCACGATGGACGACAACTGGGTCATGGCGTTCTGCGACGCGCAGGGGCTGGCCTATGATCTGCCGCTGCGCGCACGTTATGCGCTGCCGGGGGCGGAACAGGTGCACTGGACCTGACACTTGACATGCCAGCGCCGCTCGGGTCCGGTGCGGCGCAGGATTTCGGGAAAGGACCGCACGTGATTTCAGGCATCATCTTTGACAAGGACGGCACCTTGTTCGACTTCAACGCGACCTGGGGCGCCTGGACCCGCGCGATGCTGATCGCCGAGGCGGGCGATGATCCGATCCTGTGCGAAAGACTGGCCGCCGTGCTGGGCTATGACATGGAGAATGCGCGGTTCCTGCCGGGCTCTGTCGTCATCGCTTCTACGGTGGAGGAGGTGGCGGACGCGATCCTTGGTGTCGTGCCTGCCACGGACAAGGATGCCTTGCTGGCGCGGATGAATGCCGGTTCGATGAAGGTGGCACAGGTCGAAGCCGTGCCGTTGCGCGCCTATGTCGCGCAATTGCGCCAGATCGGTCTGACGCTGGGCGTGGTCACCAATGATGCCGAAACCCCCGCCCTGCGCCATCTGGAAGGCGCCGGCATCCGCGCGGATTTCGCTTTTGTCGCGGGCTACGACAGCGGCTTTGGGGCCAAGCCCGGACCGGGGCAATTGCACGGCTTTTGCCGCGCGACAGGTCTTGCGCCCGATGCCTGCATCATGGTCGGCGACAGCACCCATGATCTGCATGCCGGTCGGGCGGCAGGGATGATGACCATCGCCGTGCTGACCGGTCCCGCGCCGCGCGCGGAACTGGAGGGCCTCGCCGATGTGGTCCTGCGTGACATCGGCGAGATACCAGCCTGGCTGCAGCGTGAAAGGCTGATCCCCGGCTGAGCCCGGCGCTGCGGGAGGGGGCAAAAATAATTGTCAGATATTTTTGCCCGAAAGAAAGACTTTTGAAAAAAGTCTTTCGCGCCGGAAGGTTGCGGTTTTACGCGCCGCCCAGACAATCGGCAAAGTCATCTGCCAGACGCCGCAGCAATGCATCATAAAGATCCACGCCGCTGTCGAGATCCATGCCGACACCGTCGATCCGCGCTGTGCGCGCGCTGGTGCCTTCGGTCACGACAGTTGCCCAGCGTTCACCGATTTCGGCATCGCTGAAGACACAGACGATATCGCTTTGCGCCATCTGGTCACGCAGGCTCGCGATCTGGGCCGGTCCGGGCGTGCGGGCATCGATACCCGAAATCGCACCAGAGGCGGTCAGGCCATAGCGCGCTTCGAAATACTGATAACCGTCATGCGGCAGGATATAGGCCTGCCCTGCCAGCGGGGTCATCTGCGCGGCAAGCTCTGTGTCCAGTGCGGCCAGACGCGCAATCGCGGCCTCTGCATTGCTGGCATAGGTTGCGGCATTGTCCGGATCAGCCGCGCTCAGTTCGTCGGCAATGGCCGCCACCCAGACCTGCGCGATGTTTGGGTCAAGCCAGGCATGGGGATCGAAATCGCCGTGGTCATGATCGTGATCGTGATCGTGGGAATGCGCGTCATGGCTGTGATCATGGCCGTGGTCATCATGTGCGTGATCGTGCCCGTGATCATCATCATGCGCATGATCATGGTCGTCATGTCCATGGTCGTCATGTCCATGATCGTCATGTCCGTGATCATCATGCCCATGATCATCATGCCCATGCTCGTCGTGATCATGCTCTTCGGCGGCGGGGACGGTGAATTTCTGGATATCGCGGATCGGCAGCGTGTCCCAGCCGGGGACTTCCAGCAAGGTGACCTGTGTCGCCTGCGGGGCCAGCGTGTCGATCAGATCGGTCAGCCAGGGTGTCAGACCGGGGCCGGTCCAGAACAGCAGATCGGCCTCACCCAGATTGCCCGCGTCACTGGGGCGCAGCGCGAAATCATGCGGGTCAGCACCGGGGGGCATCAGCAGATCGGGGGTGCCAAGATCGCCCATGACCTGCGCGGTCAGGCTGTGGATCGGTGCGAAATCGGTCATCACCCTGGGCACTTCGGCAAAGGCTGCGGCAGGCGCAAGACAGCAAGCGGCAAACAGTCGAATCATGGTGGCGGTCCTTGTTATGGAATGGAATGGGTGGTATATTTGAAATGTTATAACATCACAAGGCGCACCATGTCCAAAGACCCGACGCCCTTTGCCCGTCACGACCACGCCAATTGCATCAGCGCCGCGCTGGCCGCAGCGGATGCCGCCTGCGCCGCGCGCAAGGTCAAGCTGTCACCCGTGCGCCGCCGGGTGCTGGAAATCCTGCTGGAAAGCCATGCGGCCCTTGGCGCCTATGACGTGCTGGCGCGGCTTGATGCCGAAGGGCTTGGGTCCAAACCGCCCGTCGCCTATCGCGCGCTGAGCTTTCTGGTGGATCAGGGTTTTGTCCACCGGATCGAGCGGTTGAACGCCTTTATCGCCTGCGCCCATCCCGGCGCGACCCATGACCCCGCTTTCATGATCTGCCGCAAATGCGGTACCGTCGCCGAAGCGCAGGCCAGCTCCCGGTCGCTGGCACGGGCCGCGGCAGCGAATGGTTTCCAGCTTGAACAGACCGTGATCGAGGCGGAAGGGCTTTGCCCCGCCTGCCAGTCGAGCGCTGCCGCATGAGCCTGATCGACGCGCGCCACATCGAATTCGCCCACGGCGGTCAGAAAGTGCTGCAGAACGTCAGCATGACGCTTGCCCCCGGCGAAATCGTGACGATTGTCGGCCCCAACGGATCGGGCAAATCCACGCTGCTGCGCCTGTTGATCGGGGCGCTGAAGCCGCAGAAAGGCCGCGTGACCCGCAAACCCGGCCTGCGCATCGGCTATGTGCCACAGAAACTGCACATCGACCCGACCCTGCCGATTACCGTGACACGGTTCCTGAACCTGCCCAGGCCCGTGCCTGCCGCTGCCGCGGCAGCGGCTTTGGGCGCGGCGGGTGTGGCAGGGCTGGGCCGCCAGCAGATGTCGCAACTGTCCGGCGGGCAGTTCCAGCGCGTGCTGCTGGCGCGCGCAATCCTCGCCAAGCCCGATGTCCTGATGCTGGACGAGGCGACGCAAGGCCTTGACCAGCCCGGTTCAGCCGCGTTTTACCGCCAGATCGCAGCTGTGCGGCATGATCTGGGCTGCGCTGTGCTGATGGTCAGCCATGAGTTGCACGTGGTGATGAGCGCGTCTGACAGGGTGATCTGTCTGAACGGTCATATCTGCTGCGAAGGCACGCCAGAGGTGGTCTCTGCCGCGCCCGCTTATCGCGAATTGTTCGGCACCGGCACGGGCGGCGCGCTGGCGCTTTATCGTCATGATCATGATCATGCCCATGATCACCACCACGAGGCGGCTGAATAATGCTGGATGATTTTCTGATCCGTGCCGCGCTTGCGGCTGTGGGTACGGCTGTGGCAACGGGGCTTCTGGGTTGTTTCGTGGTCTGGCGGCGCATGGCCTATTTCGGCGATGCCACTGCGCATGCCGCGATCCTTGGCGTGGCGATGGCGCTGCTGTTCGGCACCTCGATCACGTTGGGCGTGGCGGTTGTGGCTTTGTGCATGGCGGTGCTGATTCATGGCCTGAGCGGACAGGGCATCGCGGTGGATACAATTCTTGGCGTGCTGGCGCATGGTGCGCTGGCGCTGGGGCTGGTCGCGGTCACGCTGGTGCCGGGGCAGAGGATCGACCTTGATGCCTATCTTTTCGGTGACGTGCTCAGCGTCACGCGCAACGATCTGGCGGTGATCTGGGGCGGCGGGGCGCTGCTGATCGGCGTGCTCTGGTGGCAATGGTCGGCGATGCTGACCGCGACGCTGAACCCCGATCTGGCCTTTGCCGCCGGGATCAACCCGCGCAGGCAGCAATTGATCCTGACGGTGCTGGTTGCAGCCGTCGTCGCCGTGGCGATCAAGGTCGTGGGCGCGCTGCTGATCACCGCCTTGCTGATCATTCCCGCCGCGGCCGCGCGCGGTTTTGCCAGTACGCCGGAACGGATGGCGTTTTTCGCGATGGCGATCGGGGCCTTGTCGGCCATTGGCGGGCTACGTCTGGCAATGTATTTCGACACCCAGGTCGGCCCGTCGATCATCTGCGTCGCCGTCGCGATTTTCGCGGTCAGCATGGTAGGCCGGCAATTGCCGCAATTGCAGGTTTAGTCCCGATCAGCGCTGTCAGACATCCAGCATCAGCGTGACCGGCCCGTCGTTCAGCAACGACACCTGCATATCCGCGCCGAATGATCCGCTGGCTGTCGGAATGCCCAGGGCGCTGACGTCCTTGATGAATTGTTCATACAGCACACGCCCCTGATCGGGACTGGCCGCGGCGGAAAACCCTGGACGGTTGCCGCGTGATGTATCGGCGGCCAGCGTGAACTGGCTGACGATGAGGGCCGCGCCGCCGGTGTCACGCAGGGACAGGTTCATCTTGCCAGCCGCATCCTTGAAAATCCGCAGCTTGGCGATCTTGGCGGCGAGTGTCGCCGATGTGCCGGCATCATCACTCGCCATCGCGCAGACAAGGATCAGCAGGCCCGGCCCGATCTCGCCGATCACCTTGCCATCGACGCTGACACTGGCGTAGCTGACGCGCTGGATCAGCGCTTTCACAGCTCTGACGCCCATGGCGGGTTGGCGCCAGCGCGGCTGACCGTGATCGCTGCCACCCGCGCGCCAAAGGCTGTGGCACGGGTCAGCGCATCGCGTCCCACCCCGACAATCGCGGATTTGCGCAGCAACCCCTGCGCCTGCAGATCGGCCAGAAACCCCGCGCTGAACGTATCGCCCGCGCCGACCGTATCGACGACCGTCGCTTTGACGGCAGGCACGTCAAAGGCTGCATCACTGGTGATCACGCTGACCCCATCCGCGCCGCGTGTCAGCAACACGACGGCAGCCCCGGTTTGTGCGCGCAGGGCTGTGGCATCGTCATTGCCGGTGATCCAGGACAGATCCTCGTCCGATATCTTGATGATATCCGCAGCCCCCAGCATCCGTTTCAATCGCGCGCGATACACGGGTTCGTCCTTGATGAAACCGGGGCGGATATTGGGGTCGATCATCGTGACGGCACGCGGCGCTTCGCGCAGCATCAGCGCCTCATAGGCGGCGGCACATGGGTCCACGACCAGTGAGATACCGCCGAAAAACAACGCATCCGCCTGTGTGTCGGGCAGATCACCGGGGGTCAGCATGCGGCCTGCGGTGTTTTCATCGTAAAACGCATAGGACGCATGACCATCCGTCAGCTTAACAAATGCCAGCGTCGTGGGCCGGTCGCTGATCGCGGCAGGGCTGCTGTCCACACCAGAGGCGCGCAGCTGATCCTGCAGGATCGTACCGAACAGATCCGACGACAGGCCGGAAAAGAATTGCACCGACGCGTCCAACCGCCCCAAGGCCACCGCCGTGTTGAAAACCGCACCCCCGGCATGGGGGGCGAAACAGGCCTCTCCCGCGCCGTCGCGCGGCAGCATGTCGATCAAGGCTTCACCGCAGCATAGGATCATCGCATTTCCTCCCTTTATTGGGTGTTAGCGATAACGAAACCGATGCCCGCTGCCAAGATCAGACCGACGATCACCGCAAAGGCGATTTTCCACGCTGAATAGGGCCGTTCGCCCTGCACACGCCCAGTGCGGCCATTGACCACGAATTGATAGCTTTGCCCGCGGTATTTATAGGCGGCCAGCCAGACCGGCAGCAGGACATGCTTGAAGGTGACATCGCTGATCCTTGTGTCGATCTGCCCGATGCGCTGGTCATCGCCGCCGATGTCGTATTTCACATCGCGCGCGATCATCCGATCCATATAGGCGCGGGCCTCGGTGAACCCGTCCTCAAGCGCGATCTGATAGCCTTCGGCGCGGAACCCGGCAAGGTAGTCGGGTTTGTAGGGTTCCAACGCGCTGAGGTCCCAGGGTTCCAGCCCGTCGGTGTGTTTCTTGGGCAGTGATTTGGACGCCAGCACCAGCACATCGTCGAAGAACCGTGCGACCTGACCAGAGACGGACCGCCACCGGGTTTTGCGCACGCGCACCTGTGTGGTCTTGCCGTTGCGCACCACGGTTTGCGTCACGTAATAATGCGTGCCGCGCTGGCCGGTATAGCGGCTTTGCGTATCGGCATCGAAGGTCCAATAGGGAACGTAGATGCCGTTCATCCGCCGCCCCTTGCGGGCGTAATCCTGCAACCCGTTGGGCGCGAACCACAAACTGCCCAGCCAATCGTTCATCGCCTTATGTGCGACGGGTTCGTCCAGTGCAAAGGGCAAAAGGCCCCCCGGCTTGATGTGCCGGTGGGTGCCGGTGTCGCTGACCACTGGGCTGGCGCAAAACGGGCATTGGGTGGCATGGGTATCGGGGTCAAATTCAAACTGCGCGCCACAGCTTTCGCAGGATACCGTGCGGGTGATTTCAATGTCCGCCGCGGGCAGGCGTTCTTCGACGGCACGGCGAAAGTCGAGTTCCTTGATCCCGCCTGTTGCCTGCGCGCTTTGCGGCATGTCTTGTGTGTTGCCGCAATGCTGGCAGATCAGTTGATTGCGTTGCGGATCAAACCGCATATTGGCCCCGCAGGCATCGCAGGGAAAACGGTGATCGACGGGGGCCAAATTGTCTGTCTGGGTCATGGACTGGTTTGCCTTATCCGCAGGGCATTGGTGTCAGGCAAGGATTGCATGACGAAAAACGGCTGAGGGCCGCCCTATCAGCTGCCGGGCGGCGGCGGTGGCATCACAGTAAAGAGGTGCGCAAGTTCGGTCACATCCTCGGCGGTCATCCAGCCATCCTGCCCTTGGGTCCAGACCATGCTGGCGCGGGTCAGGGTCCCGTCGCTGACCTTGCGGCCCATGGCCGCCTTGGAAAAGGGGCCGCTGACCTGACCGTTTTCGGCGATATGCCAGACATGTTCGACGGGTGGAGGTGGTGGTGGCGCGGCGGCAGCCTGCGGTTGCGCGACCGGCCCCCATGGCCCCATCGTGTTGCCCATCTGCATCCCGAGACCGGCGCCCATGCCCATTCCCATCGCCTGACCAGCGGCGGACCCTTCGGCCGCCATCGCCTCTGCCGCCTTATACTTCAGATGCTCGTCCAGATTGCCCGCGATCCCGCGCGAGGTGCGCGCATCCAGCGCCTTTTCCACCGCAGGCGGCAGGCTGATGTTTTCGACGTAAAGTTCCGGCAGCGACAGGCCATAGTTTTTCAGAGTCGGATCAATCGCTTCGGCCACCAGCTTGCCCAGATCGGCGGTATTGGCCGCCATGTCGAGCGCGGGAATGCCGGACGCCGCTAGCGCGCGGCTGAATTCCTGCACGATGATGTTGCGGATCTGATAGCTGATTTCATCCATGGTGAATTCGCCATCGGTGCCCACGATTTCACGCAGGAACACCGCCGGATCGGCAACGCGCACCGTATAGGTGCCGAAGGCGCGCAGGCGCGTGGGACCAAACTCGGGATCGCGCAGCATGATCGGGTTCTTGGTGCCCCATTTGAGGTTGGAAAACCGGGTGGTGTTGACGAAATAGACTTCCGATTTGAACGGGCTTTTGAACCCGTGATCCCAGTGCTGCAGACTGGTCATCACCGGCATGTTGTTGGTTTCCAGCATGTAAAGGCCGGGGGTGAAGACATCCGCCAATTGCCCTTCATGCACGAAGACGGCGGCCTGCCCTTCGCGCACCGTCAGCTTGGCACCATATTTGATCTCATGGCCATGCCGCTCGAACCGCCAGACCATCGTGTCGCGTGTGTTGTCGGTCCAATGGATGACGTCAATGAACTGGCCGGACAGAAAGTTGAAAACAGACATAGGCTTTCTCCCTTGTAAATGGTGACTTAGCTGGGCCCCGACGCCATCAGTTCCCGTGCGATCTGGCGCACGATCGGGGCGGCGGTGGCGGGGTCCATGCCGGTTTGCAAGCGTGGATCATAAAGCATGCGCAAGAGTAATTCATCATGCCGCGTCAGCAAGGCGAATTCTTCGCTGTCGTTAAAGATCGACGGGCGGGCGGCGTCGCTGTCATTGGGCAGGCCCATTCCCTGCGCCAGTTCCTCGTGGATGCAGGCGGCGCGGATCAGGCTGGGATGTTCGGCGCGGATCACCACAACCGCCTGCGCATAGGCGGATTGCCCGGGTTCGAACACGGCTGCCACAAGGCATAGCTGATCGCGGGGCAGGGTGACAATGCCACGCAAGGTCGCCTCGGAAATATCCGGCACCAAAGCGCGCAGGCGGGATGCGGCACCGCGCCGGTCGTCTTCATCCAGAAACAGGACGTGGAAATTGGGGGTTTGGTCGGTCTGCCGGATCGGCACCCCGGTCAACCGCGCCAGCCGCGCGGCAAAGGCCGAAACGCTGGTGCGGTCCTGATCGCGCTGCGCCAAGGGCACGCTGTCGCTGAAGCTGACCTGCATGCGGATCGGCTGTTCCCAGCGGTGCAGCGTCGTCTGGCTGCCCTGCTGGACACGGAAATCGCTGTTATCGGCATATTCCGTTGTCAGTGCGATCTGCATGAAATTGTGCGCCAGCATCGTATCGGTGAAGGGTGTATCCGCGCCGCCGCCGTCACTGCGCAACAGGTTTTGCGTCAGCATCTGGGCCTGCAGACGCGCATAAAACGCCGCCATGTCGCGGCTGGCCGCGCTGGGCTGGGTCACAACAGGCAGGTCAGGCGGCGCAGGCACGGCGCGGGCGGCGGGCGGTGCCACAGATGTTTCTGGCGGCGGTGCCGGTTCGCACCCCGCCAGAACGCCTGCCGCAACGGCAAGCACCGCGAAAAGCGGCGATTGTCGCAGATTTTGCAAACTACTCGATGCCTGCCGCTGTGCCGATCACATCGCCGGTGCCGGATTTGCGCGACCGCGCCGCAGAGAGGGTCTGTTTCAGTTCGCTTTCCATCTTTTGCATCTCGACCTCGGCCTCGGCGCGTTTGCGTTTGCCTTCATCGGCGATTTCAAGGCTTTCGTTGATCGTGGCGATCAGGTTCTCATTGGCCGCCTTGACCGCGTTGATATCGAACACACCGCGTTCCATTTCGGTGCGGATCACCTTGTTTGCGTCGCGCAGGTTCTGCGCATTGGCGGTCAGCAATTCATTGGTCAGATCCGTGGCAGATCGTACCGCCTGCGCCGCTTCGGCAGAGCGTTGGATCGTCACCGCCTGCGCCAGTTGCGTTTCCCAAAGTGGGACGGTGTTCACCAGCGTCGAATTGATCTTGGTCACCAGCGATTTGTCGTTTTCCTGCACCAGCCGGATCGACGGCAGCGATTGCATCGTCACCTGACGGGTCAGTTTGAGATCATGCACCCGGCGTTCCAGATCATCGCGGGCAGAGCGGATATCGCGCAATTCCTGCGCTTTCATCATCGCCGCATCCTCGGGCGCGGCTTCAACCTCGGCCTCTTTCGCGGGGATTGTGGTGGCGTCCAGATCGGCGATCTTGGCCTCGCCCGCCGCGATGTAAAGCCCAAGCTCGTGATAGAATTCGAGCGTCTTTTCATACAGCATATCAAGGCTTTCGATATCCTTGAGCAGCACATGTTCATGCTTGAGCAGATCATCGGTGATATTGTCGATCTGGCCCTGCACCTCTTCGAAGCGCGCGGTGAACCGGGCGATGGGTGCGGCACGGCCCAGCAGTTTTTCCCACCAGCTACGGTCACGGCGCACATCCAGTTCGGACACCGAAAACCCCCGGATCGTCGATACCATATTGCGCAGGCTGTCACCGGCGGGGCCGACATCCTTGTTGCGCACACCGGCCAGCATGCTCTGGCTGATCTGTTGCAGATCGGTCTGCGCGGATGACCCGAAGGACACGATCGAATTGGTGTCGCCGATGTTGATCTCGGCCATGCGGCGGGTGATTTCGGCCTTGGTCGGCGCATCGGCGGATTCCAGCGGGACCAGTTCGCGTGACGGGTCGGACAGCATGACGGTGGTGACTTTCTCGACCTCGGCCAAGGCCTCGGTCGCTTTTTGACGGGTAGCTTCGGACATCAGTCGTTCCTTTTCATTTTCAAACTCACACCTTCGCGCTGCAAACGGTCGCGCAGCACGTTGATCTCGATATCCATATCAGAACGATCTTCCAGCAGCATCTTTTCGGTGCGTGCGGCAAAGTTTTCTTCTAGATCGTCCAGCAAGGCCTCGTATTTCGCGCGGGCCTGCGCGTCGCTGGTGCGGCGGTAAATTTCGGCGAACTTGGTCGTCGCGTCGCGCGCACCCATCAGATAAACGCCCAGATAGCGCCGCACACCCGACAGATCGCGGGGGTCCTGTTCCACCGTGGCGATCATCCTGCGCGCCACGCGTTGAAACCCTGATACCCTTTCGATCAGGCGGCGGTCGTTCAGGCTGGCAATTTCCGTGGTCATCCGTGTCAGATGCGCCTCTGCCTCATCCACCACGCGGGCGACGCGGTCCTGCTGGAACCGGTCCAGACCTTCCATCTTTTTATCCGACAAGGGATCGATGCCAAAGGCCGCCACATGCAGCGCCAGTGCCGCCACACCATACAGCGCCGATTCCACCACGCCACTGTCCCCGGTATAGGCCGCCAGCGCGATTCCGATGCCGGTCAGTGCCGATGCGAGCATCTTGCGCGGCAGGGCAGGGCGGCGCGCGACCTTGCGCGCGTCATAGGCGGCCTCGGCGCGCAAACCCTCCTGCAACAGCCAGACTGCCAGCGTCAGCACCGCGGCTCCGGCAAGGGCAGTGACCAGTGTCGCAGGTCCCGCGCCAAGCGAGGTAAATACCAGAATGACAGGTGGCACATACAAAAGGCCCCCGCGCGACCCTGCTTTTTTGATCCGCACCGGATCAACCGCCGCATCGCGCGGATCGTTCGCCGCCCCGCCGGGGCTGAATTTGCCACCGAATTTGCGGGCCATCAGGAGGCCCCCAGCCATCCGGTCGTGACACCGAACATCAGCACGACCAACACGATATAGGAAATCCGTCGAAAGGGGGCAGGCATCGGGTCAGGGTCCTTTTCTGCGGCACTGCCCGTGAAGGCACGCAACGCCCCCATCACGGCAAGAACCCCCACCGCAAGGACGGCAAGAAAGCTCAGCAGCAGGATCATGCGTAACATGGGCGGATACTCCGGTCTTCGTCCTTACCCAGATAAGGGGCATCGCCACCATTTGCGAGAGTTTTGCACCAAATCCCTGACTGAAATGCTCAACCGGGCCGTTTTTTCCCTGCGACCGGGCGGTTCACCGGGCGGCGCACGCGTGTCGGGCCGGGTTTGGCGGCATCCTTGCCCAGATCCTTGTCAGTCAGGCCCAATTGGTCGCGCACGACGCGGCCCTTGACCTCTTCCACGGCGCCTTGTTCCAGATTGCCGAGCTGGAACGGGCCATAGCTGACACGGATCAGACGGTTCACAGTGACGCCGATCGCCTCCATCGCGCGGCGTATTTCGCGGTTCTTGCCTTCGCGCAGGCTGACGGTCAGCCAGGCATTGGCACCCTGCTGACGGTCGAAGGTCACGATCATCGGCTGATAGCGGATGCCATCCACCGTGATGCCCGCGCGCAATTGTTCCAGCCGCGCCTCGCTGACCGATCCGTTGATCCGCACGCGATACCGGCGCAGCCAGCCGGTGCTGGGCAGTTCCAGCCGCCGCTTGACGCCGCCGTCATTGGTCAAAAGCAACAGACCTTCGGAATTCAGATCGAGCCTGCCCACCGACATCACCCGCGGCATATCCGCGGGCAGGGAGGCAAAGACCGTCGCGCGGTCCTTCTCATCCCGCTCGGTCGTCACCAATCCGGCGGGTTTGTGATACAGCCAGATTCGTGGCGGTTCAGGGTCGCGCACGGCCTTGCCATCCACGACGATCCGGTCGGCGGCGGTCACATTCAGCGCCGGGCTGGTGATGACCTTGCCGTTCACGCTGACCCGGCCCTCATTGATCATGCGTTCGGCATCGCGGCGGCTGGCGATACCTGCGCGCGACAGGACTTTGGCGATCCGGTCGCCGGGGGATGTTTCATTGCTCATGCGCGCAGCCATAGCGCCTTTGATCCGCCCTTGCCAGAGATAGCGCGCAGGGTGCATCTAGCAGGCATGGTTTTTCGCTCGCATATGGACATCGCTTTGTCAGAGGCACGCGCCGCCGCCGCAAGGGGCGAGGTGCCGGTCGGGGCTGTGATCGTGCGCGCAGGTGAAATCATCGCACAGGCCGGCAACCGCACGCGGGAACTGCACGACCCCACTGCCCATGCCGAAATGCTGGTGATCCGCGCCGCCTGTGCCGCGCTCGGGCAGGAACGGCTGACCGGCTGCGATCTCTATGTCACGCTCGAACCCTGCCCGATGTGCGCAGCCGCGATCAGCAATGCGCGCATCGCCCGGCTTTACTACGGTGCCGCCGACCCGAAATCCGGCGGCGTGGCGCAGGGCCCGCGCATCTTCAGCCATCCGCAATGCCATCACAGACCAGAAATCTATGACGGGATCGCCATCACTGAGGCCGAAACGTTGCTGCGCGATTTCTTTGCCGTGAAACGCTAGATTTCGATCGTTTCCATCACGTCCGGTGTCAGGACATTCACACCGGGCAGCGTATCGACCAGCGGCTGCGCTGATTGCGCGAGGATCGGGAACGTTTTGTAGTGGCACGGAATCACTGTCGTGAAGTTGAAGTACCGCTTTGCCGCATAGGCGGCACGGTCCATATCCATTGTATAATGCCCGCCGCAACACAGGATGCCGATGTCAGGTTTGTGATAATCACCCATCCAGTCCATATCGGCCATGATGTCGGTGTCGCCGCTGGCATAGATCGTATGCCCTTCGCCACTGATCATCAAACCCGCCTCGCCCCCGGCATAGCGCAGGGTATCGCCTTCGAAATCCACGCTGGATGAATGACTGGCGTTCACCATCGTCACTTTGACATCATCGAGCGCGATTGTGCCGCCTTTGCCGAAACCGTTGACGGTCACGCCGTCGCGGTCTTCCCACATGGTGGCCAGTTCATGGATGCAGAAAACCGGAATACCCAGGCTTTTGGCGATGTCCAGGGCGTTTGCGGCATGATCCCCGTGCCCATGGGTCAGAAAGATATGGGTGGCATCGTGCAATGCCTCATCGCGCCGGTCTTTGGGAAACACCGGGTTGCCGTCGATCCATGGGTCGATCAACAGCACCTTATCGGCGATTGCGATCTTGAAACCGGAATGTCCTAGCCAGGTGATTTTCATCTTGCTCTCTCTTATGTTCACTTCAAGATAGGGTCTGGGACCGAGGGTGCAAGATGGACTGGCATAGCCACATAAACGCCTATTGCGAAAGGCTCGACGCCGGTTTCTGGTCCGAGCCGATCAATGCGATCACCAATCTGGCTTTTATCATCGCCGCCATCTGGGTCTGGCCGCGCACCAAGGGCCTGCCACTGGCGCAAGCCCTGACCGCGATCCTGTTTACCATCGGTCTGGGCAGTTTCCTGTTTCACACCTTTGCCACGCCCTGGGCCGCGCTGATGGATGTGGTGCCTATCGGGGCGTTCATCCTGCTTTACCTTTTTGCCGTGCATCGCGATATCATCGGTCTGGGCCGCTGGGGGGCGCTTGGCGCAACGGCGCTGTTCTTCCCTTTTGCCGCTATTGCCGTGCCTTTGCTGAACATACTGCCGTTCTTTCATATCTCGGGGTTCTATTGGACCGTTCCGATCCTGCTGCTGATCTACGGGCTGGCGCTGAACAAAATCCCCGGCATCAGGCGGGGATTTCTGACAGGGGCCGCCATCCTTGCGGTTTCCATCACGGCACGATCACTGGATGAAACGCTGTGCAATGTCCTGCCATTCGGCACGCATTTCCTGTGGCATATCCTGAACGGGGTGATGTTGGGCTATATGATCCTTGTTTACTGCCGCCATATGCTTGCGGGTGCCGCACGGGGGCGCTAAACGCAAACCGCAGATGAACCGGAGAAGCGCCCATGTCGATTGATACCGAAACCGCCCGCCGCGTGGCGAAACTTGCCCGGATCGCGGTGCCAGAGGAGGCGCTGCCCGCGCTCGCCTCTGAATTCAGCGCGATCCTCGGTTTCATCGGACAATTGAACGAAGTCGACGTGACAGGCGTCGAACCGATGACATCGGTCACCCCGCAACGCCTCAAACGCCGCGCCGATGTCGTGACTGACGGCAACCAGCAGGCCGCCGTCCTGAAGAATGCGCCCGACGCGCGTGAAGGATTTTTTGCCGTGCCAAAGGTGGTTGAATAATGTCCGATCTGACCAAACTGACCATCGCCGCCGCCCGTGACGCCATGCGCAAGGGCGACACCACCAGCACAGAGATCACGCAGGCCTGCCTGACCGCGATCGACAGCGCCGCCGCCTTGGGTGCTTTCGTGCATAAAACCCCCGATATCGCGCTGGCGCAGGCGCAGGCCGCAGATGTGCGGATCAAGGCAGGCGATGCACCTGCGATGTGCGGCATCCCGCTTGGTATCAAGGATCTGTTCTGCACCAAAGGCGTGCCTTCGCAGGCCGCGTCGCGCATTCTGGAAGGGTTCAAGCCGGAATATGAATCCACCGTTACCACCCAGTTGTTCGACGCCGGTGCCGTGATGCTGGGCAAGCTGAACATGGACGAATTCGCCATGGGGTCGTCCAACGAAACCTCTGTCTATGGTAATGCGATCAACCCCTGGAAGGTCGATGATCGCGCCCTGACGCCGGGCGGATCATCCGGCGGATCAGCCAGTGCCGTGGCCGCCGACCTTTGCCTTGCCGCGACCGGCACCGATACCGGCGGATCGATCCGACAGCCTGCCGCCTTTACCGGCATCACCGGGCTGAAGCCCACCTATGGGCGCGTGTCGCGCTGGGGGATCGTCGCGTTCGCCTCTTCTCTCGATCAGGCGGGGCCGATGACCAAGGACGTGCGCGATGCGGCGATCATGTTGCAGGCGATGTGCGGCCATGACCCCAAGGACAGCACGAGCGCCGATCTCGCCGTGCCGGATTTCGAGGCGGCCCTGACCGGCGATATCAAAGGCAAGACCATCGGGATTCCGCGCGAATACCGCCTTGACGGGATGCCTGCCGAGATTGCGAAGCTGTGGGATGATGGCACTGCCATGCTGAAAGACGCAGGCGCCAAGATCGTGGATATCAGCCTGCCGCACACGAAATACGCGCTGCCCGCATATTATGTGATCGCCCCAGCCGAGGCATCGTCCAACCTTGCCCGTTATGACGGCGTGCGTTTCGGGCACCGCGCAAAGCTGAATGCAGGCGACGGCATCACGCAGATGTACGAAAACACCCGCGCCGAAGGCTTCGGGGCAGAGGTGCAGCGCCGCGTCATGGTGGGGACCTATGTGCTGTCGGCGGGCTTCTACGACGCCTATTACAACCGCGCGCGCAAGGTGCGGACACTGATCAAGCGCGATTTCGACGATGCCTTTGCCGCCGGTGTCGATGCGATCCTGACACCTGCCACCCCCTCTGCCGCGTTCGGCATCGGGGAAATGGCCGATGCCGACCCGATCAAGATGTATCTTAACGATGTGTTTACAGTCACCGTCAACCTTGCCGGTTTGCCCGGCATCGCCGTGCCCACCGGACGCGATGCGCAGGGACTGCCATTGGGGCTGCAACTGATTGGCAGACCCTGGGAAGAGGCGGAATTGCTCAATGTCGCCTATTGCCTTGAAAACGCGGCTGGCTTTATAGCCAAACCTGCGAAGTGGTGGTAGTTTCTTTGGAATCTATGTCAGTCAGATGGATATGCTGCGAATGAAAAATGGACCGATTCTGCTGGTGGGTGCGCTTCTTCTGGCGGCCTGCACCGATACTGACTATCGCCAGCGCGGCGTGGGATTCGATGACCGGTCGTTCGAGATGGAACGCGCCCGGCGCGAGGCTGCCTTGTCAGGTCCGTCAGGCGCATTCACCCCGCCCGCGCCGGTGCAGACCATGCCCACCGGCGGCGCGATTTCCGCAAGCGAACTTTCGGCGGCAGGGATCGGCGGCACCGGTATCGGTGGCGCAGGCGGCGGCATGATCGGCACTCCCCCGCCCGCGCCGACGGGCAGCAATACGGGCATTTCCGACGAACAAAGCTTTGACGCCGTCGCCGGGCGCGAAACGATCGAAAGCGACGCGCAGCGCCGTCAGGCCCAGATCGCCGCGCAACAGCAGGTGGCGCCGCAGCCCTTGCCCGACCGTCCTGTAGCGACCGGCCCGAATATCGTGGAATATGCGCTGAACGCGCCCAACGTCAAAGGGCAGGCGTGGTACAGCCGGTCCATGCTGTCCGGTCAGTCCCGGTTCCAGCGCAATTGCGCCGCCTATGCCACTGCCGATGACGCGCAGCGCGATTTTCTGGCGCGCGGCGGGCCGGAACGTGACCGTCTGGGCCTTGATCCCGATGGTGACGGCTTTGCCTGTGGCTGGGACCCGGCCCCGTTCCAGCGGGCCGTGCGCAACTGAGACTGACGACACTGCCCTCCCCCAATTGCGGGCCGCGCCGGAATGGCGCGCGCCCCAATATGGTGGTGATCCACTATACCGCGATGGCGTCGGCTGCCGCTGCCTGTGACGCGCTTTGCAACCCTGACAGACAGGTGTCCGCCCATTATGTGATCGCCGAGGATGGCAGCGTCACGGCGCTCGTCCCTGAAGAGTCGCGCGCCTGGCATGCAGGTGCCGGGCGTTGGGGGGCGGTGATGGATGTGAACAGCCATTCCATCGGGATCGAGCTGGCGAATACGGGCGCGACCCCCTTTGCTGCGCCTTTGATGGATACGCTCTGCACGCTGTTGGGCGGGATCATGGACCGTTGGTCGATCCACCCGGCACGCGTCATCGGCCATTCCGACATGGCACCGGGGCGCAAGATCGATCCCGGCCCGCGTTTTGACTGGCGCAGGCTGGCGCTGATGGGCCTGTCGGTCTGGCCCGAGGCGCGGCAGGCAGAGCTGGATGACTTTGCCCCCATGATGCGCGCCTTTGGCTATACCGCCACCGATGACCCCAATCTGCTGCTGAATGTTTTCCGCAGCCGGTTCCGGCCTTGGGCGCGGGGGCCGCTTGATGCCACCGATGCAGGGCTGATCACTGACCTCGCCCGCCGTTTCCCCGTTGACGCGGGCGGCAGCGCTGACTAACTGGCGCTTGCGCGGATGGCTGGATGGCTGCGGTCCCGGACTTGATCCGGGGTCGAGGAAAGTCCGGACTCCACAAAGCACGGTGCCGGGTAATGCCCGGCGGGGGCAACCCCAGGGAAAGCGCCACAGAGAACAGACTACCCTCTATACGGGGGAAAAGGTGAAACGGTGGGGTAAGAGCCCACCGCGCGATGGGCAACCAGAGCGGCAAGGCAAGCCCCACCGGGAGCAATGCCAAATAGGGACCGCGTGCGGTGTTGATCCCAAGGGATATCAACCGCAGGGAGGCTTGAACCCGAGCGGTCCGGGTTGGCAGCTAGAGGGCGTCTGGCAACAGGCGCTCCAGATGAATGGTCATCCATCCGGGGCAACCCGGGGGACAGAATCCGGCTTACAGGCCATCCGTGCAAATGACCTGTTTCGCCCCACTATGGATTGTGCCGGGCGCGCGTCTTTCCTAGTGTCGCGGCGAATGAAGCAATCAGCAAGGGCCGGACCATGGGCACATATCACGCAAAATCCCAACATGTCATCGCGGATGAAGACGCGCTGCGCGCGCTGTTTCCGCCGGTTCATACGCTGGCAAAGCTGAAATGCCTTGATCATCTTGACCGCCACGCGCGGGATTTCATCGCGCGCGCCCCATTTTTATGCGTCGGCACTCAAGGCGCTGATGGCACCGCCGATGTCAGCCCGCGTGGCGACCCCGCCGGTTTCGTCGCGGTGCTGGATGATCACACGCTGGCGATCCCGGACCGGCCGGGGAATAACCGGCTCGATACCTTGTCCAACATCATCGCCAACCCCAATGTCGGGGTGTTGTTCATGATTCCGGGGTTCGACGACACATTGCGCGTGAACGGGCAGGCCAGTCTGGTCACCGATCCCGATTTGCTGGCCTGCATGGCAATGCATGACCGCGCGCCCCGGCTGGCCATCGTCCTGCGCGTGCAAGAGGTGTTCCTGCATTGCGCCAAGGCGTTCCGCCGGTCCCGCCTGTGGGACCCCGCAACGCTGCAGGACCGTGCAGAGATGCCATCGCTGATGCAGATCATTCACGACCAGATCGGCAGCGCGCCGGACCCTGACGTCGATACGCGTAAAATGGATCAGGATCTGGAAAAGGCCTATAAGGATTCGATGTATTGATGGCCCTTGGGCGGGGGAATGCCTGCGCCATGCGGCGTCCTGCAACTTCCGCCATAACAAATCCCCGTTTGCGGTTGACTCGGTGCCGCTTCACGGTAAAAGGCAGCTTCAACGATATCACCGTGGGCCCAGCCCCGCGAAGCCGGAGAAGTGAAACATGGCGAAGCCAACCACGATCAAAATCCGCCTGAACTCCACCGCGGGGACCGGGCATTTCTACGTGACAAAGAAAAACGCACGCACGATGACCGAAAAGATGGCGATCAAAAAATATGATCCCGTCGTGCGCAAGCATGTCGAATACAAAGAAGGCAAGATCAAGTAAGCAATCTTGTGACCCGTTTCGGGACAGTGAAAAGGCCGCGCACCAGCGCGGTCTTTTGCGTTCAATAAGGTGTCGTTGCCGGATCGCCAGCCAGTGTGGTGTAGCGCCTTGTGCCATCGGTCCGGTCCAGATGCAGCACCCGGTCATGATCGGGATAGATGACCTGATCCCGCGCGGCCCTTGTGCCGACGACCAGATAGGTGGCATCCGCGGAGGACCTGTTTTCCAGATAATGTCCCACCGGCACACCCGCCTTGAAACAGGCGGCATCGCCGGGCCGCAGCGGCGTCTGATCGGGGCCTTCATGCACGATCACCTCGCCCGACAGCATATAGATCATCTCATCCTCGTGCAGATGCCAGTGGCAAATGGATGACATCGATCCTGGCGGCAGCGTTTCGGTGAACGCGCCGAATTGCGTCAGCCCGCCGGTGTCGCTGAACAGCCGCGCGGTGAACTTGCCCAGCACGGGGTGGGGGATCGCTGGCTGATCCGGTTTCGCGTCTTCTGCCTTGATCACCGGCATGATGGCGCTTTCCTTGTCGCGCTATCGGGAACGAAAAAGGGGCCGGTGTTGCCACCAGCCCCTGTATTTCTATCGGTCAGGCCGAACTTAGTCGCGGCTGCCGAACAATTGCAGCAGGAACATGAACATGTTGATAAAGTTCAGGTACAGGCTCAACGCGCCCATGATTGCCGATTTGCCCAGCCATTCGCTGTCACCCTGCGCGGCATGTGCGATGTAGTCAGACTTGATACGCTGCGTGTCATAGGCGGTCAGGCCCGCAAAGATCAGCACACCCAGGATCGAGATGGCGAACATGATCGCCGGCGATTGCAGAAAGATGTTCACGATCATCGCGACGATGATGCCGATCAGGCCCATCATCAGGAATGTGCCCCAGGCGGACAGGTCTTTCTTGGTGGTGTAGCCGTACAGGCTGAGGCCCGCGAAGGCGATCGAGGTGATCAGGAAGATCTGCGCGATCGACATGCCGGTGAAAGCAACGAAGATCCACGAGATCGACAGACCCATCACCGCCGCGAAGGCATAAAAGAAGGTCTGCGCCGCAGCCGCCGAGAACCGGTTGATCATTGCACCGAAGCCAAAGATCATTGCCAGCGGCGCGAACATCACGATCCAGCCCAGAATATTGGGTTGCAATGTGATCGGATCACGGAAGATTGCCAGCAGGCCGGGCGCTGTGCCAACGGCCCATGCGACGGCGAAGGTGATCAGCATGCCCACGGACATCGTGCCGTAGACCTTGTTCATGTGGGCACGCAAACCTGCGTCGATATTGGCCGTGCGGACCCCACCGGCCGTGCGAATTGTCTCGTATTGAGCCATGTTTTCCTCCAGTTATAGACAGTGGCGCCACCATTCGGCATCCTTGGGGTGTATATTGGCAGGCTGACCCGAAGATTCAAGGCTTTATGGGCCTTTCCGGGTTATTTCCGATGTCTTTGCGCCGGAATGTCGCACGGCTGTTATCTGCGCGTTACATGCGCCAATGACGCGGCACGTCCCAAAGCGGTTTCTCCGCCTCGCGCAGGGCATCCTGCCGGGTGATACCGATATCGTCCAGCAGATGCGGGTCCAGATCGCGCAGGTCGCGGCGTTGCCGGGCCAGACCGATCATCTGCATGACCCGCCGCCAAAGCGATGGACGTGTGGCGGGCAGGGCGCAGGCATGTGTTGTACTGGTCATTGTATCGACTTTCGTGATGTGTTGCGTCTTTCGTATCTTGATGCTTGATGTTTACGCTGCGGCAATACATTATGAAAATGAATGTTTGATGAATGAAACATCAGGAATATTGATATGGCGCGAAATCTGGACCTGACCGCCTTGCGGTCCTTTGTGGCGGTGGCCGATACCGGCGGCGTGACCAAGGCGGCGGGGCTGTTGCACCTGACCCAATCAGCCGTGTCGATGCAGCTGAAACGTCTTGAGGAATCGCTGGACGCGCAATTGCTGGACCGGTCGTCGCGCACCATCGCGCTGACGTCGCAGGGGGAACATCTGCTGTCCTATGCGCGGCGGATGCTGATCCTGAACGATGAAATCTACGGCAAACTGACATCCGTCGCCTATGAGGGCGAGGTCACGCTGGGCGTGCCGCATGACATCATCTATCCGGTCATCCCCGAGGTGCTGCGCCGCTTTGCCGCCGCCTATCCGCGGATGCGCGTGCAATTGTCGTCGTCATTCACCAGCCAGTTGCTGGATGAATTCCGGCGCGGCGCGCTGGACATGATCCTGACCACCGAGGACAGCGTGGGGCAGGGCGGTGAAACGCTCGCCGCTATTCCGCTTGTCTGGCTTGGCGCACCGGGCGGGCAGGTCTGGAAACAGCGCCCCTTGCGGCTGGCGTTCGAGCATCGCTGCATTTTCCGCAAATTCGTGCAGCGGCGGCTGGACGAGGCGGGCATCCCCTGGGAAATGGCCGTTGAAAGCCATTCAAGCCGCACGATCGAAGCATCCGTCAGCGCCGATCTGGCGGTCCATACGATGCTGGCCGGGGCAGAGCCGCGCCATTTCGAACGTATCCACCACGGCGGGGCATTGCCGGAATTGCGCGCCTTCAATGTCAATCTTTATCATGCCGATCTGGACGGCAGCCCGGTGATCGCCGATCTGGCGGGGTTCATCCGCGACGGGTTCTATACGCAAAGCACGCCGGTCATGGCACAATAACCACCTTGCCGGTCGACGCACGGCTGCGCATCAGGTCCAACGCTTCATCCGCGCGGGCCAGCGGCAGGACATGGCTGATATGGGGGCGCAGCCGCCCTTCCGCCAGCCAGCCCAGTAATTCAGCCAGACTGTCGGATAAGACTTCAGGCCGGAATTTCAGATACCCGCCCCAGTAGAAACCGATCACGTCGATATTTTTGACCAGCAGGATATTCGCGGGCACCTGCGGGATATCACCACTGGCAAAGCCGATCACGATCACCCGCGCCTCTGGCTTGCA